>NZ_JAWDIS010000002.1:0-457523 GCF_032464915.1 Microbacterium galbum | reverse complement strand
ACGCGGAGCGCGGGGGAGCGGTCGTGGAGCGCACGACCAGACGGGTGTCGGCCTCGGTGCGCCGCGGCACCTCGCCGGCGCCCTCGATCATGCGCACGAGCATGCGGGTGGCCTCGATGCCCTGGGCCTGGGGGAACTGCTCGATCGTGGTGAGCGAGAACATCTCGGCGTAATCGTGACCGTCGATGCCGACGACGCTGAGCTCGGTCGGTACCGAGATGCCCATGCGCCGCGCGGCGATGATGACGCCGATGGCGACCTCGTCGCAGGCGGCCACGACGCCGGTGGGGCGCGAGGCGGCGTCGGCGAGGAACGACGCGGCGGCAGCGTAGGCATCGGTGATGGTGAGGGTCGACGGCACGTTGCGGATGCGCACGGCGAGACCGTTGTCGTTCATCGCGTTGCGGTAGCCGATCGAGCGCTCGTCGACGTCTTTGGCCGGGGCGTCGGTGGGGGGAGTACTGCCGACGAAGGCGATGTCGGTGTGCCCGAGGGCGATCAGGTGCTGCGTGATGATGCGGGTGATGGCGATGTTGTCGAGGCCCAGGGTCGGGACGCCGGAGAGGGCGTTGCCGATGCTGACGACGGGCTTGCCGATGTTGGCGAGGCGTTCGAGATCGGCGTCGTCGGGCTCGAGCGCGACCGCGATGATGCCGTCGAAGCGCTTCCGCGCGAGGTACGTGGAGTACAGGCTCTCGCGGTCGCGCGAGCCGGGCTCGGCGACGTAGAGCGTGACGTCGTAGCCGAGCGGGATCAGCGTGCGCTCGACGCCCTCGACGATCGAGCCGAAGTACCAGCGGTTGACCTTCGGGACGATGAGCGCGATGGTCCGCGTGCGCCCGGTGGCCAGGCTCACGGCGCTCGTGGAGGGGACGTACCCCAGGGATGCCGCGGCGTCGGCGACGCGCCGCCGTGTGCCGTCGGAGACGTAGCCGCCGCCCGTGAGAGCGCGGCTCGCCGTCGACTTCGACACGCCGGCCAGGCGTGCCACATCGGCGATTCCGCTCATGCGCAGGGTCTTCCTCGTGACGTGTCGACGTCTGTGTCGACGTCGAAGAAGAGTATCCGATATTCGACGAATCTGGAACCGGTTCCGGCAGGGTGAAATGCCATCCTTCCGCGTCATTTCGCGTGTTATCGGTTCGTGACCTGACTCGTGTTGCAACTCTTGTGGATTGCCTCTACGGTTGCCTGGAATCGGTTCCCGACAGGGTCCGATGCACCACCGAACTCAAAGAGGAGAGACCACATGGGTATGTCACAGCGGTATCGCCTGCTGGCTCCCGTCGGGCTGCTGGCGGTCGGAGCGATCGCTCTCGCGGGCTGCGCCGAGGGTGACAGCAGCGGATCGGGCGGATCGGGCAGCGGAGAGACCACCGTGCGCATCGCCGGCGGCATCACCGGTACCGAGGCCGACGCGCTGAACCAGAGCTTCGAGCAGTTCACTCAGGACACCGGCATCAAGGTCGTGTACACCGGCGACAAGAGCTTCGAGGGCAACATCGTGACGAAGGTGTCCGGTGGCGACGCCCCCGACATCGCGATCGTGCCGCAGCCGGGTCTGCTCAAGACGCTCATCGGCACCGGCGAGGTGCAGAAGGCGTCCGACGCCGTCTCGTCGAACGTCGACGAGTACTGGGGCGAGGACTGGAAGTCCTACGGCACCGACGACGGCACCTTCTACGCCGCCCCGATGCTGGCCAACCTCAAGGGCTACGTCTGGTACTCGCCGGCGAAGTTCAAGGAGTGGGGCGTCGAGGTCCCCAAGACCTTCGACGAGCTGATGACGCTCACCCAGACCATCCAGCAGAAGACCGGCGCGGCCCCGTGGTGCGCCGGCTTCGCCTCCGACGCGGCATCCGGGTGGCCGGGAACGGACTGGATCGAGGACATGGTCCTCCGCCAGTCGGGCCCCGACGTGTACGACCAGTGGGTCGCCAACGAGGTCAAGTTCACCGACCCGCAGATCAAGCAGGCCTTCGACTCCGTGGGGGAGATCCTCCTCAACCCCTCGTACGTCAACGCCGGCTTCGGTGACGTCAAGAGCATCAACTCCACCGCCTTCGCCGATGTCGCGGCCAAGGTCGCCGACGGCAGCTGCCCGATGACGCACCAGGCGTCGTTCCTCTCGGCGAACTTCCTCACCGTGACGAACGCAGCGGGTCAGACGCCCACGATCGCCCCCGACGGCGACGTGTACGCGTTCCTGCTCCCGGGCGTCAAGGAAGGCGAGCTGGCGGTCGAGGGTGGCGGCGAGTTCGTCGCGGCCTTCTCCGAGGACGAGAGCGTGCAGAAGGTCGTCGAGTTCATGTCGACGCCCGAGTTCGCCGACGCCCGCGTCAAGCTCGGCGGTGTGATCTCCGCCAACAAGGGCGCCGACCCCTCGCTCGCGTCCAGCGAGTTCCTCACCGAGGCGATGAAGACGCTGCAGGACCCGAACACCACCCTGCGCTTCGACGCCTCCGACCTCATGCCGGCCACCGTCGGCGCCGGGTCGTTCTGGAAGGGCATGGTCAGCTGGATCGACGGCACCCCGACCGACGAGGTGCTCAGCAACATCCAGGCCGGTTACGACAACTGATCGAACCGATCGAAAAGGATGGGCCGCCCGCGACGCGGGCGGCCCATCCGGTCCATACTCATATTCCGCCCCAAGCACCACACGGGCACTCATCGATGAGCACGAAGGCGTGTTCGGGAGGGACGTCATGACCGATATCAAGAACGCGGAGACGACGCCGGCGGCGTCGCCCCCGCCGACCGGCCGGGGCAAGGCCGCGTCACGCGGCTCCGCGGCCGCGAATCGCACCACGTTGCTCGTGGTCGTCGTGGGGCTCATCCTCGTGGTGGCGCTCTTCCTTTTCATGGTGACGCGCGCTCCCGCCGACACCAAGCCGACCACACTCGGCTTCTCCCTCAACAGCTTCTTCATCTGGCTCGGCGGGCTCAGCCCGATCGTGCAGATCCCGCTCGTCCTCGTGGTCTTCGGAGCGGTCGTGGGCCTGCTCCTGCTCCTCATCGAATACGCGCCCCGCTCGGGCAAGGGCTACTTCTGGCTGCGGCTCGCGGCGTGCTTCGCCGTGCCGATCCTCGCCTTCATGCTGCTGCGTCCGTACCAGAACGCTGTCATCTACGTGCTCGGCATCGCGGTGCTCCTCGGCGCGATCCTCTTCTACGCCGACTACCGCTCCCGCCAGGGCGCGGGGTACCTGTTCCAGCTCATCCTCTTCGCCGCGCCCGCCGCGATCCTGCTGCTGATCGGCCTCGTCTACCCGGCCATCACGACCTTCTTCCAGTCGTTCTTCGACAAGACCGGCGACAACTTCGTCGGGTTCGAGAACTACATCTGGACCTTCACGAACCCCGAGGGCTTCTGGTCGGTCATCAACACCCTCATCTGGGTGCTGCTCGCCCCGACGATCGCGACCGCGATCGGTCTCGCCTACGCCGTCTTCATCGACCGCGCGGCGGGGGAGAAGTACCTCAAGGTGCTCATCTTCATGCCGTTCGCCATCTCGTTCGTGGGTGCGGGCATCATCTGGAAGTTCGTCTACGACTTCCGCCAGGGCGACCAGCTCGGCATCCTGAACGCGATCGTGACCGCTTTCGGCGGTCAGCCGATCTCCTGGCTGTCGGCCTCTCCGCTCATCAACACCCTCCTGCTCGTCGTCGTGTTCATCTGGAGCCAGACCGGTCTGGCCATGGTCATCCTCTCGGCCGCGATCAAGGCGGTCCCGCCGGAGCAGAACGAGGCGGCGGAGCTCGACGGGGCGAGCGCGTGGGAGCGGTTCATCAACGTGACCGTGCCAGGCATCCGCTCCTCGCTCATCGTGGTGCTGACCACGATCGCGATCGGCGCCCTGAAGATCTACGACATCGTCGCCGTCATGACCGGTGGCCGGAACGACTCGACCGTCCTCGCCTTCGAGATGGTCAACCAGCAGCAGCGCTTCCAGAGCTACGGCCACTCCGCCGCGCTGGCCGTGGTGCTGTTCCTCTTCGTGCTGCCACTGATCATCTTCAACGTGCGCCAGATCCGGAAGCAGAGGGAAGTGCGATGACCACCTCCACCGTGGTGCTCGAGCCCACCACCGACACCCGCTCGGCCCGTCAGGTCGCCCGCGACACCCGCAAGCACGAGGCGATGGCGCGCAAGCGCCTGACCTCGAAGGGGGCGACGATCGCGGCGATCGTCATCGCGTTCTTCTGGACGATCCCGACCTTCGGTCTGTTCATCACCTCGTTCCGACCGGGGTCGGACACCCAGTCGACCGGGTGGTGGACCGTCTTCACCGACCCGTCGTTCACGCTGGAGAACTACCGTCTGGCCCTGACGTCGGGCGGCACCGCGCTGACGCTCGCGCAGTCGTTCCTGAACTCGCTCGCCATCACCATCCCGGTGGTGCTGTTCGCGTTGGCGATCGCCTCGCTCATCGCCTACGCGTTCGCGTGGATCGACTTCAAGGGTCGCAACTTCTTCTTCATCTTCATCTTCGCGCTGCAGATCGTGCCGCTGCAGATGGCCCTGGTGCCCCTGCTGAGCCTGTTCTCGCGCGGACTGACGATCAACGAGGTGACGATCTTCCCGGGCTTCGACCTGCGCGGGGTGGAGCACAGCTTCGCCACCGTGTGGATCGCGCACGTGATCTTCGCGATGCCGCTGGCGATCTTCCTGCTGCACAACTTCATCGCCGAGATCCCCGCCGAGGTGATCGAGGCGGCGCGCGTCGACGGCGCGGGACACGGGCAGATCTTCTTCCGCCTGATCCTTCCGCTCGCCGCTCCCGCCCTGGCATCCTTCGCGGTGCTGGAGTTCATCTGGGTGTGGAACGACCTGCTGGTGGCGACGATCTTCGCGCCGTCGTCATCGTTGCCGTTGACGCAATCGTTGAACTCCCTGTCGGGCACGTGGGGCGACCAGTGGTTCCTGCAGTCCGCGGGAACGTTCATCTCGATCCTCGTGCCGCTGATCGTGTTCTTCCTGCTGCAGCGCTTCTTCGTGCGCGGCCTGCTGGCAGGTGCCACGAAGGGCTGAGATCCGCCCCGACGCGAAGGGCACGGCATCCGGGATGCCGTGCCCTTCTGCGTGTCCGCGGCACGCCGTCGGCTGCTCGACGCGGGCGGCGCGGGCGGGGACGCGCGGCGGCGCGGGGCGGGGACGCGCGGCGGCGCGGGGCGGGACGCGCGGGGCGGGACGCGCGTAAACGGCGTTCCTGCGTAGAAACGGTGCGAGGGCCTGTTTTCACGCACGAACGGCGTTTATGCGTGGGGAGGGACCGGCAAGGCGCAACGCGGGCAGGCGGGCGGGCGCGGAGCGAGGCTGAGCGGGCCGAGTGCGGACCGGGCGGGCGCGGACCGGGCGGGCGCGGACCGGGCGGGCGCGGACCGGGCGGGCGAGGGCCTCACAGGCGCGGAGGCGGGCGGGCGCGGACCGGGTCGGGCGCGGGTCAGCCGGCGCAGGACAGACGGGACTGGATGTCGCGCATGGCGTCGAGCTCGGCCGACTGCCCGGTGACGATCGCGCCCGCGACCTCTTTCACGCGCGCATCGTCGCCGAGCTCGATGACGGCCTGGGCCATCGGGATCGCGCCCTCGTGATGGCGGGTCATCAGCTCGAGGAAGAGGCAGTCCGCAGGCTGGCCCTGGGCGCTGCGCAGCTCGTCGAGCTGGGCATCGGTGGCCATTCCCATCTCGGACAGCAGCTCCTCCTGCGTCTTGGCGGCGGTGTCGCCGTGGCTGTGCGCGTCGGACTTCTCCATCCACGTCATGAGCGGCTGACTCGAGGCCTGCGGCAGGCCCCACTCGACCAGCCATCCGAACATCTCGCCGCGCTGGCCCGACTGCGTCGTGGCGATGTCGTACGAGAGGGTGCGCAGCTCGTCATCCGCGGTCTTGCGGTAGATCTCCATCGCCATGAGGACCGCCTGCGTGTGATGCACCTGCATGTCGCGCGCGAAGCCGGCCTCGGCCGAGGTGTCGGAGGGGTGGGCCGGCGCCGCCGTCGCGCCGAACGCCGTGAAGCGTCCGATCGCGAAGGCGACGGCCATGACGGCGACGGCGACCAGCGCGACGACGGCCCACCGGACCGCGGGACGCGCGACCGGGGTGTCGTCGCTCACGTTCAGGCCTTGCCCGGTCCGTCGATCGCGCCGGAGCACGACGCGTTCGGCTCGGGGGCGTTCTGGCTGCGCCAGTACTCGGTGAAGAACTCGGAGATGCGCGGGTCGCTCGCGTCGTCGACCTTGAGCTGGTGGTTCCACGCGCTCACGGCGACGGGCGTGTCGAGGCCGGGGTAGGGCGAGAGCAGCGCGTAGCTGGAGGGCATGACGGCCTTCAGCGCGTCGATGCCGGCCTCGTCGATCTCGTCCGGGTTGTAGGTGATCCAGATGGCGCCGTGCTCGAGGGAGTGCACGGCGTTCTCGTTCTGCTGAGGCTCGGTGTAGACGCCGCAGTTCAGCCAGTACGGGTTGTGGGGCCCGCCCGCAGGGGGCGTCTGCTCGTAGGTGACCGCGCCTTGCACGTGGTCGGAGCGGTTCTCGAACGTCTGCACGCCGTCGATCTCGCGCCCGGTGCTGTTGCCCGCCTGGTAGCTGGTGGGGGGTGCCGGGGCGAAGGCGAAGGATGCCACGACCAGACCGATCACCGCGAGAGCCGCAGTGGAGCCCACGACCCACCACACGAGCTTGCCGCGCTTACGCTTCGCGACCTGCTTCTGGTATTCGGCGAGCTTCTCCTGGCGCTTCTGCTCGCGCTGCTGCTTGACGGTGAGGTCGATCTGGGCCTGCTTCGCGGGGTTGCCGCTCGCTCGCTTGTCGGAGGGGGAGGTCATGCGCTGTGTTCAGTCTCTCTTCGGGGCGGGACACATCGGCATCCGCCGACCTGTCCAGACTATTCGGATGAATGGGCCGTTGGCCTGGGAGGAAACCCCGAGCCGGGATGGTGGCCGACGGGGGAGTCACGGTAGTATGACGATGTCGAATCGATTCGAGGTTCGACGATCCCCCCTTTTTCTCAGCCCGGCTCGCGCCGGGCTGTCCGTGTTGCGAAACGAAACCAGACGCGTGCTCGATACTGCCTCCCACCCCGTCATCCCGACGTCGTCCCACCCGGTGCCGACGACCACCGGCGCGATCCGCTCGCTGGGCAAGAACCCCGCGACCGCGCCCATCGTGCTGCACCCCGGCGATTCGATCCCCGCCTCGCGCCGGGTGCTGTACATCATCGTCCTCGGCGCGCTGACCGCTCTCGGCCCGTTCACGATCGACCTCTACCTGCCCGCCTTCCCGGTGCTCGAGGCCGACTTCCAGACCACCGCCGCTGCGATCCAGCTCACCCTCACCGGCACGATGATCGGATTCGCCCTGGGGCAGTTGATCGTCGGACCGCTCAGCGACAAGGTCGGTCGTCGTATCCCGCTGCTGTCGGTGACGGCGCTGCACGTGGCGGCGAGCATCTTCGCCGCCCTGGCCCCGACCCTCGGCACCCTCTCGATCGCGCGCGTGCTCATGGGGGCCGGCGCGGCCGCGGGCGGCGTGGTGGCGGCCGCGATCATCCGCGACCTGTTCGGCGGCAAGCGGCTCGTCGTGATGCTCTCGCGCATGGCGATGGTCTCGGGGGTCGCGCCCGTGCTCGCCCCTCTCGCCGGATCCGCCCTGCTGCTGGTGATGAACTGGCGCGGCATCTTCGTCGTGCTGGCCGTCTACGGCGCGGTCATGCTCGTCTCGGCGATTCTCTTCGTCCCCGAGACGCTGCCCCCGGCACGTCGCGGGGGACCGGGCTCGAGCACGGTGTGGCAGCGCTACGGCAGCGTCTTCCGCGACCGCGTCTTCATCGGCGTGCTCATCATCGGCGCGATGGCGTTCAGCGGACTGTTCTCCTACCTGTCGGCATCCTCCTTCCTCTTCCAGGTGACCTACGGCTTCAACCCGCAGCAGTACGGCGTCCTCTTCGCGGTCAACTCCGTGGGCGTCGTCGTGGGCGTGCAGATCGCCTCGCGTCTCGCCGCGCGCTTCGGCCCGCAGTGGGTCCTGGCGGTGTCGACGGCGGTGCTGGTGATCGCGGGCGGCGCCATCGTGCTCACCGATCAGTTGGGCCTGGGGCTGTGGGGGACCGTCATCCCGCTGTTCTTCTTCATGACCGCGTGCGGGTTCACCTTCCCCTGCGCGCAGGTGCTCGCGCTCGACCGGCACGGCAAGGCCGCCGGGACCGCGCAGTCGATCATCGGCGCGGCGAACTTCGGTGTCGCGGGGATCATCTCCCCCGTCGTGGGCCTGCTCGCGACGGGCTCGGGCATCACCGCCACGACGATGGCCGCGGTCATGGTCGGGTGCGCGGTGATCGGGGTGCTGGCTCTGTGGCTGCTGGTGCGCCCGAAGACGGTGGAGCGCCTCGCGCCGTGACACCCGCGCGCAGTCGCGAACAGTAGCAGGGCGGACGGTCTGCGCATCGACCGTTCCGCCCGCGCCCGCGACGCGGCATCATGAGTCGATGGATGCCACCGCGATCGAGGACGTGCTCGACACGCGTCCGCAGCGTTTCCGCGCCGTCGTCGGGGTGGTGCTGATCGCCCTGGCCTGCGGGCTGGGGGCATGGGTGTTCTTCCGGGGGCCGAGTCCCTTCGCGATCGACGTGTGGTGGAACCAGCTGTTCGCCGCCGCGCCCTCGCAGCCGGTGTACGTCTTCGCCCTGGTCATGGACACCGTCGGGGGACACCTGACGGCGGTGCTGATCGTGCCGGTGCTGGGCGCTCTCGCCTTGTTCCTGTCGCGACGGCGGTGGTCGGCGCTGTACTTCCTGAGCGCCTCCGTCGGCAGCGCGCTGCTCGTGCAGGTGCTCAAGCACACGTTCGGGCGGGCGCGCCCCGAGGACATCCTCATCCTGAGCGACTACGGCTCCTTCCCCTCCGGTCACACCGCCAACGCCGCGACGATCGCCGTCGTGGCCGCCGTGCTGTTCCCGCGCGCCTGGGTGCGCATCGTCGGTGTGGCGTGGGTCGTGCTGATGGCGTTCAGCCGCACCTACCTCCACGCCCATTGGCTCTCCGACACCGCCGGCGGGGCCCTCGTGGGCGCGGGGGCCGCCTTCGTCCTCGCCGCCGCGTTCTCGCGTCTGCGTGCCCGCGACGAGGACCGCTTGACGATCCGACGCCTGCGCAAGACGGATGCCGGACCGGCGGTGTCGTCGTAGGCTGACGCGCATGAGCGAGCCCGACGACGCGCCCTCCGTCCCCGCCGCGGCCGAGGCCGAGGTCGCGCGGCTCAGAGCGGAGGCCGAGGCGGCCGAAGCGGAGCTCCGACTCGCCCGTGCCCGCGCCGACCTCGCCGCGGCGGAGGCCGCTGCCGCGGCGGCACGGGTCCGCGCCGCGGGAGGCGGTGAGACGACGGCCGCGGGAGGTGCGCCGTCGGAACCGGCTGCGGAGACGCCCGGGGCGTCGGTATCCGTCCCCGCACCGGCGGGGCCCGCACCGTCGACACCCGACGCGCCGCTGACCGACGCGCAGGTCGCGAAGATCGCCGCCGGCTACGCGGCCGACGGCGCGGCGCTGGACCTGGGCGTGCTCATGAACGGCGGGCCGGTGGCATCCGTTCCGGTGCGCATCCCCCTCGCGATGATGAACCGGCACGGGCTCGTGGCGGGCGCGACGGGTACGGGCAAGACGCGCACGCTGCAACTGCTGGCCGAGCAGCTCTCGCAGAACGGCGTCCCGGTGTTCGCCGCCGACATCAAGGGCGACCTCTCCGGGCTGGCGGCCGCGGGCACGCCGAGCGACAAGCTCTCTGCCCGCACCGCCGCGCTCGGACAGCAGTGGTCGGCGCGGGCCTTCCCGACCGAGTTCTACGCGCTCGGCGACGACGTGGGCTCCGGCATCCCGGTGCGGGCCACCGTGTCGGGCTTCGGGCCGCTCCTGCTCAGCCGCGTGCTGGGCTTGAACGCCACGCAGGAGTCGAGCCTGGGACTGGTGTTCCACTACGCCGACGAGAAGGGCCTGGCGCTGGTCGACCTTGCCGACCTGCGAGCGGTGCTGACGTACCTCACGGGGGACGAGGGCAAGGCCGAGCTGAAGGGCATCGGCGGGCTGTCTGCGGCGACGGCGGGGGTGATCCTGCGCGAACTCGTGGCGTTCTCGGCCGCGGGTGCCGACACCTTCTTCGGCGAGCCCGAGCTCGACGTGTCGGTCTTCCTGCGAACGGGCGCGGAGGGCGCCGGCATCGTGAGCCTGCTCGAGGTGCCGAACGTCGCCGCGCGCCCGGAGCTGTACTCCACGTTCCTCATGTACCTGCTCGCCGAGCTGTACGAGGTGCTCCCGGAGGTGGGTGACCTCGACAAGCCCAAGCTCGTGTTCTTCTTCGACGAGGCGCACCTGCTCTTCCGCGATGCCTCGAAGGCCTTCCTCGAGGCGATCACGCAGACCGTGCGCCTCATCCGGTCGAAGGGCGTCGGGGTGTTCTTCGTGACCCAGACGCCGAAGGACGTGCCCGGCGACGTGCTCGCCCAGCTCGGCTCGCGCGTGCAGCACGCCCTGCGGGCCTTCACCCCCGACGACGCCACGGCGTTGCGCGCGTCGGTGCGCACCTACCCCGACTCGGGCTACGACCTCGAGCGCGTGCTGCAGGAGCTCGGCACGGGTGAGGCGATCATCACCGTGATGAGCGAGCGCGGCGCCCCCACCCCGGTCGCGTGGACGCGCCTGTTCGCGCCGCGGGCGTCGATGTCGCCGATCACCGCGGACGCCATGGCCTCGGCCGTGTCGGCATCCGCCCTGTTCCCGATGTACGCGACGCCGATCGACCGGGAGTCGGCGCGCGAGATCCTCGGTGCCCGCATGCAGGCGGCCGCCGACGCCCGCGAGGCCGAGGAGCGGGCGAAGAAGGCCGCGGCCGACCAGGCCGAGTACGCGAAGCAGAAGGCGGCGATCGACAAGGCCAACGCCGAGGCGCAGAAGAAGGCGCAGCGCGAGTACGAGCGGATCCTCAAGAGCACCGCCGCCCCTCGCAGCCGCTCGAGCGCGCCGACCCCGGGCCTCGACGGGCTGCTCGGGCGCGGAGCCACGAAGAGCATCGTGAACGGTGTCATCCGCGGATTGTTCGGCAACAGCCGTCGGCGCTGAGCGGGCGGGGTCGGCTGTCGGCCCGGTGGCTGCGGCGCGCGCTCAGCTGGTGAGGTGCGCAGGGCGGTGATCTGCGCAGGGTCAGGGGGTTCGCGGCGCGCGGGCCGAGGGTGGGCGGATCGCTGAGCGCAGAAGCGCGAGAGGAGTACGGCGAAGGGGATACGCGGAGCGCGGAGGGGGCGGAGGCCGGTGGTCCCGGCATTCGCCCCCTCCGCGTCACGTCACGAGCGGCGGATCGCCAGCGGCATCGTCGAGGTGTCGATGAGCGGGTCGTCGTCCTGGCGCTCCACCAGGGCCTCGGCCTCGGCGGGGGTCTCGACCGTGGGCACGGAACCCAGGAGCGGGCGCTTCGCCGTCTCGCGCATCGACAGCAGCGCGACGAGTCCGAGAGCGGCGAAGAACATGATGTAGAACGCGGGCATGAGCGTGTTGCCGGTGAGATCGATGAGCGCCTGGCTGAACAGCGGGGTGGTCCCGCCGAAGAGCGACACGGCGACGTTGTAGGCGACGGCCATGGCGCCGAAGCGCGACGCCGTGGGGAACAGGGCGGGCAGGGCGGATGCCGAGATGGCGACGTAGAACGCCACCGGGACCGCCGCCATGAACAGCGCGATGATGACCGCCCACAGCTCGCCGATCTGCATGATGAGGAAGGCCGGGACGAGCAGGACCAGGGCCGACCCCGCGGCGATCGCGTACACGGGCTTGCGGCCGATGCGGTCGCTGAGGCGACCGATGAGCGGGAGTGTGGCCGACATGATCAGCAGGACCGGCACGGTCGCGATCGCGGCGGAGAGGTTGGAGACGCCCACCTCCTTCTCGAGGTAGGTCGGCATGTAGCTCGTGAGGGCGTAGCCGGCGGTGTTCGTCGCGGCCACCAGGGCGATGCCGATGAGCAGCGCCTTCCAATGGTGGCGCACGATGCCCACGAGCCCCTGCCGGGCCATCGGGTCGTCGGCGTCGGCCTCGACCGCCCCGGCCTGCTCGAAAGCGGGCGTCTCGGGGATGCGGAGGCGGAAGTAGATGGCGACGATGCCGAGCGGGACGGCGAGGAGGAACGGGATGCGCCATCCGTACTCGGTCATGGCGTTCTCGCCCGAGACGGAGGTGGTGATCGCGGTCGTGATCGCCACCGCCGAGGCGCCCGCGGCGAAGCCGACGTACGAGCCGACGTCGAGCCACGACGACCAGAAGCCGCGGCGCTTGTCGGGGGAGAACTCCGACACGTAGGTCGTGGCGCCGGCGTACTCGCCGCCGGTGGAGAAGCCCTGCACCATCTTCAACAGGTACAGCGGGATGATCGCCCACAGGCCGATCTGCGCGGAGGTGGGCAGGATGCCGATGAGCGCGGTGGCCGTGGCCATCATCGCCATCGTGAGGAACAGCACCTTCTGCCGGCCGATGCGGTCGCCCAGGGGCCCGAGCACGAAGCCGCCGAAGGGGCGGACGAGGAAGGAGATCGCGAAGCCGAGGAGCGTGACCAGCAGACCCCACGGGGCGGGGACGTCGGAGGCGAAGACAGCGGTGAGCGTCACGGCCAGGTAGCCGTAGATGCCGAAGTCGAACCACTCCATGAAGTTGCCGACGACGGTGCCGCCGATCGCGGTGCGCACGCGCTTCTTGTCGACGACGATGACGTCGTCGACCTCGAGCCGGGGTGCTCCGGATGCCGAGGGGGATTTCTCGTTCATCCCTCTACCGTTACCCCCATCGCGTCCGCGTTTCCAGTCCGCGCGCTGCGCGAGGGGTGGTGCTACCGGCCGTGGCCGCCGACCGCACGGTGCCTCTCGTCAAGCCCCCGGAGATGTCGGAGGCCCGGCGTACCGTGTCGGGCATGACCGAGCTCTCCGCCCCCACCGGCCGCGAACCCGCCCTCGTCGCGCAGCCCCGACCCGACGGGTCGGCCCCCCGCGCCCTCGTCCTGGGGGCGACCGGCTACTTGGGCGGACGGCTCGTTCCCCGACTGCTGTCGGCGGGCTACCGCGTGCGCGTCCTCGCGCGGGATCCGCGCCGTGTCGAAGCGTTCCCGTGGGGCGATGAGGTCGAGATCGCGGCCGGTGACGCCACCGACCGCGAGGCCGTGCGCGCCGCCGTAGAGGGCGTCGATGTGCTCTACTACCTCATCCACTCGATGGGCAGCGCGCGCGACTTCGAGGCGACCGACCGCGTCGCCGCGCAGACCGTCGCCGACGCCGCCGCCGCGGCATCCGTGTCGCGCATCATCTACCTGGGCGGCCTGCACCCCGACGACGCCACCCTGTCGGCGCACCTGCGTTCGCGGGTGGAGGTGGGCGACATCCTGCTGCACAGCGGGGTGCCGACCCTCGTGCTGCAGGCCGGCGTGGTGATCGGGTCGGGCTCGGCGTCGTTCGAGATGGTGCGCCACCTCACCGACGTGCTGCCGTACATGCCGGCGCCCAAATGGGTGCGCAACCATATCCAGCCGATCGCGGTGCGCGACGTGCTGCACTACCTGCTCGGAGCCGCCCGCGTCGCGCCGAACGTCAACCGCGCCGTCGACATCGGCGGGCCCGACGTTCTGCGGTACGGGCAGATGATGAACGGCTACGCCATGGAGGCCGGTCTCCCGCAGCGGGCCATCGCCTCTCTTCCCGTGCTCACCCCGCGCCTGGCCTCGCACTGGGTCAACCTCGTCACCCCGATTCCGAAGTCGATCGCGCGCCCGCTGGTGGAGTCGCTGCAGAACGACTGCGTCGTGAAGGACCGCGCGATCGACGATCTCGTCCCGCGCCCCGAGGGCGGCCTGCTGCCGTATCGCGAGGCCGTGCGTCGGGCGCTCGGCCGCGTGAACGACGACGCCATCGAGACCAGCTGGCAGGATGCCGAGGTGTCGGGCGCTCCGAGCGACCCGCTGCCGAGCGACCCCGAGTGGGCGGGGCGGCTCGTCTACACCGATGTCCGCACGATGACCACGAAGGCCAGCGCCGCGCAGCTCTGGTCGGTGATCGAGGGCATCGGCGGCGAGAACGGGTGGTACTCGTCGCCACTGCTGTGGGCGATCCGCGGCTGGATGGACCGGCTGGTCGGCGGGGTCGGCCTCGCCCGCGGTCGGCGCAGTCGCTCGGTCGTCACCGTCGGCGATGCGCTCGATTTCTGGCGGGTCGAGGCCATCGAGCCGGGCCACCTGCTGCGTCTGCGGGCGGAGATGAAGGTGCCCGGGGGAGCGTGGCTCGAACTGCGCGCCACGCCGGAGGGTGAGGGGGCTCGCTTCGACCAGCGCGCACTGTTCTTCCCCACGGGCCTCGCCGGTCGCCTCTACTGGCTCTCGGTGCTGCCGTTCCACGGCCTGATCTTCAGCGGCATGGCGCGGCGCATCACCGCGGCCGCCGAGCACGTGCAGCGGGAGGACCTCGCGCCGAAGGCGAAAGCGGGACGCATCGCCCCGGAGATCGCCGAGGTCGAGACCACCGCGGCCCCCTCGGCGTGAGGCGGGGCCCGTGAGCGCGGACGACGGTCAGGCCGCGACGGAGGCGCGATGCAGCCGCCGGGGCGGCGCGGCCGGAGAGCCCATCCCAACGACGGCGGCCTAGGCTGAACAACGTGCCTCATCACGCCCGCGTCCTGACCGTCTCCGATCGCTCCGCCGCGGGACTGCGCGAAGACCGCGGGGGTCCGCTCGCGGTGTCGTTGCTGCAGGAGGCCGGCTTCTCCTGCGACGAGCCCCTCGTCGTGCCCGACGGGGCCGACAGCGTCGAGTCCGCTCTTCGCGACCTCGTCGACCAGGGGCCGGGGCTCATCGTCACCACCGGCGGCACCGGGATCGCCCCGACCGACCGCACGCCCGAGGGCACCGGCCGCGTCCTGGACCGCGAGCTTCCCGGGATCGCCGAGGAGCTGCGCCGTCGAGGACTCGCCGACACCCCTCTGTCGGTGATCTCGCGCGGGCTGGCCGGGATCGTCGACCCCGGTGTCCTCGTCGTCAATCTCCCCGGATCGACGCGTGCCGTGGCATCCGGGATAGCCGTCGTCGCGGAGCTCGCCCCGCACATCCTCGACCAGCTCGCCGGAGGAGACCACTCATGAGCGCCGTCCGCATCGCCCGCCTGTCGGAGCAGCCCCTCGACCTCGACCTGCACCTCGACGCCGTCGAGGACTCCTCGTCGGGGGCCGTGACCACCTTCGTCGGTCGCGTGCGCGACACCGATCCCGACGCCTCCGATGCCGTCGTCGCCCTGGAGTACAGCGCGCACCCCGACGCCGAGCAGACCCTGCACCGCATCGCCGCCGACGCCGCCGCCGGCACCGACGCCATCGTCGCCGTCAGTCACCGTGTCGGGCGACTCGAGGTGGGCGAGGCCGCGGTCGTCATCGCCGTGGCATCCGGTCACCGGGCTGCCGCGTTCGAGGTGTGCCGCACGGTCATCGAGACGATCAAGACCGACTTGCCCGTGTGGAAGCGGCAGGTCGAGGCCGACGGCACGACGGAGTGGAAGGGCCTGGGCGGCTAGAGACGGCCGGGCGCCGGGGCCGGTTGCGCGCCTCGAGCCGAGGTGAGGCGAGGCGGGCTCAGCCCCCGGCGAAGGGCGGCAGAACGTCGACGTGCGTGACGCCGTCGAGCGCGGCGTCGTCGTCATGACGGGTGCCGTCGACGAGCACGGCGCAGCGGTCGAGGATCCCGCCGAGAGCGGGGTGATCCGCGACGACCCCGGAGCGCAGTGCCGCGAGGGTCGGCTCGGCGCGGTCCTCGGCGTCGGTCCCCGCGGCGTCGGCGGCCGCGGCGAAGTAGCGCACCCGCACGCTCATGCGGTCACCGCCGTGCCGGGCTCGCCGGGACGATGCCAGTCGCCCGATTTGCCGCCGGTCTTCGACACGATGCGCACGTTCTCGATCGAGGTGCCCTTGTCCAGACCCTTCACCATGTCGACCACCGCGAGGGCTGCCACCGAGACGCTCGTGAGCGCCTCCATCTCGACGCCGGTGCGGTCGGCCGTGCCGACGGTGGCCTCGATCTCGACGCCGGCGTCGGTGATCCGGAGGTCGACCGAGGCGCGGTGCACCCCGATGACGTGAGCGAGGGGGAGCAGTGCGGGGGTGGATTTGGCGGCCTGGATGCCGGAGATCCGCGCCACGGCGAGCACGTCGCCCTTGGGGGTGGTGCCGTCGCGGAGCGCCGCGACGACCTCGGGCGCGCAGCGCACGAACCCGCGTGCGGTGGCGGTGCGGACGGTGGGCTGTTTCTGCGTGACATCGACCATGCGGGCGTGGCCCGCGGCATCCAGGTGGGTGAAGGTCATGGGATCAGCATGACATCGACGACGTCGCCCACCGACACGGTGGACACCTCGGCCGGGACGATCGCGAACGCCTCGGCACGGGCGAGAGAGGCCGCGAGGTGCGAGCCGGAGCCGCCGGCGGTGGCCGGGCGGACGGTGCCCGCGACGAGGTCGACCGCCGCGGGGAGGTACTGCCGTCGGCCGGGCGGTGTCGTCCAGGTCTCGGATGCCGTGAGCCGGGCGAGGCGTCGATCGATGACCGCGCGGCCCAGCAGCGCCAGCAGCGCCGGGCGGACGAAGACCTCGAACGAGACGGCGACGCTCACGGGGTTGCCGGGCAGCCCGAACACCAGCCGTCCGTCGGGGAGTGCCCCGAACGCCTGCGGCTTGCCGGGCTGCATCGACACCTTCTCGAACGCGATGCGGTCGCTGAGGGCGAGGCGTACCGGTTCGTAGGCGCCGGCGCTGACCCCGCCGGTGAACACGACGACGTCGGCGCGCGACGCTCGGTCGAGCACGGTCTCGATGCCGGCGGGATCGTCGCCGACGCGGTCGACGAGTTCGAGGTCGGCGTCGGCGCCGTCGACGAGCGCCGCGAGCAGAGTGGCGTTGGAGTCGGGGGTCTGCCCTCTGCCGGGCGCGGTGCCCGGCGCCACGAGCTCGCTGCCGGTCGACACCACGGCGACGCGCGGGCGGCGGGTGACGCTCACGGCATCCACCCCGGCGGCGGCCGCGGCGGCGAGGGCGAAGGGGCCGAGACGCTCCCCGGCTGAGAGCACCGTGTCACCGGCGCGCCTGTCGCCGCCCCGGCGGCGGATGAACGCCCCCTCTCCGGCGGGGGAGCGACGCACGGTCACGGTGCCCAGCGAGTCGGCGAGGCCGCCCGCGGTGTCTTCGAACGGCACGATCGCGTCGGACATGGCGGGGACCGGCGCTCCCGTCATGATGCGGGCGGCCTCACCGGGCGCGAGCGCGGGGTCGTCGGTCGTGCCGGCGGGCAGATCGGCGACCACTCGAAGGGTCGCCGGGTTCTCGGCATCCGCTCCCGCGACGTCGGAGAAACGCACGGCGAAGCCGTCCATGGAGGAGTTGTCGAAGCCGGGCAGATCGTGCGCCGCGAGAACGGGTTCGGCGAGCGTGCGTCCGGCCGCGTCGGCGAGGGCGACCCTCTCGGCGGGCAGGAGCGACACGGCGGCGAGCACGCGGTCGCGGTGCTGTTCGACGGTGCGCAGCTCGGTCATCGGGGCCTCCGGGGGCAGGATCCGGCCGCGGGGCGGGCGGCCGGGGTGAGCGGGATCACGTCGTGGCGGGCGCGCAGCGCGTCGATCACGACGAGGCGGCCCAGCAGCGGTTCTCCGGCGCCGGTCACGAGCTTGATCGCCTCGGTGGCGAGCAGGCCTCCGACCTGCACGCACAGCGATCCCAGCACGCCCACCTGGGCGCACGTCGGCGGTTCGCCGGCGGACCCCGTCGGGAACAGATCGCCGAGCACGACGGGGGAGTGCCCCTCGGGCGGGGCCGACCAGAACACCGTCACCTGCGCGGCCCACTCCTGTACCGCACCCCAGACGAGGGGGATGCCGAGGTGCTCGGCGGCGGCGGCGACGGCCTCGCGCGTGTCGAAGGTGTCGCTGCCGTCGATCACGAGGTGAGCGCCGTCGAGCAGCGCGACGGCGTTGTCGGAGGTCAGCCGTACCGTTCGCTCATGGACGACGGTCAGCGGCGAGAGATCACGCACGGCGCGCGCGGCGGAGGCGGTCTTCGCGGTGCCGATGTCGTCGACGCGGTGCGCGAGCTGCCGCTGCAGGTTGGTGCGCTCGACCGTGTCGTCGTCGATGATCACGAGTTCGCCCACCCCGGCGGCGGCGAGGGCGAGCAGCACGGGGGACCCGAGCCCGCCGGCGCCGATCACGGCGATGCGGGCGGCCGCGATCCTCCGCTGTCCCTCTTCGCCGATGGCCGCGAGGACGGCATGGCGAGCGGTGCGGATCAGCTCTTCCGGGGCGAGGGATGCCACCGGCTCGACGAGCGGCCTCATCCGCCGATCGCGCTCATGGTGCGCTCGGGCTGGACGAAGTCGGCACGCGCGAGACCGACGCGGTCGGAGCCGTGCGCACGGGGCTTGGCCCACATGGCATCCCGCCAGATCTGGGCGATGCCCTCGTCGTCGGCGCCGTCGCGGACGGCCGTGAGCAGATCTGTCTCCTCGTGCGAGAACAGGCACGAGCGCACCTTGCCGTCGGCTGTCACGCGCGTGCGCGTGCAGGCGGCGCAGAAGGGTTCGGTGACCGAGGAGATGATGCCGACGTGCCCGGCCACGGCGGTCTCGCCGGGGCGGCGGACCTCCCAGCGCTCGGCGGGAGCGGCTCCGCGGCCGCGCGGGTCGGCGGTGAGCGTGAAGGCCTCTTCGATGGCGGCGCGGATGTCGCGAGCGGGGATGACGTTCGTGGCGCTCCACGAGCGGTCGCCGTCGAGGGGCATGTCTTCGATGAAGCGCATCTCGAAGCCGTTCGACACGGCCCAGTCGACGAGGGGCACGATCTCGGTGTCGTTGACGCCCGCGAGCAGGACCGCGTTGATCTTGATCGGCCCGAGGCCTGCTGCGCGAGCGGCCTGCAGACCCGCGAGCACCTTGTCGAGGTGCGGGCGCCGGGTGAGCTCGGCGAAGGTCTCGGGGTGGAGGGTGTCGAGCGAGACGTTCAGGCGGGTCAGGCCCGCATCCTTGAGCGCCTGGGCGCGCCGGTCGAGGCCGACGGCGTTCGTGGTCATCGAGATGGGCAGATCGGGGGCGTCGGCGCGGATGCCGGCGATGATGTGCTCGAGATCCTTGCGCACGAGGGGCTCGCCGCCGGTGATGCGCAGCTCCTCGGCGCCGAGCGAGCGGACGGCGACCCGCACGATGCGGCGGATCTCGTCGGCGCTCATGAGCTGCGTCTGAGGGAGCCACGGCATCCCGTCGGCCGGCATGCAGTACGTGCAGCGCAGGTTGCACTTGTCGATGACCGAGACGCGCAGGTCGGTCGCGACGCGGCCGAAGCGGTCGAGCAGGCCGCCCTCGCGCGGGGCGCCTTCGTGCGAGGCTTTTCCGCGCGGGGTGCCGGTGGCGGGGAGCGCGGTCGCGTGAGACGTGCGCCCCGCGCTCGGGCCTGCGGGGGCGCCGGTGGCGGGCAGCGCCGTCGCGCCCGAGGCGGTCACGGTCGCGCCGAGGGGCACGGCGACCGGTCGTCGCGTCGTGCTCGCGTCCTCGGCATCCATGGGTCGAGCCTAGGCGAGCGCGGAGGGGTGAGGGCGGTCCGGCGCGTGGGTGCGGATCTCACCGCGGGCGGACGCCGCCGGGACCGCGACCTGCATCGGGGTGCCGCCGCGGGCGCGGGTGGCGCGTAGCGCTGTTCCGGCGTCACCGGCGGTGCGGAGCCGGTGACGCCTGCCGCCGTGAGACGGCATGCTGCTGACGACTCGGTTGCAGGGTGTCGCCGACTTGTCAGCAGGATGCTGTCTCGGCGCTCGGCGCCGACGGGTACGGTCGTCGCATGCCGAACACCTTCCGTATCGCCACCGCCGCCCGTCTGCTCGGGGTCAGCGACGACACGGTGCGGCGCTGGATCGATCAGGGGACGCTGCCCACGACGGGGGCGTCGCCGGTCGAGATCCCCGGCGCCGCCCTCGCCGAACGCGCGGTCGCGCTCGCCGACGAGCCGGACGACCCCACGGGGGTCTCCTCGAGCGCACGGAACCGTTTCACCGGCATCGTCACGCGCGTGCAGATCGACGGCCTCATGGCGCAGGTCGATCTGCAGTGCGGCCCGCACCGGGTGGTCTCGCTCATGTCGGCCGAGGCCGCGCGGGACCTCGCGGTGGAGCCCGGCTCGCTCGCGGTCGCCTCGGTCAAGGCGACGGTCGTGACGGTGGAGGCGCCCCGGGGCTGAGACCGGGCGCCCCGGTCATCACGGTGTGAAGCGCGGCCCGATGGCCTCGTGCGTCAGTGCCCACACCCGCCGGGCGTCGTCGGCGGAGCGGAAGGGCTCCCACGGTTCGCTCGCCCGCGCGGGGCCGCCGATGAGGCGCGACGGGCCGAAGAACGTGTCGTCCGAAAGCGGCGCCGTCGCCGCGAGCACGGCGGGTTCGGCGGCGGATGCCACGGTGCCGGTGATGCGCAGGTGGGTCAACAGCCGGATGACACGGCGCGCTCCGAGTTCGCGCTCGCGGCCCACGCCGGGCTGCGCCGCGAGGAGGTTGGTCGGCGAGACGCCCGGGTGAGCGAGCGTGCTGGTGAGCCCCCAGCCCTCGGCCCGGCTGCGCGCGTGGAGCTCGCGGGCGAAGAGTCCGATCGCGATCTTCGACTGCACGTACGACGCCATGGCGTCGTAGGGGGTGGCGGAGATGACGTCGGGGTCGAAGCGTCCGCGCCGTGCGGCGATGCTCGTCTGGTGCACCACGCGCGCTGTGCCCGCGCGCAGCACCGGGAGCAGGGCGAGGGTGAGCGCCGCGTGACCCAGGTGGTTCGTGCCCCATTGCAGCTCGAACCCCTCGGCGGTCTCCTGCCTGCGGGGAGGGGTCATGACGCCGGCGTTGTTGACGAGCAGGTGGATCGGGCGACCTTCCTCGCGGAGGCCTGCGGCCAGAGCGTCCACCGAGTCGAGGCTGGCGAGGTCCAGCGCGCGCGTCGAGGCGACGGCATCCGGGACCTCCCTGCGCAGGGCGTCGAGCGCACGGCGGCCCTTGTCGGGGGAGCGGACGGGCAGCACCACCTCGGCGCCGAGCGAGGCGAGCCGCGTCGCGATGACGGTGCCGATGCCGTCGCTGGCGCCGGTGACGACGGCCAGCCGACCGCGGAGGGGGCGGGGGGAATCGGGAGACATGGGCGGTCCTTTCGTGGAGTGCCTCGATGCTCGCGCCCCCGGGTGCCGGGCGGCCAGTGCCCGCTCAGCCGCTGATCGACGATCCACCCCTCGGCGACCGGCGGTGCCCGGGCGCAGCGGGCTCACCGTCTGCGCGGCCCGCCCGCGGTGCTCGCCCGCCGGGGATCCACCCCTCAGCGGCCGCCGGGGGCTCCGATCACCGCGAGCAGCCGCAGTTTCTCGGCGCTCTCGCTCCCCGGCTGCGCCGTGTACACGAGCAGGCGGTGCGCATGGTCGGGGTCGACCAGGGTCTGGCATGACAGCTCGAGGCGGCCGACCTCGGGGTGGAGGAAGCGCTTGATCGCGGGCGGTCGCGCGCCGACTTCGTGAGCGAGCCAGAGAGCGGCGAACTCGTCGCTGCGCACGCGCAGGTCGTCGGCCAGGGCGGCGACCTGCGAGTCGGGTCCGCGAGCGGCGACGAGCTCGCGGAGACCCGCCGCGTAGACGCGCGACAGCGTCGCCTGTTCCTCGGGCGGGTAGGCGGCACGCGCCGACGAATCGGTGAACCAGCGGTATCCGATGCTGCGGGCGGGCCCCGATCGCAGCGTGGCATCCCCCAGCAGCGCGACACCCAGGCGGCTCTGGCGAAGGGTCTCGCCCAGCTCCGTGACGATCTCGGCGGGGGTGTCGTCGAGGCGGTCGAGGACGCGCAGCATGCCGGGGCTGATGTGCTCGGTGCCCGCGTGGCGCAGGGGAGGCCGGTGGCCCGCGAGGTGGAACAGGTGATCGCGTTCGGCGAGGCTCAGGTGCAGCCCCTGGGCGAGAGCGGTCAGCATCTGCTCCGACGGAGTGGGGCCGGTGCCCCGTTCGAGGCGCGCGTAGTAGTCGGTCGACATATAGCTCAGCAGCGCGACTTCCTCGCGGCGCAGCCCCGCCGTACGACGGCGCACGCCTCGTGCGAGCCCCACGTCCTCCGGCTGAAGGGCTTCGCGTCGGCGCTGCAGGAAATCGCCCAGGCTGGTCAGGTCGCTCACGTCGTTCCTCGCACCCCCCGTTCCTACCCGGTGGGCGGTCGCCATGCCAGGACCCGCCGATCCACCCCTCGCTTTATCCGCACATTCGGTATTCACGCGGCCATGAGTCCGCTTATACGGAATACTGGAGCGGCGGCCCGCCGGCGTCGCCGAAAGGATGCCATGTCCCGCCCCCTCCGTCTGCTCACTGTCGTCGCCGTCGCCGCCCTCCTGGCCGGGTGCGCGGGCACGTCGCCCGCCCCCGCGGCATCCGCCGACGGCCCGTCCGGAACCGTGGAGGTCTACGCCGCGGCCTCGCTGCAGCGGTCGTTCGACGAGATCGCGCGGGCGTTCGAGGAGCAGAACCCCGGCATCACGGTCACCCCGGTCTACGACGGCTCGAGCACGCTCGCCACGCAGATCGGCGAGGGGGCGCCCGCCGACGTCTTCGCCTCGGCGGACGAGAAGAACATGGCGAAGGTCGCCGCGCAGGCGCCCGATCCGCGGATCTTCGCGGGCAACACCCTCGTCATCGCCGTGCCGACGGGCAACCCCGGGAGCGTGCAGGGCCTCGCCGACCTCGCGCGGGTCACGACGGTGCTCTGCGCCCCCGAGGTGCCGTGCGGAGCTGCTTCGCAGACGCTGCTGTCGAACGCCGGGGTCGCCGTGACCCCCGCGAGCGCCGAGCAGAACGTCACCGCGGTGCTCACGAAGGTCGCCGCCGGCGAGGCCGACGCGGGCCTGGTCTACGCCACCGACGTGGTCGGTCGCGACGACGTCGAGGCGATCGTGCCCGCGGGGGCGGATGCCGTGGTCAACCGCTACCCGATCGCCGCTCTGTCCGAGGCCCCGAACCCTGACGCCGCCGCCGCTTTCGTCGCGTTCGTGCTCTCGGACGAGGGGCAGAGGATCCTCGGCGACGCGGGTTTCCGAGCGCCGTGACGGGCGGTTTCGTCCCGCGTTGGCTCGTCGTGCCGGCCGTCGCGGGGCTCCTCTTCCTCCTCGTTCCGCTGACGGCGCTCGTCGCCCGGGTGGAGTGGGGGACGCTCTGGAGCGATGTCACGTCTCCCGCGGCCCTGTCGGCTCTCGGCCTGTCGCTGAGCACCGGCGCTCTGGCGACCGTGGTGTGCGCGGTCGTCGGCATCCCCCTCGCCCTCGTGATCGCCCGCAGCCCCGCGCGGCTGGCGGCGGTGCTGCGCGCGCTCGTGACCGTTCCCCTCGTGCTCCCGCCGATGGTGGGGGGCGTGGCCCTGCTCTACCTGTTCGGGCGCAACGGGGCGCTCGGCGTCCTCGGTCTGCCGTTCACCACCGCGGCGGTCGTGCTGGCGCAGGTGTTCGTGGCGCTGCCGTTCCTCGTGCTCGCGGTCGAGGGCGCCCTGCGCAGCACCGGCGTGGAGTTCGAGCGCACGGCCGCCTCGCTGGGCGCGTCGCGCGCGACGATCCTGCGGCGCATCACGCTGCCGCTGGCGGCGCCCGGCATCGTCGCGGGAGTCGTGCTGTGCTTCGCGCGCGCGATCGGGGAGTTCGGAGCGACGGCGCTCTTCGCGGGCAACCGCCCCGGCGTCACGCAGACCATGCCGCTCGCGATCTACACCGCCTTCAACGGGGCGGGCGTCTCGCAGGGCGCCGCTGTCGCGCTGTCGCTGCTGCTGCTGGTGACCGCCGTCGCGGTGCTGCTGCTGGTGCGGGGCTGGCGCCCGGGGGTGGGGCGATGACGACTCCGGATGCCGGCAAGCCCGGACGTGATCGGCGCGACGCCGACGAAGCGGGTGGGC
Organism: Microbacterium galbum; assembly: GCF_032464915.1. Classification (NCBI taxonomy): domain Bacteria; kingdom Bacillati; phylum Actinomycetota; class Actinomycetes; order Micrococcales; family Microbacteriaceae; genus Microbacterium; species Microbacterium galbum. The sequence goes on along the minus strand of NZ_JAWDIS010000002.1, from coordinate 433,556 downwards.
GCCGAGGGAGCCCCGGACCGCGCGATGCCGGCACCACCGCGTCGCGCGACGGCCGCATGCCGCTGCCGGATGCCGCCGCCCTGCGCGCCCGCGTCGTCGTGCGCCGTCGCGACTTCACCGTCGACGTCGCCCTCGATGCGACCCCGGGGGAGACCATCGCCGTGATGGGCCGCAGCGGCGCGGGCAAGTCGACGCTGCTCACCGCCCTCGCGGGACTCACTCCGCTGGACAAGGGTGAGATCGCCGTCGACGCGCACGTGCTCGATCGTGCGCCGCGTCTGCGCACCGCCCCCATGCACCGCGGCATCGTGCTCCTGAGTCAGGACGCGCGACTGTTCCCGCACCTCACGGCGCGCGAGAACGTCGCCTTCGGTCCGCGCTCCGCCGGGGTGCCGGCATCCATGGCCCGTGCGGATGCCGACGACTGGCTCCGCCGCGTGGGGCTGCCCGACACGGGGGAGCGTCGGCCCGCCCAGCTGTCGGGCGGGGAGCAGCAGCGCGTCGCCGTGGCGCGGGCTCTCGCCGCGCAACCGCGGGTGGTGCTGCTCGACGAGCCGCTCGTCGCGCTCGACGCCGTGACGGCGTCCGAGATCCGCTCGATGCTGCGCGATCGGCTGGCCGGGGTGACCACGATCGCCGTGACGCACGACGCGGTGGATGCCGCGGCCCTCGCCGACCGGCTGCTCATCGTCGAGCGGGGCCGGGTGACGCAGGACGGGCCGGTGCCCGAGGTGCTCGCGGCCCCGGCGACCGAGGTCGCGGCGAAGATCGCGGGTGTGGAGCGGCTCGTGGGCGCGGCGCAGCGCGGGGACTTCGTGCGGGAGGGGCTGCGGCTGACCTCGACGGATGCCGCCTCCCTCGCCCTCGCGTCGACCGAGGGGCGTGCGCTGGCCGCGGTCTTCCGCGCAGCCGACGCGCGGCTCGGCGAGGGGGCCACGGCGACGGTGTCGCACCTCGAGCCCACGCCGACGGGGGTGCGCGTCGTGATGGACTCCGGCGTCGCCGAGGTGCCGGCGGCCGAGGCCGCGGCGCTCCGCCCCGGCGACACGGTGCGATGGAGCGTTCCTCCGGACCGCGTGCGCTTCGTCGCGGCATCCTGAGCGGGTTCCTCTCCGTCGAGTGTCCAGGACACGTCGCTGGACTTCGCGTTTCCCGGCGTGTCCGGGACACTCGGCCGGGTCGATCGCGGCGCGAGGCGGGGGCCTGCGGTGGCTCAGTCCGCGACGACGCGCCCGCCCTCCAGCCGCACCTCGCGATCGACCAGCCCCGCGGGGACGTCGACGTGCGACACGAGCACCACCGCCTGATCGCGATGGACGGCCCCCAGCAGATCGGCGAGCAGGGCATCGGATGCCGCGGGGTCGACGCCCGCCGTGGGCTCGTCGAGCACGAGCACGGGGAAGCCGCGCAGCAACGCCCGGGCGAGGGCGAGGCGCTGGGCCTGCCCGCCGGAGACGAGCCCGCCGCGATCGCCCACGCGGGCGTCGAGACCACCGCGCTCCCGGGCCCAATCGGCCAGGCCCACGCGCGACAGCACCACCCACAGGTCGGCGTCGGTGGCGGTGTCGCGGGCGAAGAGGAGGTTCTGCCGGATCGATTCGTCGAACAGGTACGGCGACTGCTCGATCAGACCGATCGTGCGGCGCAGGTCGTCTCCCGAGAGTCCGCGCGCGTCGACGCCGCCGATGCGGAACGATCCCTCGTAGTCGAGGAAGCGCACCAGCACGTGCGCCAGCGTCGTCTTGCCCGCTCCGCTCGGGCCGGTGACGAGCACGCGCTCGCCGGGGCCGACCCGCAGGTCGACGTCTTCCAGCCGTCCGGCGTCTGCGTCGGAGTCCGATCGTGCCGGCCACCGCGCCCCGACACCGTGGAGCTCGATCCCCTCGCCGAGCGCGGGCGCCCGGCCCGTCGGTGCGGGCTCGTCGCGGGGGAGGCCGTCGGGAATGCGCTCGGGCACGGCATCCGCGATCCGCTCTGCGGCTGCGCGCACCTGCCGCCAGGACGCGAGCGCGAGGGGGACAGGTCCGAACACCTCGAACACGGCCATCGGCAGCAGCACGACGACGGCGAGCCCCGGACCCGTCAGGTCGTTCCCGGTCACGGCCGGGGCGGCGCCCAGCAGCGCCGCGAGAGAGGCGACGCCGGCGAGCACCGAGACGGCGCCCGAGGTCAGTCCCTGGGCGCCTCCGCGGCGCACCAGCGCCCGGCGCAGGGCGGCATCGGCGGAGCGGACGCGAGCGCGGGCGGCATCCACCGCTGCGTACGCGGTCAGCACGTCGAGATTCGTGAGCAGGTCGTGCACGGCGTCGGCGACGGCGGTGCGCAGCGGCGCGATCGAACGCTCCGCGCGAGCGCCCGCGGCCCAGCCGACCGCCACCGATACGGCGAACGCCGCGAGCAGGCAGACCAGCATCGCGAGCGCGGCGGGCCACGAGACGAACGCCGTGAACACGACGGCGGCCAGCGCGGTGGTCGCCGCCGTCACGAGCGGGAGCACCACGCGCAGCGGGAGGTTCTGAAGCTCCTCGACGTCGTCGACGACGCTTGAGAGCAGCCCGCCGCGGCGAGAGCGCGCGAGGCCGTCGGGGGCCAGCGGCACGAGGTCGCGCACCAGGTCGGCGCGGACCCCCGCGAGCTGATGCAGCGCCGCATCGTGGCCGCTGAGACGTTCGAGGTAACGGAACACCCCGCGCGACAGCGCGAACGCGCGCACCCCGACCACGGCGACCGACAGGTACATCACCAGCGGCTGCTCCGCCGCGCGGGCGATGAGCCACGCGCTCGCCGCGAGCAGAGCCACGGCACTGGCCGCCGTACCGAAGCCGGCGAGCAGCGCCGGGGCGAACCGCCGCCGCGACGGCATCGCCGAGCGCAGGATGCCGCGCACGCGCCCGTTCACGGGTGACTCCTCTCGGGAACGAAGCTCCCGGTCCCTTCGACAGGCTCAGGGACCTCGGTTGCGGGGTCGGGACGGAGGAGGCTGAGCCTGTCGAAGCCTCCGGACCCGCGCCGCAGCTCGACCACGCGGTCCGCGATCGCCCGCGCGGAAAGACGGTGCGACACCAGCAGCACGCCGCGGCCGGCGTCGGCCTCGCGGCGGAGGGTCGTCCACAGGTGCGCCTCGGTCGTGGCATCCAGGGCGCTCGACGGCTCGTCGAGCAGGAGGAGCGGCGCCCCCGTGACGCGGACCCGGTACAGGGCGCGGGCGACGGCGACGCGCTGGGCCTCGCCGCCCGAGAGCCCGGCGCCGGCGGCCCCGAGCACCGTTCCGGGGTCGAGATCCGCCGCCCCCGCGTCGGCCAGCGCCGCGGTGACGCGCCGGGGATCGGGCGCGCAGCCGAGAGCGACGTTGTCGGCGACCGAGCCGGTCACGAGCCCCGGTCGCTGGCCCGCCCAGGCGACCGCGCCGCGCGCGTGCGAAACTGGGGCGCCGTCGATGCGCACCGAGCCGTCGTACTCCGCGAAACCCAGCACCGCCGCGATCAGCGACGACTTGCCGACACCGCTCGGGCCGGTCACCAGCACGATCTCGCCCGGCTCGACCGACAGCGACACCTCCGGCAGCACGTGCCCCTCCCGCCGCACGCGCACGCGGTCGAGCGTGAGGACGGATCCGCGCGCCGGGGTCTCGGCATCCGCGTCGGGGGTCGTGCGGGCAGCGTCCAGGGCGTCGAAGATCTCCTCCGTCGCGGCGACTCCCTCGCTCGCGGCGTGGAACTGCACCCCCACCTGCCGCAGCGGCAGGTACGCCTCCGGCGCGAGCAGGAGAACGAACAGCCCCACCAGCAGCGAGAGGTCGCCGGCGAGCAGGCGGAACCCGATCGTCACGGCGATGATGGCGACCGAGATGGATGCCAGGAACTCCAGCGCGAAGCCCGAGAGGAACGACACACGCAGGACGGTCATCGTCTCGCGCTTGTAGTCGCGCGTCACCGCTTCGATGGAGTCGGCGGCACGGTGCTGGCGACCGAAGGCCTTCAGAGTCCCGAGTCCGTCGACGGTGTCGGCGAAGCGCGCCGCGAGCCGGCCCAGCGTGCGGTACTGCTTCTGCTGCACCCCGCGCGTGGCCAGGCCGATCAGCACCATGAACAGCGGGATGAGCGGGATCGTCAGCACCACGGTCAGACCGGAGAGCGGGTCGGCGAGGGTCATCGCACCGATCAGGATCGGCATCGTGATCGCGGTGGCGACCAGCTGAGGCAGGTAGCGGCCGAAGTACGCGTCGAGCGCCTCGAGACCGTGTCCGGCCGTCACCGCGAGGGCGGCGGTGTTGCGCGCACCGAGCCAGCGCGGTCCGAGCCGCGTCACCGCGGCGATGAGCGCCTCGCGCAGCTGCGCCGACGCCGCCGCCGCCCCGCGGGCCGAGGTGCGCTCGGAGGCGGCGATCAGCAGCCCCCGGAGCGCGGCGAGGGATGCCGCGATGCCCACGTATCCCCAGAGCTCGGCGAGCGGCCGCCCCTCGATCGCCCCCACCAGCGCGTGCGTGAGCGCCCCGGCGAAGCCGACGATCACGCCCGCCTGCGCGAGCACGATCGCCGCGGTGACGACGAAGTAGCCGCGCGAGGCGCTCGCGTACCGCAGGAGGCGGGGGTCGACGGGTTTCATGGGTGGGTCCGGGGATCAGTGCGCGACGAGCGCGGCCTTCTCGATCCGGGCGCGGGTGACGCGCTTGCGGAACACCCAGTACGTCCAGCCCTGGTAGGCCAGGATCAGCGGCAAGAAGATGAGCGCCGCCCAGCTCATGATGGTGAGCGTGTAGTCGGTGCTCGAGGCGTTGTCGATCGTGAGGCTCGCGCCCCCGTCGAGGGTCGAGGGCATCACGTTGGGGAACAGCGCGAAGAACAGCGCGGCCACGGCCGACACGATCGTCACGGCCCCGAGGGCGAACGCGGTTCCCTCGCGGTCGCGGGAGTTGGCGACCCACGAGCCGATGAGGGCGAGTGCGGCGACACCCGACAGCGCCACGACGCCGAGGAACAGGGGCGCCTGCGTGGACCGGGCGACGGTCCACCCCAGGAACACGGCCGCGAGGGCGATCGTGACCAGACCGGCCCGACCCGCCAGGCGCCGGGCGTCGGCGCGCACCTGGCCGTCGGTCTTGAGAGCGACGAAGTACACGCCGTGCGTGAAGAACAGCAGCAGGGTCGTGAGCCCGCCCAGGATGCCGTAGGGGTTCAGCAGCGTCAGCACGGTGCCGGCGTATTCGTGGTCGGCATCCAGTGGCACGCCCTGCACGATGTTCGCGAAGGCGACGCCCCACAGGAACGCGGGGAGGGCGGACCCTGCCACGATCATGCGGTCGAACGAGCGCTTCCACCGCAGCGAGTCGCGCTGATGGCGGTACTCGAACGACACCCCGCGAGCGATGAGCGCGAGCAGGATCACCAGCAGCGGGAGGTAGAACCCGCTGAAGAGCGTGGCGTACCACTCGGGGAACGAGGCGAACAGCGCCGCGCCGGCGACGATCACCCACGTCTCGTTGAGGTCCCACACGGGCCCGATGGTGTTGATGATCTGGCGGCGGGCGATGTCGTCCTTGCCGAGGAAGGGGATCGACATGCCGACGCCGAAATCGAACCCGTCGAGCACGAAGTAGCCGACGAAGAGGAAGGCGACGATCCAGAACCAGAGGTGTGCGAGGTCCATGATGTTCTCCTGCGTTCTCAGTAGACCGTGGTCGGCGTGTTCTCGACGGAGTCGTCGCGCTCGGCATCCGGGTCGGGCAGGGGGTCGGGGCCCTTCTGCGCGAACTTCACGATGAGACCGAACTCGACGATCGCAAGGCTCAGGTAGACGAGCGTGAAGGCGACGAGCGAGACGAGCACGCTCCACCCCGGGACGCTGGGCGAGACGCCGTCCTGCGTGAGCATGAGACCGAAGACGATCCACGGCTGGCGGCCCATCTCGGTGAACACCCAGCCCACGAGGCTCGCGAGCATGGGCAGCGGAGCCGTCCAGATCGCGATCCGCCACATCCAGCCGGCGACGGGGCGCTTCGCGTTCTTGCGCGTGACCCACAGGCCGACGACGCTGACGAGCGCCGCGATGCCGCCGAGCGCGATCATCCAGCGGAAGGCCCAGTACGTGACCCACAGCACGGGGGCGAAGTTGCCGTCGACCTGGTCGGCGAACTGCGGGAACATCTCCTGGCTGTACAGCGTGTTCAGGTCGTTGATCCCCTCGACGCAGCCGTCGAGCGAGTGCGTCGACAGGATGCTGAGCAGGAACGGAACGCGGATCGAGAACAGTTCGCTCGTCCCGTCGGGGGTGCCGAGGGTGAAGATCGAGAACGACGCGTCCTGTCCGCAGACCGTGTTGAACGTCGCCTCGGCGGCGGCCATCTTCATCGGCTGGGTCGCGACCATGACCAGGCTCAGCTGGTCGCCGACGATCGCGACGAGCACGAACGACACCACGGTCGCCCACAGGCCGAACCGCAGGGTCTTGCGCATCATGTCGGTGTTGCGGCCGCGGGCCATGTGCCAGGCCGACACCGCGACCACGACCATGGCGGCGAACATCCAGCCGGCGAAGATCGTGTGCGGGAAGGCGGCGAGGGCGACGGGGTTGGTCAGCAGCGCCCAGAAGTCGACGAGCTCGGCGCGGTGACCCTCGGCCGACATCTGATACCCGACGGGATTCTGCATGAACGCATTCGCCGCGATGATGAAGTACGCCGACAGTGTCGCGCCGATGGAGGCCATCCAGATGCTCGCGAGGTGGGCGAGACGGGGGAGCTTGTCCCACCCGAAGATCCACAGGCCGATGAACGTCGCCTCGAGGAAGAAGGCGAGAAGGCCCTCGAACGCGAGCGGGGCGCCGAAGACGTCGCCGACGAAGCGGGAGTAGGCCGACCAGTTCATGCCGAACTGGAATTCCTGCACGATGCCGGTCACCACGCCCATGGCGAAGTTGATGAGGAAGATCTTCCCGAAAAAGCGGGTGAGGTGCAGCCATCGCACGTCACCGGTGCGGTACCAGACGGTCTGGAAAACCGCCACGATCAGCGACATCCCCAGCGTCAGCGGAACGAAGAGGAAGTGGTACAGGGTCGTCAACCCGAACTGCCAGCGGGCGAGAGCCAGGGGGTCGAGCCACTCCATCGGGAGCCTCCGATCAAACCGGATTATGTGGTCAGACCACATGCTACGCCGGGCCCTCCCACGCCGCCCGGCGATGATTCGGCGTCGAACCACCTCGTCGGTCTACGCTGAGACTTACCGGGAAAGTCTTTTCCCTGCGAACCGGTCCGGAGGCCGCATGTCGGTGCGTCAGAGCCTGCTCGCGATCCTCGATCGCGGCGTCTGCTACGGCTCCCAGCTGCGCGCCGAGTACGAGAGGCGCACCGGGGCGAGCGTGAACGTCGGTCAGGTGTACACGACCCTCGAGCGACTCGAGCGCGACGGGCTCGTCGAGGGGGCGGGCGTCGACGACGAGGCGCGGGTGCTGTGGCGGCCCACCGCCGCGGGCCGCGCCGAGGCGCGCGCCTGGCTGACCACCGCCTCCCTCGCAGAGGGCCGCGACGACGTCGCCCTCAAGATCGCGCTCGCCGTGACCCTCCCGGGTGCCGACGTCGATGCCATCCTCTCGGTGCAGCGTGCCGCGGTCCGAGCGGCGTTGGACGCGAGCGACGCAGAGGTCGCCGACGCGGATGCCGTTCCCGCGGCGATCGTCCGAGCGGCCCGGAAGGCGCGACTCGAGGCCGACCTGCGATGGCTCGACGAGGTCGCCCGCCTCACCGCCGCAGCCGTGCCCTTCGGTCTGTCCGAGGAGCGCCCGCGTCGCGGTCGGCCCGCCCGCTCTACGGTGTAAGGCTCGCGTAGCCCCGGCGGAGGGTTTCGTCAAGGGAGGCACGAGGCATCGGGAGAGCGTGCACGCTGAGAGCACCCCGGACGAGCCAAGGAGTTCTCACATGGTCATGGAAGCACCGCTCAGCCACCGGGGTCCGCTCATCGGCGCGGCGCGCGCGGCGGCCCCCATCGACACCGTCGTCGCCCCACCGGCGCCCACCGAGATCCCCTGGACGCGAATCGACCTCGACCTCTACGAGGTCGCCCGTGGCGGCTACATCGTCGGATACGTCGAGGTCGTCCGTGCGGTGTTCGTGGCCCTCGGCGGCGCACGGTACGACCGCGCGGTCGAGGTGTCGCAGCACCTCACGTTCCACTCCGCCGTCGACGCCCTCGTGCGTCGCGTGCTCTGAGCCTCGGCGGTCTCTCGCGCTCGCGGCGTCAGGGGGCCAGCGAGTAACCCGCTTCGTCGATCGCGGCGGCGAGGTCGTCGTCGGTGACGTCTTCCGTGCGCGTGATGCGCACCATCGACGTACCGCCCGCTTGCAGGGCGATGTCGACGACGTCGACGCCCGCGAGCGAGGAGAGCTCCTCGGTGACGGCGCGCACGCAGTGCTCGCAGGTCATGCCCTCGACGCGCAACTCGTCCGTCGCCGTAGCGGCAGCGGCAGCGGATGCCGCTGCCGCATGGCCGCAGCCGCAGGCCTCGCCGCAGCCCCCACCGGCGGGGGCGGCGGCCGTGAGGCCGAGCTCGATGCGCTGTTCCGACATGGTGTCCTCCTCAGGAACGGACCAGGCGCGCGATGGCCTGGTTTGCTTCTTTCAACTTCTCTTCGGCGACCGGCCCGCCCTGCGCGGCCGCCTCGGCGACGCAGTGCGAGAGATGATCGTCGAGGAGTGAGAGAGCGACGTTCTCGAGGGCCTTCGTGACCGCCGACACCTGCGTGAGGATGTCGATGCAGTACTGGTCGTCGTCGACCATGCGGGCGATGCCGCGCACCTGCCCCTCCGCCCGACGCAGGCGCTTGAGGAGGTCGTCCTTGTTGCCCTCGTATCCGTGCATGCCTCGATGATACCCCCGTGGGGTATGCTTAGCACCGTCTCGTGCGGTGTCAACCCCCTCGGCGCACGGCTCCCATTGGCGGACAGTCGAAGCATCAGGAGGTCGACATGCTTTTTCGTCAGACCGGTGGTGGTCGGCGATGACCACCGAACCTTTCCCCACCGGACCCCACCGCCCCGTGCGCATCCCGCACCTGCCCCCGCTGCGCTCGCAGCGGCGAGAATCGAAGGATGACGCGAACACTGGCAGCGCTCCCGGGCGCCGCCCGGAGGCTGTGCCTCAGCCGACGAAACGGCGAGATCTGCACTCGTGAGGACGGGCACCGGGGCCTTCACCACCGCACCGGTGGGCGTCTGCTCTGGAGCGACCTGCAGGCCGATCCGCCCGAGTGCCCCGGTGCGGGCTCACCGGCCGAACCCGCAGCGATGCTCGACGACGGGTTCCCTGACGGACGCGCGGTCTGCCCGGTCTGCTGGGCTTTCGTGGCTCTGACCGACGACCGGACACTCGAACAGCACGATTCGTGGCGCGGTGACGAGTCGCGCGCGGAGGCCGGTCGTCGTCGCGAATGGTTCAACGCCTTCGGTTGGTGACTCCCGCTCCTGTGGCCCACGGCGGCCGATGGGGAGGCGGCACTCACATCGAGGCCCGGTCGCGGCGACGTGGGTCCGTCACGCTCGGGTGACGGCAGAACCCCGCTTTACCTCGGCCCGAAAGTGCGCGCGGGGACGCTCGGCGACGTTCGGGTGAAGGGTCGATACGACCGGGCGTGCTCCCTCGTGAGATAGCCCCCCATCCGAGCGGATGGGGGCCGCGCGTGGCTTCATCATTGCCCTCGAGGGGCTGCGCTGACGCGCTCCGCGGCACCTCTGCGTGATCCTCGGTCTGCTCCTCCGCGCCATCGAGGAGACCATGCCCGCCACGTACACCCGTGCGATCCGCCGGTTCGTCGCATCCGTCGTCGTCGTCGCGTTCGCCGTGATCGGACCGGTCGCGGCGACCGTCGTCGACGCGCCCCCCGCGGCCGCGGCGACGTGGAAGCCGTTCCAGTGCCTTCCCCGCTACGAGTACGCCGTGTCGTCATCCGGGGAGATCACCCAGATCGCGCCCGACGGGTCGACGTCGTCGATGGGCTCGTGGAAGGTGCCCTTCGCCAACGGCTTGGGAATCACCGCCAGTGGCGACCGTGCGTACTCCTACGACAGAAGCTGGGGGAACGGGGGCAACAACAAGGCCCGCATCCTGACGTACGACGCCCGAGGTCAGACGTTCACCACCACGTCGGACTCTTACATCGCCGCATTTGCGGGCGACCTCGTCGGTGGAGCGCTCGACCTCGACACCGGCGACTTCTACTTCGGTGGGTTCGAGAAGGCGGACCATGCCGGCGTCCAGGAATATCGCTTCCGCATCTTCGAGTATGCGCCGAATGCGCGCTCCTTCTCCGACCGCGGGTTCGCCTGGACGGGTATCACCGATTCGGGTCAGCCGAACGGCGACATCGCCTTCGACGCCGACGGGAATCTCTACATCGTCCGCGGTTCGTGGGACTCGACCAACCTCATCATCGTCTCCGCGGCCAGTTTGGCGGCCAGCACGGGAGGCGAAGTCCCGGCGTCGACGTCGAAGACCATCGCCGGTGGCCTGCCGGGCACCAACGGTCTGGACTTCGACAATCTCGGAAACGCCTACCTCAGCAACGGGACGACCGTCGCACGCTTCGACCCCACCACCTGGACGAAGTTGGACACGGTGACGACCTCCCTCTCCTCCAACACGGACCTCGGGAGTTGTCTGGCCCCGCCGACGATGACGGGGACCGTGAGCGTCGACGCCCGCAATGCTCCGAGCGACCAGTTCACGCTCTCCATCCGCAGCGGCACGGTCACGTCCATGACGAACACGACCACGGGCAGCGCGACGGGAGTGCAACCGGCCGTCGTCGGTCCTCTGCCCGTGCTCGCGGAGTCCACGTACGACGTCGTCCAAGACCCCGCCGGGACGACGGATCCGAACGACTACCGAACGACCTGGTCGTGCCGCTCGGCTTCCGGCGTCATCTCCTCGGGGAGCGGCTCCAAAGCGACGGTGACGGTTCCGACCAACCCGGCAGCGACGGATCGGGGGGTGCGTGTCAGCTGTGCCTTCGTCAATGTGCTGAAGCCGAAGCTCACCCTCGTGAAAGCGTTCGACATCCGGCATGGTGCGCCCTCCGACGCCTCGATCTGGCAACTCTCCGCGACGGCCGGGACCACGGCTCTCGCCTTCACTTCGGGGCAGACACGCGTGGTGGAGCCGGCGACGTACACGTTGGCCGAGACGGCGCGGCCGGGGTACACGCTCCAAGCGGTGTCGTGCGTCGACGCGTCGGGGACCACCGTCGCCGTGGCAGCAGCTCGACGATCGCGATCGCCGACGGCCAGCGCGTCTCGTGCACCCTCACCAATGCCGACCAAGCCGGATCGGTGACGTGGAGGAAGACCGACGAGGTGAGCGGGAAGCTGGTCGGGGGTGCGACCTTCACGCTGACGGCTCCGGGCGCGACCGCTGTCGACGTCGGTGACAACACCGGTCAGACCGGGTACTCCGGGGCCGACACCGACGCGCGTCCCGGCGTGTTCCGCGTCACGGGTCTGTCCTGGGGCACGTACACGCTCACTGAGAAGTCGCCGCCCGACGGCTACCACCTCGCCACCGCGTCGACCTCGTTCACGATCGGTGCCTCCAGCCTCGACGTCACGACGGCCGACGTGACCGACGAGCGCATCCTGACGTTCGACATCGAGAAGCACTCCTACAGCGACCGCGGACAGACAGCGCCCGCACTCCTCGACGGCGCGGCGTTCGACCTCCGCGCGGACGATCACGGGCATCCCGGAGCCGCCGTCTCGGGAGTGCTGCAGACGGGAGCCCAGCCCGGCCGGTTCGCCCTCGTCGACATCGCGCCGGGGTCCTACTGGCTCGTCGAGACGGCGGCACCGAGCGGGTACGCGCCCCTGGTCGCCCCTATCGCCTTCGCCGTGCGCCACGACGCCGCCCACCCCGACGGCGCGATCGACCTCGGCTCCACCACCGACCCGCTCGTCTCCTACGACACCGCCTCGCGCACGCTGCGCATCTGGGACGCCCGCGTCGTGGCCCTGCCGTCGGCGGGAGGCCCGGGCACGATCGCCTTCACGAGCGCCGGGGTCGCCCTGATGGCGTCGGCCGCCCTCTTGTGGGTGCGCGCGCGGCGTCGCCGCGGGGCGGCATCCGCTTCCGAATCCTCTCCTCCGACACCGACATCCATCGATACTCAGAAAGCAGAAGGACTATGACCACCACCCGGTTCTCGCGCCGGCTCCGACTCCTCGCCTCGGCGGGGGTGGCGGCCGCACTCCTGGCCGCGGCCGCACCGGCTCACGCCTCGTCGGCCGATATCGACACCTCCGCCTCGGTCTCGCTGACGATCCACAAGTTCGAGCAGCCCGCGACCGGCACCCTCGGCACGAACGACGGAACGAAGATCGCCAACCCCGGTGGTACCCCCCTCGCGGATGTCGAGTTCACCGTGCAGAAGGTCACCGACGTCGACCTCACGACCGACACGGGCTGGGCGACCGCGAGCGCGCTGACCGTCGCCGACGTGTACGGCTCGACGGCCACGCACACGCTCGGCACGGGTATCGTCCGCACCACCGACAGCGCGGGTGAGATCACGCTGACGTCCCCCGCCGTGGGGATCGGCCTGTACCTCGTGCGCGAGACCGCCCCCGGAACGTCGTCGGTGGTCTCGCCCGCCGTCCCCTTCCTGGTCGCGCTCCCGCAGCCGGCCAACGGCGCGTGGAACTACGACGTGCACGTCTACCCGAAGAACGCGGTCTCGCGCCTCACGAAGACCGTCGACGAGAGCAAAGCGCACGTGATCGGCGACACGCTCCCGTGGACCATCACCAACGACGTCTCCAAGGCGCCGGCGGGCACCTCGATCTCGTCCTACGAGATCAGCGACACGCTCGAGAGTCGTCTCGGCTATTCGAGCACCACCGTCTCGCTCGTCGACGGGTCGACGACCTCGACGCTCGCGACGCCGCGCGACTACACGCTGACGGCGCCCACCGTCGGAACCTCCGGCGATGTCGTCGTCTCGCTCACCGCCTCGGGGCTCGCCAAGCTCAACGGCGTGGCGAGCACGGCGAAAGTGATCGTCGAGATCGACACCACCGTGCTCTCGATCGGTGACGGCACCATCAGCAACACGGCCACCGCGTACATCAACGATCCTCAGCACGCGCACGGGACCAGCTCCACGCCGACTCCCTCCAAGTGGGGTGCCCTGCGCGTCGTCAAGCACGTGACCGGCGACAGCACCAAGACGCTGGCCGGCGCCGTCTTCGACGTCTACGCCGTCGACCCGAGCACGGCGGGCGCGACGGCCGTCGTGACGGGCGCGACCACCGGCGCGAACGGTTCCGTCCAGGTCGCCGGGCTGCGCACGGGAGACTACTGGCTCGTCGAGACCACGGCCCCCACCGGGTATCAGAAGCTCGCTCAGCCGGTGAAGATCACCGTGGCCGTCGGATCGACCACGTCGCCGAACGTCGCCGACATCGCGGACTCGCCCATCCCGCCGTTCACCCTCCCGCTCACCGGTGGATCGACGGGCGCGGCGTTCACCGCGGCCGGAGGTGCACTGGTGGTGCTCGCCCTCGGTGTCGTGCTGGTGCGCCGGGCGCGTCGCCGGGCCTGAGCGGTCCTCGCATGAAGACCGGGAGGGTCTCGGACGCCGGTCGGCGGCCGGGGCCCTCCTCGGTGCCGTCTCGGACGGCGCGCACCCTGCGCACCCGCGCGCGACGCGCCCGCCACGATCTGCTGCTCGCCACAGCCGCCCTCATCGGGGTGGCGGTGATGATGTATCCCCCCACCGCGAGCTGGTTCGACCTCATCCGCACCAATACGGTCGTCGAGGGATACGCCCAGGTGGTCGATGCCGCCGATCGACAGGTCGTGGACCAGTCGCTCTCCGCGGCGCGGGAGTACAACCTCCGCGAGGCCACGGGCTTGCTCATCGACCCCTTCGGCGACGACGCCGGGAAGCCGGGCGTCGACGCCGCCGCCGCGCGCTACCTCTCGCAGCTCTCCCTCGACCCGAACGGCGTGATCGCCCGCGTGCGCATCCCCGCCATCGCCGTGGATCTGCCCGTCTTCCATGGATCGACTCCCGACGTCCTCGACCGCGGGCTCGGTCACCTCTACGGCTCGTCGTTGCCGGTCGGCGGGCCGGGGACGCACGCGGTCCTGACCGGCCACTCGGGCCTCCCCGACGCCACGCTCCTCTCCGACCTCGACAAGCTCCACCCGGGTGACGAGGTCGACGTCGACGTCCTCGGGCGCACCCTGCGGTATCGGGTGACAGATTCCGACGTGGTGCTGCCGACCGACATCTCGCGCCTCGCGGTGCAGGACGGTCGCGACCTCGTCTCCCTCGTGACCTGCACGCCCATCGGCATCAACACCCATCGCCTCGTCGTGCACGCGGAGCGCGTCGCCGATGAGGACGCTCCGGAGACGGGGGCTCCGGAGCGGACCACCCTGCCTCCGCCCTGGTGGCTCGCCGTCCTCGCCCCGGCGGCGGTGGGCTGGCTCGTGGTCGCGGCGCGCGCGATGCGGTGGGCCCGCCGCGCCCGACGTTCCCGCGCGGGCCGGGGGTCACACCGCGACGACGCGGGTCGCTCGGCCGTCGACGACCTCGACCGTCTCATCCAGGGCACCCGCGTGCACGAGGTCGTGCGTCACGAGGAGGGTGGCGGTACCGCGCTCGTGCGTGAGCCGTGAGAGCAGCGCCATGATCTCCGCGCCGCGGGCGCTGTCGAGCGCGCTCGTCGGCTCGTCCACCAGCAGCACGCGGGGCTCGTGCACGAGCGCGCGGGCGATCGCGACCCTCTGGCGCTGACCGCCCGACAGCTGAGCGGGGCGGCGATCGGCGTGGTCGCCGAGGCCCACGGCATCCAGCAGCCCGTCGACGCGACCCCGCACGGCGGCGCGCCGCTCCCGGCGGCCCCGTCCTCCGAGCTCGGCCATCACGCGCAGCTGCTCGCGCGCGGTGAGGGCGGGCAGAAGCTGCGGCTGCTGGAACACGATGCCGATCCGCTCCCGCCGGAGCGCGGTGCGACCCGCGGCGTCGAGCCGAGTGGCATCCACTCCGTCGACGACGACGCGACCGGAGTCGGGACGGACGAGGGTGGCCGCCAGAGCCAGCAGGCTCGATTTGCCCGACCCCGACGGTCCGGTGATGCCCGTGACGAGGCCGGGGCGGCCCTCGAGCGTGACGCGGTCGACGGCGGTGACGCGGGCGTCGCCGTCGGGGTAGGTGAGGGTGACGTCGTCGAGAAGGATCATCGGGTGCTCCCCAGGGCGGTGAGAGGGTCGGACTTCGTGACGGTGCGCAGTGACACGGCGGCTCCCAGCACGCCCAGGGCGATCATGACGAGCGCCGGGGCGAGGGTGGTGAGGGGGCTCAGCACGAACGGCAGGGCGCCGCCGGCGAGCGCGCCCAGGGCGGCCGTCAAGGCGATGCCGACCCCCACTCCGACGATGAGCACGACGAGGGCCTGGCCCAGGGTGTCGCGCACGAGGGCGGGGGTGCTGGCGCCGAGGGCCTTGAGCACGGCGACGTCTCCGGCTCGTTGCATGGTCCACACGGTGAAGAACGCGCCGACGACCAGCGCCGAGACACCGAAGAGCATCGCGATCATGAGACCGAGCGATCCGATCTCGGAGCGGAACGTCGGCAGCGCCGGCAGGCTCGCCAGGGGAGTGGATGCCGTGGTCCCGGTGTCGGTGGCCACCGCGTCCCACACAGGGTCGCCGGAGACGGCGAGCACGGTCGCCGCGCCCGTCCCGCCCAGGCGCTGGGCGAGCGTCTTCCACGCCGTCGAGGTGAGGGCGACGACGGGGGTGTGGCTGTAGGAGAGGTCGTCGCCGACGGAGGCGACGCGGAAGCCCTCGCCAGCGATCGTCACCTCGCTCCCCACGGACGCGCCCAGGGTCTTCGCCGCGCCCGCGGACAGCGCGGCGTCGGTGTCGGACGAGACGTTCAGCGCGAAGGCGGGGGAGTCGAGACCGAAGAGGGCCACAGCCCCCGACGCGGAGGGGCCCTCGGCGCGGGACTGCAGGATGCCGATCGGCACGACGCCGGTGACACCCGCAGCGTCGCGCCACGCGGCGACGGTGGCGTCGCCGATCGCCGACTCTCCGAAGGTCGCCGCCGCGTCTCCGACCGGCTGCAGCACGAGCCGGTCGCCGGGGAGGGCCAGCACGGCCGAGACGTTCTGGGCGGCGAGGCCGCCGGTCAGGCCCGCGAGGAAACCCACGAGCAGGGTGATGAGGGCGACGACCGCCCCGATGAGGGCGAATCGCCCGCGGGCGAACCGCAGATCGCGCCATGCGACGTACACGTCGCCTCCTTCCGCCGGCGGATCTCACCGGCACCCCTCCAGCGTCGTCACCCGGCCCTCCGCGGTCATCGGCGCAAGGGGCGTTCCTGCTCTCCACCTTTCGGATGATCCGCCGCGGGCCCCGCATCCGTAGCCTGGAGATCGTCATGCCGCACCGCACCCTCGCTCCCGTCTTCGCGGGCCTGCGCGCCGGGCTCCACGTCCTGTTCGGGGCCCTCCTCGCGCTCGTCGTGGTGCGCGTGCTGGTGACCGACGGCTCCGTGACGGCTCTCGTGCTGGCGGGGCTGCTCGGCGGGGTCTACCTCGGCGGGCTGGCGGTCGCCCGCGCACGCCGCCGGGCGGCGGCCGTGGTGTGGGTGGCGGTGCTGACCCTCGTCTGGGCGGCGCTGGTCTGGCTGGTGCCGGAGGCCGCCTACCTCGTCTTCCCGCTGTTCTTCCTCTACCTGCACGTGCTGCCCGGGGCCGCCGGGCCCCTCGTCGTGCTCGGGACGACAGCGCTCACGATCGCCGCCTTCGCGGTGCACGGGGGCCTGACGGTGGGCGGCGTCGTAGGCCCCCTCGTCGGCGCGGGCGTCGCACTGCTCATCGGCCTCGGCTATGCCGCGCTCGACCGGCGGGCCGCCGAGCGCGAGGCGCTCATGGCCGAGCTGCTGGCCACGCGCGACCGTCTCGCGGCCGCCGAGCGCGAGCAGGGCATCCTCGCCGAGCGGGCGCGGCTCGCGCGCGAGATCCACGACACCGTCGCGCAGGGGCTCTCGAGCATCCAGATGCTGCTGCACGCGGCGGAGCGGGCGGATGCCACGAGCCCGGGCCTCGCGCACGTGCGTCTGGCCCGGGAGACCGCCGCCGACGGACTCGCCGAGACCCGGCGCTTCATCCGGGAACTGTCCCCGCCCCGCCTCGACAGCGGTCTCGGCCCCGCACTCGAGCGCCTCGCGCGCGACTGGGGAGCACGCGAGAAGGTCGCGATCGACGTCGAGGTGGACGACGACGCGTCGCTGCCGATGGACGCGCAGACGGCGCTGCTGCGCATCGCACAGGGAGCCCTCGCCAACGTCGCCCAGCACGCCGGCGCGGCGCGCGTCGGCATCCGTCTCACCCGGCTCGACGACGCGGTGCGGCTGCGGATCGCCGACGACGGCGTCGGGTTCGATCCCGAGCGGGCGGAGGCGGCCGCGGCCGAGACCGATTCGTTCGGGTTGCGGGCCATGCGGGAGCGGGTCGGCCAGCTCGACGGCGCCCTCGAGGTCGACAGCGCGCCGGGGCGGGGCACCGCCATCACGGTGACGCTCCCGGGGGGTGCGTCGTGATCCGCGTCGTCATCGCCGACGACCACCCCGTCGTCCGCGCGGGGGTGCGCGCCCTGCTCGATGCGGAGGCCGACATCGAGGTGGCGGGCGAGGCCGCGACCCCCGACGAGGCGGTCGCCCTGTCCGAGCGTCTCGCGCCCGAGCTCGTGCTGATGGACCTGCAGTTCGGCGACCGTGCCGCCGGTGCCGAGGCGACCAGGCGCGTCCGCGCGCTCGCCGCCCCGCCCTACGTGCTCGTGCTCACGAACTACGACACCGACGGCGACATCCTCGGTGCCGTCGAGGCGGGGGCCAGCGGGTACCTGCTGAAGGATGCGCCTCCCCACGAGCTGCTCGCCGGTGTCCGCGCCGCTGCGGCGGGGCAGAGCGCGCTCGCACCAGCGATCGCGGGTCGACTGCTCGCGCGGATGCGCGAACCCCGCGTCACCCTGTCGGCGCGCGAGATCGAGGTGCTGCATCTCGTCGCCCGCGGCGCGTCGAACGCCGACGTCGCGGCGCTCCTGCACATCACCGACGCGACGGTGAAGTCGCACCTCGCACACATCTTCTCGAAGCTCGGCGTCACCTCGCGCACCGGCGCCGTCTCCGCGGCGCGGGCCCTCGGCATCCTGCGCTGACGGTTCGGACGCCGAGGCGGACGGCGCAGGCGACGACGTACGATGGGCGTCATGATCCGGGTGCGAGTGGTCGGCGTGGCCCTCGACCCGGCCCAGCAGCACGTCATCCTGCTCTCGCCGTTCGACGCCGCGGCCGACGGCGAGCGCGTGCTCCCGGTGTGGATCGGTCCGCAGGAGGCGATGTCGATCCTCGTCGCGATCGAGGGCACCGCCCCGCCCCGCCCGCTCGCGCACGACCTCATGACGGCGATGCTGGGGGAGTTGTCGGCGACCGTCGACCGGGTCGAGATCACCCATCTCGAGGACGGCACGTTCTACGCCCGCCTCGTGGTCGACACCCCGCGGGGACAGCGCTCCTTCGACGCCCGCCCCTCCGACGCGATCGCCCTGGGAGCCCGTGTCGATGCGCCGATCTGGGTCGCCGACAGCGTCTTCGCCGAGGCGGGAGTGCCCGACGACGCGGTCGAGCTCGACCCGTCGCCCGAGGAGGAGCGGGTGGAGGAGTTCCGCCGGTTCCTCGACGACGTCGACCCCGAGGACTTCCAGGGCTGACGGTCCGCCGCCCCCTCGACGCTCCTAGACTCGCGGAGGGGCCGCGCGCCGCGGCCTCATCACGACGAACGGGGTACGAATGCAACTCGCCATGGTCGGACTCGGACGGATGGGCGCCAACATCGTGCGCCGACTCATGAGGGACGGTCACGATTGCGTCGTCTTCGACGTGAATCAGGATGCCGTGGCCTCCCTCGTCGAGGAGGGGGCGACCGGGGCGACGAGCATCGCCGACCTCGCTTCCAAGCTGCAGAAGCCCCGCGCCGTGTGGCTCATGATCCCCGCCGGACTCACCGGGTCGGTGGTCGACCAGGTCGCCGAGGTGCTCGAGCCGGGCGACATCATCATCGACGGCGGCAACTCGAACTACCGTGACGACGTGCGTCGCGCGAAGAAGCTCGACGACAGCGGCATCCACTACGTCGACGTGGGGACCAGCGGCGGCGTGTTCGGCCTCGAGCGCGGTTACTGCCTGATGGTCGGCGGTCACGACGAAGCCGTCGCGCACCTCGAGCCCGTTCTGCGCACGATCGCGCCGGGACCGGGAGAGGTCGAGCGCACGCCCGGACGCACGGGCGACTACACGACCGAGGAGCGCGGGTACCTGCACTGCGGTCCCTCGGGGGCCGGGCACTTCGTGAAGATGGTGCACAACGGCATCGAGTACGGCATCATGGCCGCGCTCGCCGAGGGGCTCAACGTCTTGAACAACGCCGACGCGGGCCTGCACCAGGGCGAGCACTCGGCCGAGGTCGCCCCGCTGGAGGAGCCCGAGTACTACCAGTTCGACATCGACACGGCGCGGGTGACGGAGCTGTGGCGCCGGGGATCGGTCATCTCGTCGTGGCTGCTCGACCTGACCGCGGCGGCTCTCGCGCAGAACCCCACGCTCGACGGACTCGCCGGTCGCGTCTCGGACTCGGGCGAGGGGCGCTGGACCGTCAAGGCCGCCGTGGACACCGGGGTGCCCGTGCCGGTGCTGGCCGCCTCGCTGTTCGAGCGCTTCGCCTCGCGGGGCGAGGACCACTTCGCCAACCAGGTGCTGTCGGCGATGCGTCTGCAGTTCGGCGGTCACCAGGAGCTGCCCGCCGGCGACGTGCTGGAGGCCGGTCAGAAGAAGGCCGAGAGCGGCCGGAGCTGACGGCCCGCGCGCGCGTTCAGCGCGTCAGCAGGATCTGACAGATGAAGAGGCCCCCGCCGTCGTTCCACACCTCGACGGCGGGGGTTTCGCATGCGCCGTCCTCGGCGGTGAGCAGTCGGACTCCGGCGTCGTCGTAGAGCGCGTAGGGGCCCACGGTGCCGCGGACGGCGGCCGAGACGCCCTGCGGGAGCTCGCCCACCGAGGCGAGCGCCTCGCGCAGCGGAGCACCGGCCTCTTCGGTGTAGTACGTCGCCGCGGCGTAGTCGCGGCAGTTGGCCGTCCCCCCTGATCCGAGAGGGAAGCCCGTGCCCAGGCAGTAGCCGCCCGCGGGCATGTCGGGGAGCGTGCCGTGAGCGCTGCGGTACTTCTCGAAGATCTCCTGCCACTGCACGAGCTTCTGGGTGGCCTGCTGATTCGGGGTGGACTGCGTCGAGGTGAGCAGCCAGGCGAGGAATCCGAGAGCCCCGAGGATGACGACCCCGCCGACGATGAGGGCGGTGAGAGCGGCGGGGTGGAGGCGGGCGCGAGACGTGGACGACATGGCGGGCTTTCTCGAGGGGGCGGGACGCGGGCGACGCGATGACGGATCGCGCCAGACTCGCATCCGCGGTGTCGGTCTCCGCGCGCGCTCACCGTCCCTCCCGCGGGGAAGCGTCGAAGGTTCACCCGCGTGCTCGCCCGCCCGGGTCCCCGCGTCGGATCGCCCCGGGCGGGCGGGGGAGACTAGGGGGATGAGCAGTTCGGCATCCACCCCCTCCGACCGTTACGTCGTCGCCACCGACGGCGCCTGCAAGGGCAACCCCGGCCCCGCGGGCTGGGCGTGGGTCGGCGAAGACGGCCACTGGGCCGCGGGCTCGATCCCCTCGGGGACGAACAACATCGGAGAGCTGCTCGGGCTCCTGCACGCGATCACCGACCACGCCGACGTGCGCGAGCTCGTCGTGCAGGCCGACTCGAAGTACGCGATCGACACGTATTCGTCGTGGATGGACGGCCACCGCCGTCGCGGGTGGGTGACGAGCGCCAAGAAGCCGGTGGCCAACCGCGGGATCCTCGAGGCGCTCATCGCCGCTCGCGATGCGCGACGCGACGCGGGGCTCCCCGACGTCGTGCTCGAGCACGTGCGCGGACACTCCGGCCACGTGCTGAACTCGTGGGCCGACGAACGCGCGGTGCGCGCCTCGCAGCATGCGGCGAAGGGCGAGGAACTCATCTGGACCTCGCTGCGCGGTCTCGATCGCCTCGAGGTGCAGCAGGCACCGCCCCGTTCCGCGGCGGACCGCAACGGCCGCTGAGACCGCGCGGTCAGCCAGCCAGCACCTCGGCCTCCTCCGCCGGGGCGAGTCCGGCGCGACGGGGCCGGTCGATCCCGCGCGCCCGTTCGTCGTCGAGGACGCGTCGCATCGTCTCGGCCAGAGGGCGGCGCCGACCATCGGATGACAGGAACGCGGCGTCGCTGCGACGGGAGAAGCCCCGCGCCTCGGCGGGCAACCAGAGCGGGAGCGACCGCGGGCCCGCCCAGTACTGCACACCGCGGGACAGGAGGGTCTCGTCGTCGAGCGGGACGGTCTCGACGCTCGCACCGGCGGCCTCACGGGCGGCCGCGAAGACCGCGGCGAGCGGGAACTCCTCACCGACGGCGTTGACCGGACCGGTCACCCCGGCCGACCCCGCGCGCACGATCCATTCCGCGAGATCGTCGACGTCGATGCCCTGCGCGTGCCGGCCGCTCGGCTCGGGCACGACCGCCCGGCCTCCCCGCGCGAAACGGGCCGGCCAGTAGCCGAAGCGATCGGTCGGGTCGCCCGGCCCCACGATGAGCCCGGCGCGAGCGCGCAGCGCCCGCTCGCCCACGCGCGCGGTGGTCAGTCGCTCGGCGTGCACCTTGGCATCCGCGTACTGCTCGAGGTCGACGGGCTCGACGAGGTCCGCGGACTCGTCGGCGAACGGCGCGGCGGAGTCCGCGTACACCGACACGCTCGACACGAGCGTCCAGTGCGCCGCCCGGTGGGCGAGGGCGTCGAGACCGGATGCCACGAAGCCGGGGTCCCACGAGAGCTCGACGACGTCGTCCCACTCGCCGTCGAGGTCGGCGTAGGCGTCGGGGTCGTTCCGGTCGGCGCGCACCAGCCGTGCTCCGGCGGGGACGGCTCCCGACTCTCCCCGGGCGAGACAGGTGACATCGGCGCCGGTGGCCAGCGCCGCCGTGACGAGGGCCCGGCCGAGCCAGGCGGTTCCGCCGAGGATGAGGATGCGTCGCATGCGGCCAGCCAAGCAGCCGCCGGCCCGCGCGGCGAGCGGGTTCGCGCTCGGCGGACGCAACCCTCGCGGGAGCCACCGGCCGTCGGCGGCCGAGTCGGCTCAGTTCGCGCTCGGCGGACGCAACCCTCGCGGGAGCCACCGGCCGTCGGCGGCCGAGTCGGCTCAGTTCGCGCTGTCCGACGGCGCGGGCGTCCCCTGGTGAAACGTCAGGCGCGGGGGCGAGCCCTGCCACACCGACGAACGGCGACTGACGCGCTCCTCGACCGTGAGCAGGTAGTCCAGGAGCACCGTGTCGGGGGCGATGACGCGGCTCGACCGCTCAGCGATCTCGGCCGTCGACGTGCCGGGCTCGGCCCGCAGGGCGGCGACGATGGCCTCCCGCGTGAAGCGGCGCCCCGATTGCCCGATCTCCACGAAGTCGTCGTCCAGCAGTGGCTCGACCCGGGCGGGGTCCTGGCGCACCCGCGGGTCCAGCAGACGCTCCTCGGCCGCCCACGCCGCGGCGACGAGGGCCGCGGCATCCCGGTCTCGTCCGCGGATCTCATACCGGCGCTCGATGCCGACGGTCGCGGCGCCCCACGCGCTCGCCGCGACGCGGCGCTGATGGGCGTCGAACGCGGCCTCATCGACGAAACGCTCCTCGACGCGCCACACGAGGGGGTCGTCGGTGGGGTCGACGTCGAAGGAGACGCAGCCCGGTTCGGCCCGGGTGAGGGCGAGGTGCGCAGGGAGGTGTGCGCGCACCCGCGCGGCTTCGGTCTCGTCGGCGCAGCGGAACGAGCCCGACAGAGTGACCTCGCGGCCGCGGTGGGGAGTCGAGGCAGACGTCATCCGCTCACGCTACGGGGTCAGCTGGCGGGGGATGCCAGCGACGGGGTCTTCGCGATGGCATCCCTCAGCACCTTCTCGCCCGGGAAGAGGGCGTCGTGGTACACGTCGCCGAAAGCGAAGGGGGCGCGCATGTGCCAGATCGAGACGCCCGTGCACCACGACGACCGCAGCGGGGCCTTCAGGACCGAGCGGTAGAGCAGCGCTTGCACGTCGTGGTTCGGGGCGCCCGTGGGCGGGGTACTGCCCTCCTGCTGGGCGAGACCGTCGACCCGCGGCTGCACGCCGACCTCGGTGATGAGGAAGGGGATGCGCAGCTGCGCGCACACGTCCTCGAGCTTTCCGAGGTGGTCGTCGGTGCGACCGTCGGCTCCGCGCCAGCCGCCGGCGAGCTCGTCGACGGTGATGTTCGGCGCGGACGGGGTGTAGACCTTGTCGGTCAGGCGGATCCACGAGTTGATGCCGAACACGTCGAGCAGCTGGGCCATGTGCGGGGTGCCCTGCGGCAGCCAGTACGTGTGCAGCAGATACAGCTCCAGCGTGGTGAAGGCGGCGGTGAGCTTCACCCCGGGCTCGGCCGTTCGCACCGTCTTAACGAGATCGACCCATTTCGCGTACTGCGCCGCGTCCGTCTGGCCCGGCTGCTCGCACGCGAGCGAGAGGTACTCGATCCCGTTGTCGGCGCAGAGGCCCGCGAAATGCACCATCTGCTCGGTCCACCGCGAGAAGAAGCCGTCGACGGATGCCGGGGCGTAGTTCGCGCGATAGAAGCCGTCGCCGTCCTTCTCGGTGGCGATGTGGGGCTTCAGCAGAGTGATGCGGACGCCGCGATCCTTCGCGAGGGCGAACACCTTGCGGATGCGATCGTCGGACACGCGGGTGAACGTCGTCGAGGTGGCATCCGGGATGTAGCAGAGCACGACGAGGGTCGCGTGCGCGCCGAGGAGGGCGATGCGGTCGAGTTCGCGCGCCGTCGCGGAGAGGGGGGTCTTCTCGTCGAGGCTGAGCGAGATGCTCAGGTCGCGCCTGATGTCGCCGACCGTGCCGGCGAATCGGCGCCGCCGACGGTCGTCGTCCCGGCGCACCTCGATCGTGAAGGCGTACGGGCCCTGGGTGGTCGGTCGTCCGGCGAGGGTCGCACCGACGATCGCGAGGCCCGCGGGGAGTTCGCCGTCGACGAGCGCCAGCGTCGCGTCGTCGGCTTTCGACAGCGGGCGGCGGACGGTGTCCCACACGTGGAGGTCGAGGTCGGCGGGCGTGCTCGCGCTCGGAGAGGGGGATGCGCCGGAGGCGCTGTTCGACGCAGACATGACGGGCTCTGCCGGAGCGCCGTTGGTGATGACCGTTGCCGCCGCTGCGCTGGCGGCGCCCAGGGCCACCACTCCGAGACCGCCCAGGAGAAGGCCGCGTCGTGAGACGTCCATGTCGGCCCCTTCCCGATGCGATGCCGTGAGATGCGCGATGCCGTGTGGTGCGCGGTGTCGACGTCGACCGGTGAGGGCCTCGGGGCCCGCCGTCCCAGGCTAGGGCGCGCGGCGGGCGGCGCGACGCCTCATCGCCGGGATCCGCAACGATTCTGGGTCTTCTCCCGGGCGGACGGCGCCCGGACCACGCCGGTTACGCTGGAAGACCCGTCACCCGAGGAGTCACCGTGTCATCCGACGAGCGCGCCCGGCGCATCCGCATCCTCCGCACCGCATCGCTCGCCGTCGCGGGTGTCGGAGCGTCGATCGCGATGGCGGTCCTGGGGTCGTGGTGGGCGCCGCTCATCCTGCTCCTCGCCACGGCCGGCGCCGTCCTGGTGATCTGGAAGTCCGACAGCGCGCTCGCCGCCCCTCGCGCCGTCATCCCCGTGCTGGTCGTCGTCAGTGCTCTCACCGTGGCGGGTCTCCTCGGCATCGCCGGTGTGCTGCCGACGGGATGGGCATGGGCGGCGCTGGGCGCGTACGCGGTGGCCTGGGGCGAATACCTGCTGTCGCAGACGGTCGCCCGCTCGCGCGGCGTCACGGCCTGGCGCTGACCGGCGCCGGCCGCTCCAGAAAGATGAGGTCGGGGCGGTCGTCCTCGGAGGCGACGACCGTGAAGCCCCGACGTCGGTAGAGGCGGACGGCGTCGTCCCGCCAGCGCCAGACCGAGAGGCGCACGGGTGTGACGGCATCCGCGAGGGCCGTGTCGAGGAGCGCGGACCCGACCCCTCGACCCCGTGCCGGCGGAGTGGTCCACAATCGCGAGAGCTCCACGACGACGGGCGAGATGCGCACGACGACGATGCCGCAGTCGACGTCGTCGACCGTGGCGACGAGCACGCGATTCCCCGCGAAGGCCGCCGCGGGGTCGTCGATCTCACGGGCGTAGCGAGCGGCCAGCGCCGCCCCCGGCGTCGCGAGCCCGCGCTCGGCCTTCTCCGACTCCGTCCGGCGCAGGTAATCGCCGAGCAGTCCCGAGACCGCGGCGGCGTCTCGGGGGAAGACGGCGGTCCGAACGACGGTCATTCCTCCACCGTACGACTGCTTCCGAGACGACGAATGGACCCGGATGCCGAGGGGGCGGCATCCGGGTCCATCCGGGGTGGTCAGACCGTCGCGAGCGTCGGCTGCCAGCCGAGGGCGGGCGCGACGTGCGTCGCGAAGTTCTCGACGAGGCGGAGGTTGAACTCCACGCCCATCTGGCTCGGGATGGTCAGCATGAGGGTGTCGGCGCTCATCACGGCCGCGTCGTTCTGCAGCTGCTCCACGAGCACCTCGGGCGGCGCGGCGTAGGTCTTGCCGAACGTCGAGCGCATGCCGTCGATCACGCCGATCTGGTCGCTGCCCGCGGACCCGCCGAAGTACATCTCGTCTTCGGCGGTGACGATCGGGAAGATGCTGCGGCTGACCGAGGTGCGCGGCTCACCGGCGTGCCCCGCCTCGCGCCACGCGGCGCGGAAGGCGTCGAGCTGCTGGGCTTGCAGGATGTCGAACGGCGTGCCGTCGGCCTCGGTGAGCAGCGTCGACGACATGAGGTTCACCCCCGTGCGCCCCGCCCACTCCGCGGTTGCGGTGGTGCCGGCGCCCCACCAGATGCGCTTCTTCAGGCCGGGGGAGTGGGGCTCGATGCGCTGCAGACCCGTTCCGCCGCCGAAGGGGCTCATCGGGTCGCGCTCGGCGAGACCCTCGCCCTCGATCGCGCGCAGGAAGAGGTCGAAGTGGTCGCGGGCGATGTCGGCGCCGCGCGGGTCCTGCGACCCCGTGTACCCGAACGCCTCGTAGCCGCGCTGCACGGTCTCGGGTGACCCGCGGCTCACGCCGAGGGCCAGGCGGTTGCCGCTGATGAGGTCGAGGGATGCCGCTTCCTCCGCGAGCATGAGCGGGTTCTCGTACCGCATGTCGATGACGCCGGTGCCGACCTCGATGCGGGAGGTGCGCGCGGCGATCGCCGCGAGCAGCGGCATGGGCGCCGCCTGCTGACGGGCGAAGTGGTGCACCCGGAACGAGATGCCGTTCACGCCGAGGTCGTCCATGCCCTGGGCGAGGTCGATCGCCTGGAGCATCGAGTCGCCCGCGGAGAGATGGTGTCCCCCGCCGAGGGGGCCGTAGTGGCCGAAGGAGAGTGTGCCGAAGGAGCGCATACGCGGTGCAACGCACGGCATCCTGATCTATTCCCACGCATGTAACGCGAGATGGCCCGGACGCCCGCGAGGTGTGGAAGCATTTCGAGAATGGACGATGGCGTGCGGGAGGAGCTGCGGCGACTGCGCGCGCGGGCGTACGGACCGAGCGCCGACATCTCCGCCGACCCGGCCGCGTACGAGCGGCTGCTCGCGCTGGAAGACCTCGAGCGGTCCGAGCGGGCAGCTCCGGCAGCCGCGACGGCCCCGGTTCCGTCAGCCTCGGCTCCGACGGTCCCGCCTCCCTCGGCCCCGGCGGTCGGCGCCGCGGCGCCCGTCGACGGCGACGAAGAACCCGAGCCCGAGGAGGAGGTCGAGCGCGAGCGCGCCCCGCTCCTGCGCTCCAAGCGCACCGTGTGGGCGTGGGCACTGTCCCTCGCGCTCGTCGCGGCGCTCGCGAGCGCGGCGACCACCGTGGGAGTCGGGTTCGTGCCGGTCGCCGCGTCCGTGGGAGCGCCGCAGGTGGCGACCCTCGTCGAGGATCCGGGCGCGCAGAGCCCCACCATCTTCGGACAGCGCACGGGGGACGAACGGGGTTTCGCGGACTTCTACGGAGTGAGCGCCTTCGTCGGCACGGCCCAGGTCGATGCGAGCGAGAATCGCAGCTCGTGCCTGTATCTGCTCGACACCGACGAGGTCGGGCAGGACGGCACCACCGGCTTCCGCGGCAACTTCGTCTACGGCGGATGCGGGGCGGGGATCTTCCCGGCCACCGTGCAGTTCGTCGTCGCCGACGGCATGCCGGACGCCTTCATCGAGCGCTTCCCGGTCGGCACGAGCGTGCAGTTCGTGTACGACGGCGAGAACGTGGGCGTCTTCAGCGACGCGGGGTGAGGCACGGGGGCGCCAGGCGCGAGCGGTGGAGCCGGTGGCTTCGACGGGCTCAGCCACCTCGGGTGCGGGCTCAGCCGCCTCGGTTCGGCGCAGCCGCCTCGGTCGCGCGCAGCCGCCCTGGTCGGGTCCGGGCGCCTCGGCTCGGGCTCCGCCCTGGCGGCCCCGAGCCTGTCGAAGGGTCCGCCCGCCCGGTGGATGAGAGGGTGGGGGAATGACCACCCTCCTCGAGCACGTGCCGACCGGCAGCGATCCGGATGCCGTGTACCTCGGCTTCGTCGAGTGGGCGGCCTCGCGCGGGCTGACGCTGTACCCGGCGCAGGACGAAGCGATCATCGAGATCGTGTCGGGGGCGAACGTGATCCTGTCGACCCCGACCGGCACGGGGAAGTCCCTGGTCGCGGTCGCCGCGCACGCGGCATCCCTCTCCCGAGGCGGCCGCACCTATTACACGGCGCCCATCAAGGCGCTCGTGAGCGAGAAGTTCTTCGCGCTCGTCGACATCTTCGGGGCGGAGAACGTCGGGATGGTCACGGGCGACTCGTCGGTGAACTCCGACGCCCCGATCATCTGCTGCACCGCGGAGATCCTCGCGAACCTGGCCCTCCGCCAGGGCGCCGACGCGGACGTCGACCAGGTCGTGATGGACGAGTTCCACTACTACGGCGAGGCCGACCGCGGCTGGGCGTGGCAGGTGCCGTTGCTGCTGCTGAATCGCGCGCAGTTCATCCTCATGTCGGCCACTCTCGGTGACGTCGAGGACATCGCCGATGACCTCTCGCGCCGCACCGGTCGGCCCACGGCGAGAGTCACCGGCGTCGAGCGCCCGGTTCCGCTGCACTTCGAGTACGCCCGCACGCCCGTGCACGAGACCGTGCAGGAACTGCTCGACACGAAGCAGGCGCCGATCTACGTCGTGCACTTCTCGCAGGCCGCGGCCATGGAGCGCGCACAGGCGCTGTCGTCGATCCGCATCATCGGCCGCGAGCAGCGCGACGAGATCGCCGAGGCGATCGGCGGCTTCCGCTTCACCACCGGCTTTGGCAAGACGCTCTCGCGCTACGTGCGCGCCGGCATCGGCGTGCACCACGCCGGCATGCTGCCGAGGTATCGCCGGCTCGTCGAGACCCTCGCGCAGCGGGGGCTGCTGCGTGTCATCTGCGGCACCGACACCCTCGGCGTCGGCATCAACGTGCCGATCCGTACCGTGCTCATGACGGCACTGACCAAGTACGACGGCACCCGTATGCGCCAGCTCTCGGCGCGCGAATTCCATCAGATCGCGGGGCGCGCGGGCCGGGCCGGCTACGACACCGCGGGCACCGTCGTCGTCATGGCGCCCGATCACGAGATCGAGAACGCAGCTCAAATCCTCAAGGCCGGCGACGACCTCAAGAAGCAGAAGAAGATCGTGCGCAAGAAGGCGCCGCAGGGCTTCGTCAACTGGACCGAGCAGAGCTACGACCGTCTCGTCGCGGCCGAGCCCGAGCCGCTCCAGCCGCAGATGAAGCTGTCGGCCGCCATGTTGATCAACGTCATCGCGCGCGGCGGCGACGTGTTCGGCAACGTCCGCTCGCTCGTGTTCGACAACCACGAGCCCCGCCCCCGCCGGTACGAGCTCGCGCGGCGGGCGATCGCGATCTTCCGCACGCTCGTTCAGGCCGGGGTGGTGGAGGCGGGGGCCGACGGCATCCGGCTCACCGTCGATCTGCAGCCGAACTTCGCACTCAACCAGCCGCTGTCGCCGTTCGCGCTCGCCGCGATCGAGATGCTCGACCCCGAGGTCGAGCTCGGTCGGGGGCCGGATGCCGTCGCCCCGGCGTCATCGGTCGGCACGGGGCACTACGCGCTCGACGTCGTCAGCGTCATCGAGGCGACGCTCGACGACCCGCGCCCGATCCTGTCGCAGCAGCAGTTCCGGGCGCGGGGCGAGGCGGTCGCCGCGATGAAGCGCGAGGGCATCGAGTACGACGAGCGGATGGAGCTGCTCGAGGGGATCACCTGGCCGAAGCCCCTGGAGGAACTGCTCGCGCAGGCGTACGAGGTGTTCGCGTCGAGTCAGCCGTGGATCCGCGACTTCGAGCTGTCGCCCAAGTCGGTCGTGCGCGACATGTTCGAGCGGGCCTGCTCGTTCGGCGAGTACGTCTCGCTGTATCAGCTCGCGCGCAGCGAGGGTCTGGTGCTGCGCTACCTCAGTGACGCGTATCGCGCGATCCGGCAGACGGTGCCGGTCGACGCGCAGACGCCCGACCTGCTCGACCTCATCGCGTGGCTCGGCGAACTGGTGCGGCAGGTGGACTCCAGCCTCGTCGACGAGTGGGAGCAGCTCATCAACCCGGCCGACGATCCGGACGCCCCCGTGGTGCCTCCGGCGCCGCCGTCGATCCTCACCAACCGCCGCGCGTTCGTCGTGCTCGTGCGCAACGAGATGTTCCGGCGCGTGCAACTCGCTGCTCTGCAGCGCGACGAGGAGCTCGTCGAGCTGGATCCGGATGCCGGTTGGCCCGACGTTCTCGATCGCTACTTCGACGAGCACGACGCGATCGGCACGGGCGGAGCGGCACGCTCGTCCGCTCTGGTCGACATCGACGAGTCGTCGACCTCCGACGGAGTGTGGCGCGTCGAGCAGACCATCGACGACCCCGCGGGCGACCACGACTGGCGCATCCGCGCGGAGGTCGACCTCGCGGCATCCGAGGAGGAAGGCACCGCGGTCGTCCGGGTCACCGAGGTGCTGCGGCTCTGACGCCTCCTCCCCGATCCTGCGATGGGTGAAGTTCTCCACCGATCGCACGTGCGCATGTGATTCCCGGTGAGCGGCGTCGTACAGTGAACGCACGCCGCGCACAGGAAGGATCGGCCGTGACTCTCGACATCGCACAGGTGTTCATCGCCCTCGCCGCGTTGTTCCTCACGTTCTCTGCGGCGATCCTGGGCGGCGTGAAATGGATGCTCGATCGGGTCGAGCGTCGGACCGACCGCAACTTCGCGCAGGTCGATCAGCGTTTCGCGCAAGTCGACCGGAGGTTCGAACAGGTCGATCAGCGGTTCGAACAGATCGATCACCGGTTCGACCGCCTCGAGGCCCGCATGGAGCGGGCGGATGCCCGCATGGACCGCGCTGACGCACGGCTCGACGAGCGCATGGCGCGTATCGACGCCCGCGAACGGCAGATCGACGACCGGCTGCTCAAGATCGACGCGAACATTCTCGACATCACCGCGAGAATCGCCGGCATGACCGACAGCATCGTCGAGATGAAGGCCTCGCTCGCGCGGCTTGAGGGCCCGCACCCGCCCCTGCTGATCGCGCGCGGCTGACGATTCCTGTCCGCGCCGATCATCGGTGCGGCGCCCGGGCCCTCGCACGAACGACGGATGCCGAGGCCCTGAGGCCCCGGCATCCGTCGTGATCGATTCCGCTCAGGACTTGCGGGCGACGCGGTTCTCGGCGCTGACCATCCACGACAGCTGCTCGAGGCGCTCGAGCACACCGTGCAGGATGTCGGCGCTCGTGGGGTCTTCCTCGTCGACGTCGTCGTGCACGTCGCGGACGGTGCCGACGACGGCATCCAGACGCTCGGTGATGAGGTCGATGACCTCGGCCGTGTCGACCTCGCCCTGCGGGAACTCGGGGAGGGTGGTGGTCTCGGCGACGGTGTCGCTGCGTCCGTCGGGGAGGGCGTGCAGCGCGCGCATGCGCTCGGCGATCTCGTCACCGAACTCGCGGGCGGCGTCGATGATCTCGTCGAGCTGCAGGTGGGTGTCGCGGAAGTTCTTGCCGACGACGTTCCAGTGGGCCTGCTTGCCCTGGATCGACAGCTCGATGAGGTCGACCAGCACGGCCTGGAGGGCGTCGGTCAACTGCTCCGACGCCTGGAAGCCCTTCTCGGCGTTCTGCTCGTCGGTGGTCTCCGGACCGCTGCCTCCGCGCGCGGGGCGGCGACGGTTCTTGGTGGGGGCGGCGTCCTTGGTGGTGGTGGCGGACATGCGCGTTCCTTTCGCTCACGGTCGGTAGCGACGTTAGGCCGCAGGCTCGAGCGGGCGGCGGGGGTTGCGAGCGCGTCGGAGGAGAGGTACCGGAGCCGCGTCCGTAGCCGCTCGGACGCCATACGACAACCCCGGGGGAGCCTCGGCACGCGATTCCTAGCGTGAAGACGTGCCTCCCACTCCTCCCGCACCGTCTCGGCCGCTTCGCGACTACGCCGCGATCGGCGACGGCCGAACGGTCGCGCTCATCGGCCTCGACGGCTCGGTGGACTGGCTTCCGCTGCCCAATATCCATTCCCGCCCGGTCTTCGCGCGTCTCGTCGACGAGTCGGCGGGAGGCTGCATCGAACTGGCACCCGTGGAGGAGTACGAGGTCTCTCGGCGGTACATCCCGCGCACGAACGTCCTCGAGACCACGTTCACGACCGCCTCCGGGGTGGCCACCCTCACCGACGCCATGGTCACGGGCATCGCCGGGCGCCTGCCGTGGGCCGAGCTCGCCCGCCGCGTCGACGGGGTGAAGGGCGAAGTGGAGTTCGCGTGGTGCGTGCAACCGGGCACCATGCTCCGCTCCGCGGCGCCGTGGACCGAGCGCATCGACGGCTTCTCGATCATGCGCATCGGCCATGTCTCGCTCGCAGTGACGGGCCACGAGCACGGAGTCCACGGAGACCCGGATGCCGGCGACGAGAGCATCGACGGAGGGTTCACGACCGCGAAGGGATCGCGGCACCTCCTCGTCATCGCCGCCACCGAGGGCGAGCCGCTGCGCATCCCCGACGCGAAGAACGTGGACCGGGGCATCGACCGCACGATCGGCGGCTGGCAGATGTGGTCGGACGAGTTCTCGTACGAGGGTCCGTGGGCCGACGACGTGCAACGTAGTGCCCTCGCGTTGAAGCTGCTGCTGTTCAGCCCGACCGGGGCGATCGCCGCGGCGGCGACGACATCGCTGCCCGAGAACCCCCGCGGCGGCAAGAACTGGGACTACCGCTTCGCATGGGTCCGCGACCTCGCTTACACCGCGCACGCGTGGGTGGGGTTCGGTCTGCGCGAGGAGACGCACGCGGCGATCTCGTGGCTGCTGCGGACGATCCGCAAGAACGGTCCCGAGGTCCAGGTGATGTACACGCTCGACGGGGACGCCGAGATCGGGCTCGAGAAGCACGAGGTCCCGGGGTGGAACGGCAATCAGCCGGTCGTCACGGGCAACCCCGCGCAGGGGCAGCTGCAACTCGGCGTCTACGGCGACCTCATCGCGCTGTGCCGCACCTACGTCGAGGCCGGCAACCGCCTCGACACCCAGACCGGGCGGCTCCTCGCCGACGTCGCCGATCGCACGTGCGACCTCTGGCGCCGCGAGGACTCGGGCATGTGGGAACTCCCGGAGCTCCGCCATTACACCTCGTCGAAGATGGGGTGCTGGAAGGCCCTCGACGACGCCCAGTGGCTGGCGGACGGCGGGCACATCCCCGACAACGGCGATCGCTGGCGCGCCGAGCGCGACCGCATCCACCGCTGGGTCGAGGAGCGCTGCTGGTCGGACGAGTTGCAGGCCTACACGATCGCGCCCGGCAGCGAAGACCTCGACGCCTCCGTGCTGCTGCACGCGCCGACGGGATTCGACCGGGGCGAGCGCATGTCGAAGACCCTGGATGCCATCACGGAGCGTCTCACGACCGAGAACCACCTCGTCTATCGCTACACCGGCATGGACCAGGAGGAGCAGACGTTCGTCGCCTGCGCCTTCTGGCGAGCCACAGCCCTGGCCTGCGTCGGTCGGCACGACGAGGCCCTCGAGGCGATGGACGCCCTCGTCGCCCAGGGCAACGACGTCGGGATCTACTCCGAGATGATTGCGGAGTCCGACGGCGCGTTCTGGGGCAACCTGCCGCAGGCGCTCAGCCATCTCGCCCTCATCAACGCCGCCCTCGTCATCCGCGACCTCGTGGACGACGTCGCGCTGAAGAACCGCTGACCCTCCCCGTCGAGGCGGCCCCGCCCCGGCATCCCCCATGAAAGGACTCGCCATGAGCACGCAGTACACCTTCACCGACCCGGCGAAGCTCTATGCCGACATCGACCCGCAGTCGCAGGACCAGAAGGAGCCCGGCCTCGATGCCGAGCTGACGCCGAAGGCCGCCCTCGGCGAGGACACCTACGTCGGCAGCGACCGACTCGCGGGGCGCAAGGCGCTCATCACCGGCGCCGACTCCGGCATCGGCGCGGCCACCGCCATCGCGTTCGCCCGCGAGGGGGCCTCGGTCGCGATGTCGTACCTGCCGCAGGAGCAGGTGGATGCCGATCGCATCGCCGGCATCCTGCGCGAGGCCGGCGCGACCGTGGTGCAGATCCCCGGCGATCTGCGCGAGCGCGAGTACGCGCGCACGCTCGTGAAGGAAGCGGTCGAGGGCCTCGGCGGGCTCGACATCGTCGTCAACAACGGCGGCAAGCAGATCTTCAACGAGGACGTCACCACGCTGACCGACGAGCAGTTCGACGACACCTTCAAGACGAACGTCTATGCGATGTTCTGGATCTGCAAGGAGGCCGTGCCGCACCTGCAGCCCGGCTCGACGATCATCAACACGACGTCGATCCAGGCGTACTCGCCGGCGCCGATCCTCGTCGACTACGCCTCGACGAAGGCGACGATCAACACCTTCACCAAGGCTCTCGGCCAGCAGCTGGCGCCGAAGGGCATCCGCGTCAACGCGGTGGCACCGGGACCCATCTGGACGCCGCTGCAGGTCACCGACGGACAGCCCGACGAGAAGGTCGACGAGTTCGGCGAGGAGACGCCGCTCGGACGAATGGGTCAGCCTGCCGAGCTCGCCCCGGCGTACGTGTACCTCGCGTCGGCCGAGTCGAGCTACGTCATCGGCGAGACGCTGAACGTCAACGGCGGCATGCCCACACCGTAAGCGCTGCGCCGCGAGGGGCCGTCGTCCGGGTTCGGACGGCGGCCGTTCGGCGTGTGCGGGGGTCCGGTCCTTTTGACAGGCTCAGGGACCTCGCGGGCGGCTCGGGGGCCTTGCGGTCGGCTCGGGGCGCTCGCGTGCGGCACGGAGGCGAAAGGCGGCTGAGCCTGTCGAAGCCACCGGGAGCGGGTCAGGCGTCGAGGCGTTTGCGGTAGAAGATCTCGCCGTCGGCGGTGGTCTCGGACCGGTGATAGCCCTCGCGCTCGTACAGGCGCTGGTTCGCCTCGCTCAGCCCGCCCGTGAACAGCTCGGCCTCGGTCGCCCCGGCCTCTCGTCCGCGCTCCTCCACCGCCGCGAGCAGGAGCGTTCCCAGGCCCTCGCCCTGCTGGTCCGGCGCGATCGCCAGCCGGCCGATCAACAGCAGATCCCCGTCGCGGCGGGCCCGCACGGCGCCGACGATGCGGGTCCCGCTCACCGCGACGCAGCCGAGGTTCTCGACGAGCTCGGCGGCGAGCTCCTCGAGGGTCTGGGTGAGCGGCGGCATGTCGGGGTCGCCGTAGATGAGCGCCTCGCTGGCGAAGGCGGCGCGCTGGATCGTCAGCACCTCGCCGGCGTCGTCGGGGTGGATGGAGCGGATGACGGGCTCATCGGTCATGGGGTTCTCTCCCGGCGGTTTCGAAGCGGAGGTTAACTATCATGGGGCGTGCTGCGACGTCTTTCAGGGGTCTCGCGCATCTCGTTATGAACGACTTCTTCGACTCGCGCGTCCGCACCGACGGCGTCGCCGACACGCAGGCCTGGCTCCAGGCGCAGTATGGGCGCGTCGACGTCTTGGCCGACCACGCGTCGATCTCCGAGCACGCCGTCGGCGACGAGTCCTTCGCACTGCGACGCCTCGCCTGGGAGTGCCGAGCCGAGATCGTCTACGAGGCCGACCGCTTCTTCTTCGCCACCTCGGGCCCCGGATACGCGTGGAGCATCGGATCGCGCGAGGGTGACTACAGCGTGGAGCCGGGCATCGTCGAGCCCGGGCACGAGCTGATCGGCCGCCCGGACGAGACCGAGGTGCAGCTGCTGTCTTTCGATGCGCAGTGGCTCCGCGAGGCGGCTCGGACGATCTACGGCGACGAGGCGCTGGAGATCCGCTTCGGCGACACCGGTCCCGTGTCGAGGCGGCTGCGCGATTACTGGCTGGCGACGGTGCGCTGGTCGCTCACACAGACGCCGCTGCTCGCCGAGCCGCTCGTTCGCGCCCACGTGCGCCGTGCGCTCGTCGCTGCGACGCTCGAAGCGTTCCCCCTCCTCGGCGATCCGCGCGAGCGGCGGGCATCGGCGATCGAGCAGGCGGCGGTTTACGCCGCGGCGGTCTCGTGGATCGACGATCACGCGTCGCTGCCCGTCACGATCGACGACGCCGCCCGGGCGGTCGGGACCTCGACGCAGGGCCTGCGTCGGGCATTCCTGGCCAATGGGCATCTGGCATCCACTCCCGAAGGCCACTTGGCGCACGCGCGGCTGAGCGCCGCGCATGCGGACCTGCTCGCTGCCGACCCGACGGCGACCAACGTGGCCGACATCGCGGCGCGCTGGGGCTTCGTCGATCTCGCGGCCTTCGTCCAGGCCTACCGCGACGCGTATCGCACGACGCCGCGGCGGACGCTGGATCGCTGACTCAGCGATCGCGGTCGGTGTACTCGCCCGGGTCGTCGAGGTCCTCGCGCGATTCGTGGCCGCTCGGCTGCTCGACGTCGGTGTAGGCGCCGGCCTCGTCGGCGCGCGGGCGGCTCTCGCTGCCGTCGGCGTTCTCGCGGTCGACGTACTCCCCGGGCTGGTCCGCGCTACCGCGGTCCATCTCGCCGTCGGGCAGTTGGACGTCGGTGTACTCGCCCTCGCCGGGTCCGGTGCCGTGTCCGCCTGCGTGTTCGGTGACGTCGCGATCGGCCATAGCCGCCTCCTCGGGGTCGTGGTGTGCTCGACGCTAGCCGCCGGATGCCGAGTCGGCGACCGTCTTGACACGTCCTTGTCGGCCGGCTCGGCGCGTGTCAAGGCCGCGGCGCGGGCCCGCCCGGAGGTGCAGGGTGGAGGTTATGCCAGCTCTCGCCATCATCCTCGTCATCGTGGGCCTCGTGCTCCTGTTCCTCGGCGTCTTCGTCGAGGCCGTGAAGTTCCTGCTGTGGATCGGGATCATCATCCTGATCATCGGCATCATCGCCGCGCTCATGCGCTTCATCCGTCGACAGGTCTGACCACCGGTCTCACCGACGCCGCTCCGCGCGTGCCGCCCCCGGGAGGCCGCGCCGGGGCGGCGTCGTCGTTCAGGCGGCGAGAATATCGCGCGCTCGGGGCCGACGCGATGCAGCGACGTCGTCGAGGGCGCCGCCGAGCTCGGCGAACCGGAAGGTGAACCCCGCCTCGGTCAGTCGGCGGGGGAGCGCCCACCGGCTCTTGAGCACCAGCTCGGGCTCGTTGCGCAAGACCGCCATCGCCGGGTCGAGCATCCATCTCCACGCGGGCAGGCCCCACGGCATCCGGGCCACCCTCCGAAGCTCCCGCATGAGGGTGCGGTTGTCGCTGACGCCCGGAGCGGAGAGGTTGACCGGCCCCGAGAGCGTGTCGTGGTCGCGCAAAAAGCGGACGGATGCCACGACGTCGTCGATGTGGATCCAGCTGAAGCGCTGGTGTCCGCTCGTCCGGTGCCACGACGACCACACGGGTCCGGTCGGACGGGCGCCGATGCCGCGGTAGCGCCGGTGCGGGAACCACCAGCTGTCGATCTGGGGCCCGCCGACTCCGAGTTTCGCGAGGGCGAACAGCATGCGCGTGGCGGGGCCGTCGCCGAGGACGATCGCCATACGCAGCGCGACGCGGCGCGTCGCGGGCAGCTCGCCGGCGAAGAACGCACGCTCCCACCTCGTGGCGACGTCGACCGAGAACCCCTCACCGAGCACGCCCTCGACCTCGTCGTTGCCGCGCTCGGTCTCGTGCCGGTAGATCGTGGCGGTGGAGGCGTTCATCCAAACGCGTGGCGGCGTGTCGGCCGCAGCGACGGCGGTGTGCAGCTCACGCGTGGTCTCGACGCGGGAGCGGAGGATCTCGTCGCGATTCGCGTCGGTGTACCGGCACGACACGATCTTCCCGGCGAGGTTGATCAGCACGTCGGCGCCGTCGACCAGGCGCGCGATCGCCGGTGCATCCCCCCATACCGCGGACCCCGTGCGGCCGACGGTGTAGACGTCGTAGCCGTCATCCTCGAACGCGCGGGTCAGTGCCCGCCCGACGAAGCCGCTCGCGCCGGCGATGACGGCGCGCGGGCGCGAAGCGGGTCGCGGGTCGCCGTCGCGGTCTGCGGGGTGATCGGTCACGGGGGCTCCTGTCGTCGGTCGATGCTACCGACCGAGTCGTGCGAACCGCCGATCCTCGTCGCACAGCCTGTTCGTCGGGCGCGGAGGGGGTCCTCGCGTGCTGCCACAATGAGTCCATGCGACGACAGAGCCGGGCCCCGCGCGTCGCGCGCGGTGCGGTGGCGGCATCCGTCGCCACCTTCGTCGCCCTGCTCTCCCACGTCTCCGGCGGCGGGGAGGTACCCGGGCTCGTCGGGGTCGTCGTGCCCCTCGCCCTGTCGTTCGTCGTGTGCACCGTCCTCGCCGGACGACGGCTCTCGCCGGCGCGTCTCGGGCTCGCGGTCGCCCTCAGCCAGCTGCTCTTCCACTTGCTCTTCGTGCTGGGCAGCTTCCAGCCCGGGGTCGCGGGTCACGTCCACGGCGCGCCGCTCCTGCTGACGGGTGACGCCCCGGCACCGGTCGTCTCGGTGGATGCCACGATGTGGGCCGGTCACCTCGTCGCGGCCGTCGCGACCACGGCGATGCTGCATCGCGGTGAGCGCACGGTCGCCGTCCTCGGGGCGCTCGCCGGTCGCTGCGTCGCGTGGGTTCGCGCGCGGGCGCGCGTCGCCGCCGTCTCCGTCGGCCCGGCGCCGACTCGTCGCGTGCACGCGATGGTCGTCGCCGATGTCGTGCCGATCTCGACCGTCATCGTCGCGTCGGCTCGCCGTCGCGGTCCGCCGCTCGCGGCATCCTGAGCTTCTCCCCGCCCTCTTCCGGGTGGGGATCCGGCCGCGCGCGATTCGCGCGCCGGTTCCTCCCGCATCCCTCCCGGATGCGCCCCCTTCCTCTCCGCGCTCATCCGCACGCGCCGGCCCGCGGGCCGCCCGTCGGAGGGCGCGGCACCGGTGCCGCTGTGCGCGCCGGATGACGGGCGTTCGCGCCCGGAAAGCGACATCCCCATGCCCTCTTCCCGTCTTCGTCCGGTGGTCGTCGCATGACCGCCACCGACTCCCCTCCTGCGGCCGCGGCCCCCTCCCCAGCCGTCCGCCCGCCCGGCAGCGCAGGGTGGTTCACCCCGCTGCTGCG
Organism: Microbacterium galbum; assembly: GCF_032464915.1. Taxonomy (NCBI): domain Bacteria; kingdom Bacillati; phylum Actinomycetota; class Actinomycetes; order Micrococcales; family Microbacteriaceae; genus Microbacterium; species Microbacterium galbum. Next base: position 394,760 of record NZ_JAWDIS010000002.1, on the reverse strand, counting down.
GCGCCTGCACTTCTTCGCCGGTCTCCTCGTGGGGCCGTTCATCCTCGTCGCGGCGGTGAGCGGGGCCCTGTACGCGGTCGCACCGACCCTCCAGAAGGTCATGTACGCGCACGAGCTGACCGCGGCCTCGGACGCCCCGGGGGTCTCTCTCGCCGCCCAGATCGAGGCGGCGCGGGCCCACCTCGGCGACGGATCGACGCCCGTCGCGGTGCGCCCCGCGCCCGAGGCCGGCGCGACGACGCGCGTCATGTTCGCCGACGAGACGCTGCCCGAGAGCACGACGCGAGCGATCTTCGTCGATCCGGCCACGACCGAGATCCGCGGCGATCTCCCCGCTTACGGCACGAGCGGAGCGCTGCCGCTGCGGCACTGGATCAGCGACCTGCACCGGTCGCTGCACCTCGGGGATGCGGGGCGCTGGTACAGCGAGCTCGCGGCATCCTGGCTCGGGATCGTCGCCCTTGCGGGGCTCGGACTGTGGATCGGACGCTTCGTGCGCTCGCGCCGGGGCCGCCGCGACCTCGTGCGTCCGAACCGCCGTCACACCGGTTACCGCCGGTTGTCGGGGTGGCACTCCGCCGTCGGGATCTGGGTCGTGCTCGGCGCGGTCTTCCTCTCGGCGACCGGCATCACGTGGTCGACGTTCGCCGGAGCCCACGTGTCCGACCTCCGAGCCGCGGTGGGGGAGGGCACTCCGACGCTGACGACCTCGCTCGACGGCGCGGCAGCGGGTGGAGAGCATGCCGGGCACGCGGGGCACAGCGCCGCGGCAGCGACCGGCCCCGCCGACTCCGCGACCTTCGACGCGGTCCTCGCGATCGCGCAGCGCATCAACGTCGACAGCGGCGACGTCGAGATCAAGCCGCCCGCCGCCGCCGGGAAGGCGTGGGTGGTGCAGGAGATCCACCGCAGCTTCCCGACCGAGGTGGATGCCGTCGCGATCGATGGATCGCGGATGCAGGTGACCGATCGCGTCGACTTCGCCGACTACCCCCTGCTCGCGAAACTCTCGCGGTGGGGCATCGATCTGCACTCGGGGACGATGTTCGGCCTCGCCAACCAGCTCGTGCTGTTCGCGCTCGCCCTCGGCATCGCCGCTCTCGTCGTGCTCGGGTACGCGATGTGGTGGAGGCGTCGACCGACCCGCGGTCTCGCGGCCGCACCGGCCCGAGGGGCTCTGGGGCGCGCGCCGTGGTGGGGGATCGCGGCGGTGCTCGTCGTCGCGATCGCGATCGGGCTGTTCCTGCCGCTCGTGGGCTACACGCTCGCCGCGTTCGTCGTGATCGACGTGCTCGTCGGGTGGCGGGCGCGGCGCGCTGCCCCGTCGGGGACGCGCGGCACGGCAGCGCGCTGAGTCCCGGGGGACGGTATGCCGCGGACGGGGTCCGGCGGATGTCGTCCCGCGCCTCGACCGCTTCGCGCACCTCCGTCGAGAGGGGGAGGTGCGCGAAGCCGCCCGCTCGTAGCGTGGGAGGACCCCACCGGAAGGAACCTCGTGACCCTCGCCCGTCGCCTGACCGCCCTCGTCTCGCTCGTCGCCGTCGCCGCCCTCACCGCATGCACGAGCGCGAAACCCGTCCCGACCGCGAGCGCCGCGGCATCCGTCGAGGTCCCCTCCACCCCCGTCGGGGAGCGGTTGACGTGGGTCCTCGACCTGTTCGAGGCCGAAAACGACACCACGGCCGGGGAGTGGGCTCGGGTGCTGGACGAGAACTTCCAGAAGCAGGTGCCGGCGGAGCAGGTCGCGGAGATGGTGAACCGCCAGATCCGCCCGGCGGCGCCGTTCACCGTCACCGCCTACACCGGCACCGAGACGCAGGCGCGCGCCACGGTCGCCGGCGCCCTCGGCGACCCGTTCGACCTCACCCTCGCGATCGACTCCGCGGGGCGGATCACCACGATGCTGCTGAGCCCCGTCGCCCCGGCCTGGGAGCCGTCGACCTCGCTCGACGAGGTCGAGCGGCGGCTGCGCGAACTGCCCGGCGAGGTGAGCGCCCTCGTCCAGCGGGGCGACGAGACCGTGATCTCCCTCGACGCCGACCGCTCCGCCCCGCTGGCGTCGGTGTTCAAGCTGTACGTGCTGCTCGCGACGGCGGAGGCCGTGGCATCCGGGGAGGTGTCGTGGGGCGACACCCTCGTGCTCGCCGACACCGACCGCAGTCTGCCCTCGGGTGAGTTGCAGGATGCCCCCGCGGGCACCGAGGTGTCGGTGCGGGATGCCGCGTCGGCCATGATCCGCATCAGCGACAACACGGCGACCGATCTGCTGATCGCGCGGCTCGGTCGGGAGCGCGTCGAAGCGGCGGTCGCACGCAGCGGCCACGCCGACCCCGCGGCGCTGACGCCCTTCCCCTCCACGAAGGAGATCTTCACCCTCGGGTGGGGAGACCCCGCGCTGCGGGCGGAATGGCAAGCCGCCGACGAAGCGGGCGGGCGCGCGGTGCTCGACCGCATCGCCGCGGCGCCCCTCGCCGTGGAGGGCGAGGCGGTGACCACGTCGCAGTGGCAGAACGGGTTCGACTGGTTCGCGTCGGCGGCCGACGTCGCCGCCGTGCACCACGCGCTGCAGCGGACTCAGGATGCCGAGGTGCTCGGCATCCTGAGCGAGAACCCGGGCCAGGGACTCGATGTCAAAACCTGGCCGTACGTGGCGTTCAAGGGCGGTTCGAGCCGCGGTGTGCTGACCGGCAGCTGGTTCGTGCGCGACGACGCGGGGGACGCGACGGTGGTGCTGCTGATGGCCGACACCGACGTCGCCGCGGTGTCGGAGGCGATGCCGAGCTTCTTCCACCTCGCCGAGGACGCCCTGCGCCTGACGCACTGATGCTCGGGACCGGCCCGGGTCGCGGGTTGCGGAGGCTCCGACGGGGTCAGCCTTCCTTCTACGTGGGGAGGTCCCTGAGCCTGTCGAAGGGACCGGGCGCGGGAGGCCCGGACGACCGAACCTCCCGCGTCCGGCCGGTCAGGCCTCGTCGGGGTCGGGGAGGCCCTGGGCGATCTTGCTGGATGCCGCGGAGTCGCGACCGACGCCCGGCTGGAAGGCCGCGATGGGGTCGTCGGCGTCGACGTGCGGTTCGCCGCCGTCGTCGCTGCGCGGGGGAGAGGCCGGAGTCCGCACGTCCTCGCTCTTCTCCGTGGGGAGGTCGTCGTGGTCGGCGCCCCCGGTGTCCTCGGTGTGGCGCGATGTCGACCCGCCCTCGCCGCGCGCGTCGTCCGTGCCGCGCTCGGTGAGTCCGTCGGCGGCGCGCGTGCCGACGCCGGGCAGGTCGTTCTGGCTCGAGATGCCCTGCAGGCGCGCTTCGTCGTCGGGGTCGATGCGAGCCGTGCCGACGGCTCCCGAATCGGCGCCCGCGGCGCCCGCGGGCACATCGGCGGCGAGACCGTCGGAGTCGGGGACGATGTTCTCTTCGTCGGCTCCGGGGAGCCGCTCGGCGGGGGTGTCCATGCTGTTCCTTCCGTGGGTGTGTCGCCACGCTAGGCGTCGGGTGCGCGAGCGCATCCGGGGTTGCGCTCGCCGGGTCACCGGCATCCGTCGTCGATCGGCCCCGGTGTCGGAGGGGCTGGATAGGCTCGGAGAAGCTTCGAAAGGAACCGCAATGCAGCAGCGTCCCCTCTCCCGTACCGGCCGTGAGGTCTCGGCGATCGGCCTCGGCACCTGGCAGCTCGGCGCCGACTGGGGTGATGTCAGCGAGGGCGATGCCCGTGCCGTGCTCGAGGCCTCGGCCGATTCCGGCGTCACCCTCTTCGACACCGCCGACGTCTACGGAGACGGCCGGTCCGAGCAGATCATCGGGGCGTTCCTGAAGAGCAGGCCGGATGCCGGCATCACCGTCGCCACCAAGATGGGGCGCCGGGAAGACCAGGTGCCCGAGAACTACGTGATGGAGAACTTCCGCGGCTGGCTCGATCGCTCGCGTCGTCTGCTCGACACCGAGACGCTCGATCTCGTGCAGCTGCACTGCCCGCCGTCGGCCGTCATCGACGGCGACGCCACGTGGGACGCCCTCGACCAGGTCGTGTCGGAGGGCGTGATCGCCGCCTACGGGGCGTCGGTCGAGACCATGGATCAGGCGCTGTCGGCGCTGCGGCGGCCGAACCTGACCAACCTGCAGATCATCTTCAACCCGTTCCGCCTCAAGCCCCTCGACGAGGTGCTGCCCCTCGCGGCCGAGCAGAACGTCGCGGTCTTCGCGCGCGTGCCGCTCGCGAGCGGCCTGCTGTCGGGGAAGTACACGACGAACACCACTTTCGACGAGAACGATCACCGCACCTACAACCGCAACGGCGAAGCCTTCGACAAGGGCGAGACGTTCTCGGGAGTGCCGTTCGAGGAGGGCGTGGCCGCGGCCGACGAACTCAAGGCCTCGCTGCCGGAGGGCGTGACGCTGCCGGCCGCGACGCTCGCGTGGATCGCGTCGCGCGAGGGTGTCACGGCGGTCATCCCGGGAGCGCGTTCGGTGCAGCAGGCCCGCGCGAACGCCGAGGCGGGCGGCCTGCTCGACGGCGGCTTCGACCTCGACGCGTTCGACGCCCTCGTGCGCGACGTGTACGACCGTCGTCTGCGCGCGGAGATCCACCCGCAGTGGTGACGCCGCGATGACGAGAAGCCGGGCCCGCTTTGAAGGCGGGCCCGGCTTCTCATCGAAGGGGGAGACGTCAGCTGACGTCGCCGCGCCAGGCGCCGGACTCGGCGCCGCGCGACTCGATGTACTCCTTGAAGTTCGCGAGGTCCTTCTTCACCGAGTGGTCGTCGGCGCCGAAGACGGCGCCGAGCTTCTCGAGGGCGCCCGCGGGCTCCCAGTCGATCTGCACGGTCACGCGCGTCTCGGTGTCGGACAGGCGGTGGAAGGTCACGACACCCGCGTGGTTCTCGTCGCCGCCGACGCTGTTCCACGCGACGCGCTCATCGGGGTGCTGCTCGGTGATCTCGGCGTCGAACTCGCGCTCGGCACCGGCGATCTTCACCTTCCAGTGCGTGAGCGTGTCGGACTTCTGCGTGATGGACTCCACGAAGCTCATGAAGTGCGGGAACTCCTCGAACTGGGTCCACTGGTTGTAGGCGACGCGGACGGGAACGTCGACGTCGATGGTTTCGATGACCTGTGCCATGGTGCATGTCCTCTTCTCGTGGGTTTCCGGGGTGCCCCCAGTCTTCGCGCGATCCCGACGGCCCGCCCCCGGGGTTGAGGGATCGGCGTTCGTGCCCTATAGGCGCGAGCGGGTCCCGTCGCTCGCTTCCCACCCGCATAAACGCCATCCGTGCGCGGAAACGCGGTGTCAGGGCGTTTCTGCGCACGAATGGCGTTTATCGCGACCCGACGCCGGGCGCGACCCGACGCCGGGCGCGCGCCCCGTGGCCGCGGGCCGGTGCCGTCAGGCGCGCCCGCGCAGGATCAGGTGCCAGTACACCCACGGCAGCACACGGCGATCGGCGATCCACGACAGGCGGCGCTCGCGGTAGAGCGACCGCCAGAAGGGGATGGTGGGCTGCAACCGACCCGCGCGGTCGAACTCGGCGAACACGACGGTGCCCCGCGACACCGTGAACGGAACGACGCTGTAGCCGTTGTACCTCGCGGTCGGGGTGCGGCCGGCCAGGACCGCCGTCATGTTCTTCACGAGCGCTTTCGCCTGCTGCCGGATCGCCCCGCCCGAGCGGCGCGTGGCGACGGTCGCGGCGTCTCCGAGGGCCCAGATCTCGGGGTGGCGCACGTGCTGGAACGTCTCGGGGTCGACGTCGACGAACCCGTGCGGATCATCGGATGCCGACAGCCCGCTGCCGGCGATCCACTCCGGCGCCCGCTGGGGCGGAACGGCGTGCAGCACGTCGTACGCGATGGTTTCGCGCGCCTCGCCGTGTCCGATCTCGATCGTGCGGCTGTCGGCATCCACGTTCGTGAGTTCGCGCTGGTACCGCACCTCGATGCCGTACTCGTCGAGCTTGCGACGAAGTTCGCGATCGATGGCCGGGATGCCGAAGGGCACGGGATCGGGGCAGACGAACACGACGCGGATGTCGTCACGGACGCCGATCGCGCGCCACCAGTCGCACGCGAGGTACATCGGCTTCTGCGCGGCGGCCCCGCAGGATGCCGGCTCGGGCGGCTGGGTGAACACCACCGTGCCCCGACGCAGATCGCGCAGCACCGGGGAGGCCTTCGCGGCGAGGTCGTAGTCGTAGTTCGACACGCCCTCGGGGGTCGCCATCGCTTCGGTCAGGCCCGGGATCTGCTCCCACGCCATCCGCATGCCGGCGCAGACGACGAGCTGGTCGTAGTCGATCCTTCCGCCCGAGACGAGGTGCACGCGCCGGGTCTCGGCATCCACGGTGAAGGCCTCATCGCGCAACCACCGCACCCCCGGCGGGATGACGTCGGCTTGACGTCGCACGGCCTCGGACGCCCGCGCGGCCCCTCCCGCGATGTGGGATTGCAGGGGGGCGAAGACGTGCTGCTCGCGCGGCTCGATGACGGTGATCTCGCCGACGCGGGCGCGATGCAGCCGCCCGGCGACGGAGAGTCCGGCATTGCCGCCGCCGATCACGACGACGCGCACGGGCGCGGCGGAGGAAGAGGGGGTCATCCCTCCACGCTCCGCCGCCGGGGGCCGGGATGCCAGCGCCTTGACAGCCGCGTCAGGCGTACGACTCGGGCGCCACCGTCTCGTCGGCGGGTTCGGGGACGACGTACAGACCCGTGGGGGAGTTGGCCGTCGACATCAGCGCCTCGAGCCACGCGCGGTTCAGCGCGGGCGGGCGTCCGCCGTTGAACTTGAAGACGATGTTGGCGCGGGGGTGCACCCAGACCGACGTGCGGCCGCCTCCCGTGCTGATGTCGTCTTTCCACACGAAGTAGAACGGCTCCCCGCGGCGCAGCTTGTTGCCGACGACCACCTGGAGGTGCGCGAGGAGGCGGTCCTCGAACTCGTTGCGAACGCCGCCCTCGTAGATGAACTTGCCCACATCTGTCCTTTCGCGGGCTGTCGTGCCCCGCCGTCTTCACTGTGCAATCGCTGTGTGTTCGGAAGGTCTCGCCGACACCCCGTGCGCAACGGCGAGACCGAACGCGACGCCTCAGAACATGCGGGCCACCTGCGCCGGGTTCTGTCCGTAGTGCTCCCGGTGGTACCGGGCGAAGCGCGAGGCGCTGGAGAAACCCCAGCGCTTCGCAACGTCGGAGACCGACACCGCGGTGCCCGAGCGCAACTCCTCGTGGGCGGCACTGAGCCGCACGCGGCGCACATATTCCATCGGCGTCATGTCGAGAGTGCGGCGGAAGGCGTGCTGCAGCCCGCGCCCCGACATCCCCGCTGCCGCGGCGATGTCCTCGAGGGTGAGCGGCTCGTGCGCGTGCGCCTCGATGTGCGCGACGGCGCGGCGCACGGCGCGCGGCGCCGACGAGCGCTGGTGGGCCCGCTGCACGGCCTCGGCATAGGAGGTCGAGAACGCCGACAGGGTCGACAGGAGCGCGTGCCGGTGCAGCTCCGCGGCCAGGATGCCGTCGTCGTGGACGGCGACCAGCGACGACGACACGTGTGCGAACGAGCGTTCCCACTGGGTCGCGGCGTCGCGATCCCGCGCCTGTGGATCGATCCGACGCAGCACGAGTCGGTCGTCGCCCGAGGCGATGCGTGCGACGCGCTCGGCGTCGCTGCGGTCGAACACGAAGGCACGTACCCGCGCCGAACCCGTCCATTGCGCGTCCGCCCCGGCGTCCGAGGTCACCCATGGTCGCCGCGGGTCGACGGGGCGCCCCTCCGACTCGATGCGCACGTCGTCCGCGATCATGCGGCACGCCATGATCTGGTCGGTCATGCGCACCGAGGAATGGACGGATGCCGCGAGTTCATACGACACCGCCGAGAAGTGCGCGAGCTCGACCGAGGTCCACGAGAACGACACGGTACGGGGGTCGACCCGCTCGAGACGGGCACTGGGGACGAACTGGCGCCACACGCGTTCGACGTCGTCGATTCCGCGTGAGCGCACCGAGAGGAACTCTCCCATGGCTTTCCTTCCGCCGCGTCGTGGCGCGGCCCGGGGTGGGGTGGTGGAGCGGAGCGCGGGCCGGACGTGACGTCCGGTACGGGCGCGCCGAGAGGCTGTCAAGGGGCGGGCCGGTTGCGCGGGGCCCGCGTTGGATGGGTTCACCGCTGATTCCGGCGGCCCCCCGCGTCCGACGGAAGGACCCCTCATGAGCGACGCTTCGATCGACCCGACCCCCGACGCGACCATGCCGGCCGCGGACGTGGGAACCGCGGGTGTGCAGCCCCTGCGCGACGGCGACACGTCCATCGAGCCGGATCCCGCGCTCGACCCGGCGCAGGCGGAGTGGGACGCCACCACCGCTCTCGACGAGGGCGCCGATCCCGACGACATCAACCCGGCCACCGCGACCGGCGCCGACCCTGCCGAGATCCCGGCAGACGACAGTGACATCCCCCTCGAGGACATCCACCCCGAGTCCACCGGTACCGACTCGCAGGGCGAGGACCCGGGCGTCGTCGAACTGGGCGAAGAGGGTCAGGGCGATCTCGCTCCGGAAGACCTCTGACGCACTCCCGACGCCCCGGTCACCGCTCCCGGTGGTCGGGGCGTCGTCGTGCGCGTGGGCCCCTCTCCTGCCGGGCCGCCTACGCATGGTCGCGGGCGTCCGCGACCCCGCGTCGCAGCGCGCGTGAGGGCGTGGCCGACCGACGCACGAGGTCGTGAGGGTCGTCCGCGAGCTCGTCGAGACCGGCGTCGTCCCTCCGTCGCAGCGGCAGCGCGTCGTCGGCGTCGAGACGCATCGGGGCGAGAGCCTCACTCCTCGGTGCGGAAACCCGACGCCTTGTGGGTTCCGTCGCAGAGCGGCTTGATGGTCGACAGTCCGCAGCGGCACAGGGCGACGGTGCGGCGGGTACGGGGCACCTCCGCCCCCTCGCTGGTCAGGAGGTGGGCGTCACCGCGGACGAGGAGGGGACCGTCGGGGTAGGCCGTGATCGTGACGCGGTCGTCGGTCATCGTTCGTCCTCCGTGCGCAGCGACGACGCACCCCGCGACCACGCGTCCAGCATGTGTCGGCCGACGCGGTCGTCGACCTCGAGGCACGCGGCCGCGCCGAACAGGATGTCGGGGAGCAGGTCGGGCCGGTCCTCGGCCAAGGCGCCGGCGAGGTCGCGTCCGGCGATCTGCTCGTGCACGGCGTCGGCCTCGACGTGCTCGTCGAAGTACCCGCACACATCGTCGCCGAAGCCGAGCCGGCGCAGCCCCTCGGAATAGAGACGGTTGGGGATCGAGGAGGTCATCTCGAACGCGGCGAGGTGACCGACGATCGCGCCGAGCAAGCGGCGGTTGAGTCCGAACATCGACATCGTGTTGTGCGACGCGAGGGTGACGGCGGGAACGTCATCGACATAGGCGCCGTACGCGTCGGTGAGTCCGGCGCCGCGGACCGCCCGTGCGAACAGGGTCGCGTGAACGCGGTCGGGGCGACCGGCGCCGTACTCGTCGGACTGGATCTCGACGAGGGCGGCCTTGGGGCGGCCGGTCAGGCGGGGGATGGCCCAGGAATGGGGGTCGGCCTCGCGCAGCGTGTACACCGTGCGGTGCACGAGGAACTCGTGCGCCTGCTCGAGCGTGGCCTTGCGCGCCAGGTGACGCGAGAGGCTGGGGCCGCCCTCGGCGCCGGTCAGGGCGAAGAGGTCGCGGGCCACGGCATCCGCGGTGGGCGCGGGTGGTTGCGGGACGGCGATGCTCTCGCGCAGCGAGGCCTCGAAGGCCGTCTCGATGACGCGTCGGGTGGCGACGAGCGCGGGATCCCACTCGAGCTCGGCACGAAACGCCGCGATCGATCCGTACGACGAGGCGTACAGCGCGAAGAGCGCGAGCTGGAGATCGTCGTCGCACGCGATGTCGGCGGTCGTGGAGACCGCCGCGTCGGCGAGTGCCGTGTGCCCGGTGGCGACACCGTCCACGAGGTGACGCAGAACCGCGGCGCTCACGGGTCCGCGGGCGTCGAACGGCACCAGCCGGGCCTCGACGTCGTCGACGGGCGCAGCGGGCGGGGGCGAGGACAGAGTCGGCGGCACCCAGGCACTGTGCGTCAGGGAGCGGCGGTTGTTCGAGACCCTTGACAAGCGGAGGCGCCCGGGCGAGGGAGCGGGTGGATGGGACCGCTCCCTCGCTCGGTGGTGATCACTGCTCGATGGGCTGCGGCGTGCTCTCGTGCGCTTCGATCACGCCCTCGCCGTCGTCGGTCGACACGGCGATGCGCCGCGGCTTCGCCTTCTCGCTGACGGGGATCGTGACCGAGAGCACGCCGTTGCGGTAGGCGGCGCTGATGCGCTCGGTGTCGATGCCCTGCCCGAGGTTGAGCTGTCGGACGAAGGATGCCGTCTCGCGTTCGCGGGTGATCCACTTCACGCCCTCGCCCGAACCGAGGGTGCGCTCGGCGCGGATCGTCAGCAGCTGGCCGTCGACGTCGATGTCGACCGACCCGGGGTCGACACCGGGCAGGTCGGCCGCGAGGACGTAGTGATCGCCGTCGCGGTACAGGTCCATCGGCATCCGGCGCGGACCACCGCCGCGGCGGGCGTCGAGGAGCGTCGACGCGAGGCGGTCGAGGTCGCGGAAGGGGTCGTAGGTGGCCATGGTCGTTCTCCTTTTCGATCAGTCCGGACGTGGCATCCGGGGCTCCAGAAGTTGAGTCATGCTCGCTCAACTCGGCAGAAGATTAGCACTCTCGGGTCGAGAGTGCCAAGAGGTCGGGCGCGCGATTGTGGCCCGCGTCGACCGCGCCCGCAACCCCCGTGCCGGACCCCTGCGAGGAAGCGTTTCGTGGCCGTCGATGCCGAGCCCCCCGGTCGGCGTCCCGACGACGAGGAGAGACATGTACTTCCACCGACAAGAACTCCAGCACAGCGCCACCCCCGACAAGCCCGACGCCGTCTACGCCCGCAAGCTCCAGGAGGTGCTCGGCGGCCAGTACGGCGAGATCTCGGTCGCGATGCAGTACCAGTTCCAGGCGTGGAACATGCACATGCCCGGCAAGTACCGCGACCTCGTGTTCGGTATCGGTGCCGAAGAGATGGGTCACGTCGAGATGCTCGCGATCATGATCGCGCAGCTGCTGGAGAAGTCGCCGCTCGGCATCACCGAGGAGGCCGTGCAGGACGACCCGACCGTCGCCGCCGTGATCGGCGGCACCGACATCCAGCACGGGATCGTCGCGGGCGCTGGTGCCCGCCCCGTCGACGCGAACGGCAACCCGTGGCAGGGCAGCTTCATCACCGCGAGCGGCAATCTGCTCGCCGACTTCACCGCCAACGCGAACGCCGAGATGCAGGGGCGCGTCCAGGTCGCGCGGCTGTATCACCAGACCGATGACCACGGCGTGAAGGACCTGCTCGCGTTCCTCCTCGCCCGCGACACGATGCACCAGAACCAGTGGGCCGCCGCGGCCGCCGAGCTGCAGGCCGAGGGCTACGAGCAGATGCCCGTGCCGAGCAACTTCCCCCTCGACAAGGAGGATCGCGACGTGTCGTACCAATACATCAACTTCAGCAACGGTGCGCAGGCCGGTGACGGCACCTGGGCCTCGGGGCCGACGCCCGACGGCAAGGGCGAGTTCACCTACCTCCCCGAGCCCCCCGCGGGCGTGCCGATGCCCCCGCCCACCAAGCCCGACGTGCGGTTCTACGGCACGACCGAGCTGCCGAACACGGTCGAGAAGCTCGCCGGGCGCGCGCAGGACGCGCTGCACAAGGAATGAACGGGATGGATGCCGCGGCGCCGGGGCCCTCGACGGTCTCGGCGCCGCGGAGCGGAGCGAGCTTTCCCGCGATGCGCGCGGCCAAGGTGCCGCGGTCGATCGTGGCGGGGCCGTACGGGCACCCGTTCCATCCGGTCGCGGTGACCGTGCCGATCGGGGCGTGGTCGTCGAGCCTCGTTTTCGACCTGCTGGCTCTCGCCGCCGACGATCCCCGGGCGTTCGCGAAGGGCTCGCGCTGGCTCATCGCGATCGGTCTCGGCGGGGCAGTGGGGGCGTCGGTGCTCGGCCTGCTCGACATGTCGCGCATTCCGCGCGGAACGCCGGCTCGGCGGACGGCCGTCGCTCATCTGGTGATCAACGTCACCGCGATGGCGCTGTTCTCGACCAGCCTCGTCGTGCGGGCGTTGGATCTCGCGCGGGTCCCGGTCGTGGCCTTCGGGCTCAGCGTCATGGCCTCCGCCGGGCTGAGCGTCTCGGGCTGGCTCGGCGGAAAGCTCGCCTACCGCTGGGGCGTGCGGGTCGCCGACGAGAACACCCAGCGCGAGGGCTTCGAGACGGCCGCCTGACCGATCGGTCCTCTCGACCGCGGGGGCTTCGACAGGCTCAGCCTCCTGTGGCGGGAGGTCCGTGAGCCTGTCGAAGGGACCGGAGGCTTCGACGGGCTCAGCCTCCCGTGGAAGAACGCGGGCGCCGCAGCGGCACGCGCGCCCAGCCGCCGCTCACCGCGCCGGGGTCGTGCTGCGCCTCCAGCACCGCGCCGCTGGTCGGTGTCGCGGGCCGGCGGCGCAGGCCGAGCGCGTGCTGCAGCGCGCGGATGAAGCGGTCGTAGACGCGCGGCGCGAGGAACTGCAGCGGACGGGTGACGAACTGCGCGGCCCCCACGCCCACCTCGTGCCGGCGTCCGCGCGTCACACGCACGATGGCGCGGGCCACGCGGTCGGCGGCGACCACCGGCGGGAGCGGGAAGGCGGTGCGCCCGGTGTAGTTCGCTGCGCGCTGGTAGATCGGGGTGTCGATGCTGGCCGGCAGCACGACCTTCACCCGGATGCCGCGGTGCGCGAGCATCTCCTGCCGCAGCGAGCGCGCGAAGCCGAGCAGACCGTGCTTCGCGGCGACGTACGACGAGACGTAGGGCCCGGCCACCTGCGAGTAGAGCGAGCCGACGAAGACGATCGTGCCGCCCCCGCCCGCGCGCAAGTACGGCAGCACGGCGCGGGCGGCGCGCATGTGTCCGAGGAGGTTCGTCTCGATCACCCGATCGCGCACCTCGTCGGGGGTGTCCTCGACCGAACCGTAGGAGAAGACCGACGCCGACCCCACCCACACGTCGATCCGTCCGAAGCGGGCGACCGTGGCATCCGCCGCCCGTGCCGGTCCGTCGGGGGTGGCGAGGTCGATCGAGAGGGTGAGCACCTCGGCCCCGCGGCGGCGGCATTCCTCGGCGGCCGCGGCGAGGGCGATCTCGTCGCGCGCGACGAGCGCGAGCCGGGCACCCCGGCGGGCGAAGCGCAGGGCCGCCGCCCGTCCGATTCCGCGCGAACCGCCGGTGACGACGACGACCTGACCCATGCTGTCCCCTCCGCGTGAGGCCTCGGCGGCTCCTCGCGGGGCGACGCTAAGCGGCGGGACCGGGCACCCCGAGGGGGTTGACGCCGGCCCGACGCGCTAACAGCGCCTCGGCGCACCCGCAACCCCGTGTGCGGTCCGCCCGTCCCCGCACGAGGGTGTGCGACATGTCGAAAGAACACGCAGGACCCGGGCGCACGCCCGACGGGGTAAGAGAGGTCGCCGACGGCGTGCTGATGATCACGCGCGCCCTCACCAACAGCTACCTCATCGCCACCGATGACGGCCTGATCCTCGTCGACACGGGATTGCCACGGTCGTGGCCGTACCTCGTCGCCGCCCTGGCCGCGCATCGCTCCGGTCCCGACGACTTGGTGTCGGTCGCCCTCACACACGGCCACTTCGACCACGTCGGCACCGTCGACCGCCTGCAGCGCGAACACCACGTCCCGATCCACGTGCACGAAGCCGACGTGCCGCTCGTGCGGCATCCCTACCGCTACGACCGCGAGGCGTCTCGCGCCCTGTATCCGCTCCGTCACCCCGGAGGCATCCCGGCTCTCGCGAAGATGGCCCGAGCCGGGGCACTCTCCGTCCGCGGTGCGGCCGCGCTCGGCGACATCCGCCCGGGCGAGCCGCTGCTGGGCGGCCTCGTCCCGATCGCGACCCCGGGTCATACCTACGGTCACACAGCGTTTCACCTCCCCGACCGCGACCTGCTGTTCACCGGCGACGCCCTAGTCACCCTCGACCCGTACACCGGGCGGGCGGGGCCGCAGATCGTCGCCCGCGCGGCGACCGCCGACAGCACCGCGGCGCTCGCGGTGCTCGGCGCCCTCGCCGAGACCCGGGCCGGCACGATGCTCCCGGGCCACGGCGACCCGTGGACGGCCGGGGCCGAACACGCGGTGCGGGACGCGCACGCCACCGGGGCCCACTGATCGCCCCGAGCCCCCCCACATGGCCTTTCGTGCGGCCGGTGTCGCCCCGCGGGACGACCTCGCGCGCTCGTCATCGCGCGGTGCCGCGAACGCGCCTCGCCACGGTAGCGTCGTCGAGGTGACGGATGCCGCGGCGAAGCCACCCCTCGTGCGGGCGCTGTGGGGCGCCACTCACCCCGGGCCGACGCTCGTGGTCACGGCCCTGTCGCTCGCGCTGGGCATCGCGGCCGGAGTGGAGCCCGCGCGTCTCGTGCTGCTGGTCGTGGCCGTGTTCGCCGGGCAGGTCTCGGTCGGATTGTCCAACGACGCGATCGACGGCGCCCGCGACGCGGCGGTCGGCCGCACCGACAAGCCCATCGCCGGGGGAGCGGTCACCCCGGAGCGCGCGCTCGCGGTGGCCGTGGCAGCCCTCGTTGTCGCGGTCGCGCTGTCGGTACCGCTCGGGCCGGGGCTGCTCGCCGCACACGCGATCGCCCTCGCCTCGGCGTGGGCCTACAACGCCGGGCTCAAGTCCACGCCGTTCTCGATCGTCCCGTTCCTGCTGAGCTTCGGGCTCTTCCCCTCGTTCGCGACGCTGTCGCAGTCCGACCCGGGCCTCGCCGCCCCGTGGGCCTCCCTCGCCGGCGCCGCCCTCGGCGCCGCCGTGCACCTCACCAACGTCGTCCGCGACCTCGACGACGATCGCCGCACGGGGGTGCGCGGCCTGCCGCACCGTCTCGGCGCGCGCGCCTCGGTCGTGCTCGCCGCGTTCGGGATCGTCGTCGGCGCGGTCGCGGTGCTCCTCGGCACGGATGCCACCCCGGTCGGCGTCATCTTCTTCGTCGCCGTGCTGGTGGTCGCGCTCGCCGCCGCGGTGCTGGTGTTCGTGCGGACACCGGGGCGGGCGGTGTTCCAGCTCACGATGCTCGCCGCTCTGCTGCTCGCCGCCCAGCTCGTCGCGACCTGAGCGACCTTCCGTCGCTCCGGGACAGATGGCCCGGTGACGTGCTCACGCTGCGCCCGTGACGCGCGCGCCCCGCGGATTGGCGACCACCGCGAGCGGATGTGAAGCTGGCGGGATGACCCCTGTAGCCAAGATCACGGTCAGCCTCGCTTCGCTCGCGCTCCTCGCGGGGATGACGGCGTGCGCCCCGACTCCCGCGCCCACCGTCACCCCGGCGAGCACTCCCGAGGCTGAGTACCCGCTTCCCACGGCCACTCCGCCGATCACCGAACTGCCCGCCTGGGCGCGTAGCGACGACCAGCTGTGGATCGTCTACCCCGACGGCTTCGAGTGCTCCGGCACGGAGGGCTGCCCGAATGACTTCGTGGCGGCGTTCGGCGAGCCCGCCGATCCGCTGCCCGAGGGCGTCGCGTACTACGACGCCGAATGCATGGACGGCCGCTACGTTCAGCCGCTCGAGCAGTCGCCCTACATGACGGAGGGCAACACGATGCGCCTCGACGGCCCCGTTGTGAGCGCGCCGGACGTGCCGCCGGTCACCTGCAGCTGACGCTCGCGCATCCGAAGGCCTCGGCTCCTTTTCGGGTTGCGGGGCCTTCGTCGTCCACGGACGAGGCGGCGGTCGGACACGACGATGTCGCCCGCGGAGAAGAGGGATGGCCGGGTGGTGATTCCGTCGGAGACGGTGTCGGCACTGCCGGCGGTGGGGATGCCGAGCGGGTGCAGCTCACGCACGCCCGCCGCGACGCCGCGCGTCAGCCCCGCGCCGCCCGGTCGAACCGCATCGCGTACGCCCGAGTGAACACGGCGCCGCCCGGCCCGCGCAGCACGGTGCGCAGCGCGGCCGTTCGTGCCGCGTGCGCGGGGGCGCCGGCCGCGCGCCCGAGCAGCGTGTTCAGGAAGGCGAGACGCGCCGCGTGCCGCGCCGAGGCCAGGCGGTCGCGCTCCCACCGAGCGAGATCCGTGTCGTCCCCGCGCCGTACCCACGGTTCCAACAGGGGCGCGAGCGTCAGCGCGTCGAGCAGGCCGAGGTTCATCCCCTGACCGCCGATCGGGCTGACCTCGTGCGCCGCGTCACCCACCACGACCACGCGTCCGCGCCGCAGGGCCGGCGCCACCGCCCGCCGCACCCCGAACGTCGACGCGCCCGTGATCTCGAGCGCCGTCCCGGTGCGGGCGGCGACGGCGTCGCGGAGGAAGCCGTCGGCATCCGTCACCTCCCCACGGCCCGCCCACGCGACGAGTCGGCGCCGCCCGCCCGGCAGGGGGAACGACTCGACCACCCCCTCGCGCTCGAGGTGGACGCGGGCGACGGGCCCCCCGGATGCCACGACGTCGGCCATGACGTATGTATCGGGGTAGTGGTGCGTGCGCACGGCCCCCGGGCGATACACGAGGTCTCGCCCCGACCACCCGGTGGCGACGACGACGACTCCCGCGCGGATCTCGTCCCCGTCGTCGAGCTGCGCGCGGACGCCGTCGCCCTCCTGGCTCAGCGTCACCACGCCCGCACCCCGCCGCACCGGTGGGGCGAGCGCGGTGAGCACCTCGATCGTGTCGGACTGCGGCAGCGCCGCCACGTACGGATGCCGAGCCCGCAGGCGATCGAACCGGATCCCGGCCAGCAGCCGGCCGTCGGCGCGGGCCTCTCCCCGCGAGATGCGCACGGCGCGTTGCCGGATCCCGTCCGTCGCCCCTGAGGCCTCGAGCAGTTCGAGGGCGGGCGAATGGATGCCGATGGCTCGCGTGCCCGCACCGGGATCGGCGCGTCGCTCGACGACCTCCACGGCGACGCCACGGGTGCGCAGATCGGCGGCGAGGGCGAGGCCGACCGGTCCCGCGCCCACGACGAGCACCTCAGTCACGCGCGCGCCCTCTCGCCGTGGCGAGCACCCGGAACGGCGCCGGTGTCTCGACGACCCAGGGCGTGCCCAGGGCGGCGGCCAGTTCTGCGGGGCGGTAGCTCCGGCGAATCGAGCGCAGCCCGTCCACGCGCAGGAAGGTGCCGACCGAGAGTGGCGCGATGCCCACCGCGTACAGGCCGTAGGCGAGGCGCCCGCGCGCGATGTCGGCGTGCAGCACCGCACCGCGCGAGAGGGCGAGGCTGTCGTCGGCGAAGGCCGCGAGCGACGCGTCGTCGAGATGGTGCAGCACGTGGTTCGACAGCACGAGGTCGAACGTCTCTCCGGACTCGATGAGCTCGCGGGAGCCCTGCGACACGAAGTGCACACCGGGACGCTCCCGCAGCCGCGCGGCCTCGTGCGCGCGCGGATCGGGATCGGCGCCCACCCACTCGACCGAGAGGCCGTCGCGGGACGCCAGCGACGCGAGGCGCACGACGACGTCGCCGCCGCCCGAACCGAGGTCGAGCACGCGCGCGGGACGACCGAGCGCGATCAGCTCGGGACGCACGTGCGTGCGGTACACCCGCCCCCACGCCGAGACGAGGCGGTTCACGACGTCGAACCGGCGATAGGTGGCCGCCAACGCTCGCGGGTCGCATTCGGGGTCGTCCATCAGCTCCCGCAGCGCGGTGTCGCGCCGCGCGAGGCCGGTGAACGCGCTCACGCCGATGCGCGGCGCACGGTGATGGTCGCCGCCTCCACGGTGAGGCCCGGCCCGAAGGCCATCGCGGCGACTCGATCGCCATCGCGCAGGGCGGCATCGGCGAGCAGGTCGCGCAGGATGAACAGCAGCGTGGCGCTGGACATGTTGCCGTGCCGGCGCAGCACGTCCCGCGAGGGCGCCAGGGCGGCGGCATCCAGGTCGAGGGCGTTCTCGACGCGGTCCAGGATGCTGCGTCCGCCCGGATGCACCGCCCACGCGTCGACGTCGGAGAGGTCGCCGAGCACATCGGCGGCGATCGCGGAGATCTCACGGCCGATGATGCGCGGGACCTCGGGCGTCAGCGTCATCTCGAAGCCCGAGTCGCCGACGGTCCACGCCATGTCCTTCTCACCGTCGTCGGTGACGTGGGTGGCGAAGCCGTCGAGGTCGAGTCCGTCGCGCGAGGCATCCCCGGATGCCACGACCGCGGCGCCCGCGCCGTCGGCGAACACCGAGGCGGCGACGATCTGGTCGGGGTGCGACGAGGTCTGCCAGTGCAGCGAGCACAGCTCGGTGCAGGCCACGAGCACGACCGCGGCGGGGTCGTTCCCGACGATCCGCGCCGCGAGGCGCAGCGCCGGGATCGCGGCCGCGCAGCCGATGAAGCCCAGGTGGTACCGCTCGACGGTGGGCGAGAGTCCGAGGTCGCGCACGAGGTGGTAATCGGGCCCGGGGGCGAACATCCCCGTGCACGAGACGGTGACGACGTGCGTCACGGCATCCGTGTCGTATCCGGACCCGTCGATCGCGGCGCGCGAGGCCGCGGCGAAGAGCCCCGGGGCGGTGCGGCGGTATTCGTCGTTGCGGGCCCCCGTCGGCGGCATGAGCAGGGTGTCGCCGTCGCGCACGGGGAGGCCGTCTCCGGCGGCACCCGCGAGCTGCGGCAGCACGACGTGACGGGTGTCGATCGCGGCGGCGTCGAAGGCGGCCCCGACCAGGCGCTGGGCCTTGCGGTCGAAGCCCGGCTGCGCGGCGAAGAGGTCGCGCAGCGTCGACTGGGTGACGCGGGTGTCGGGCAGGGCCGTGCCGATCGACACGATTCGGGCGGTCATGCCTCACTGTAGACACGCTTCGCGGGCCCCGGCGCGGGGATGGTGCGGGTGTCGCACGGCGTCTATGGTGCGGGCAGGTCGGTGAGACCCGCGTGCCGTCGGGGTCAGGCCGCGATCGCGTCGCGCAGCAGCAGTCCGGCGATGGCGCCCCGGTACTCGTCGATCATGCGGCGGCGGTCCAATCGTCCGCGGGCCGCGAGAGCGGCCCCGCGCAGGGCCGGACGCAGGGCGAGGGCGTCGCCCCACGCCTCGGCGATGGCGGCGACGTCGCGCGCGGTGACGAGACCGAACCCCTCCACCATGCGCGCGGCGTCGCCGACGTCGGTCGTCACGGGTACGGCCCCGGAGGCCGCGCCCTCGACCAGGCAAAGCGGAGACGCCTCGCCGAAGGCGCTCGTGAGGGCCACGACGTCGGCGATGCGGTACAGCTCGGGCATGTCCTCGCGCAGGCCCAACGCGTGCAGGGCGACCTCGACACCGACCCCGCTCTCGGCGCGCAGCGCGCGGAACGCGGGGTTGTCGGCCGTCATCCCGGAGCCGCACATGAGGTAGTGCGTGGCGGGCGCGCGGCGCGCGTGCGCGGCGACGGCGCGGAGGAAGAGCCCCGGATCCTTCATCGCGTCGAAGCGAGCGGCCAGCAGCACCACGGGTGCCGACTCCGGGATGCCGAGGGCCGAGCGGATGCGACGGCGCTCCGCCCGCGTGCCCGGGCGGAAGCGGCGTGTGTCGATGCCGTTGTCGATGACCCACGCCTCGTGCGCCGCCACCCCGGCCCGCGCATAGGCGTCGGAGGTCGACAGGGCGCACGAGATGGTGGCCGTCACGGCGCCGGAGGCGGCGGCATCCGTCAGCCATCCCAGGGCGGGGCCCGAGTGTGTCGGGTCGGACCGGTGCAGGCACGCCGCGACGGGGACGTCGGGGAGCAGACCTGCCCGGTCCAGCGCGACGACGAGGCTCAGCGGCTGCTCCTTCAGCGAGAGCACGACGTCGGCGTCGGAGAAGAGAGCGGCGGCGTGGTCGAGCTCGGCCGCGGTGTAATCCTCCGGGGCGATCGGGCGGTCGCCGGCGATGCGGTCGAACGCCGTGATCTCCACGCCCGCCTCGCGAAGGCGCCGGTAGCGCGTGTCATCGCGCGCGAGCTGCAGCGACGCGTCGCGGCGCGCGGACGCGGTGAGCGAGAGCACCCGGTGCTCCTGCGAGCCGTCGCGCGCGAGTCCCGCGACGACGTCGGAATGCAGGATGCGGGCTCCACCGGCGAAGAAGCCCTCGTAGAGGGAGAGCACACGGATGGATCGCGTCATCGGGGTCTCGTTTCAGCCGGGGAGAGGCACCGCGGATGCGGTCGTCCCATGCTGAGGCGTGGACCCCGTGGGCTGGGTTACGCCCGGGAGACCATCGTGTGAACGCCCGGACACGAGCCGACGCGCCGGCCCCCGGGGGAGGGACCGACGCGTCGGGTGAAGGGGCGGTGGGTCAGGCGCGGGGCGCGACCACCATCGCCTCGCCGGCGTCGCGTGTGCGCGACCAAGGCCAGCGCGGCGCCGTGCGCTCGCGCGGTTCGTCGGTCGATCGCGGCACGATGCCGTTGCCCATGGCGGTCGACATGGCGATGCTCCACACCGAGCCCGCCTTCTGTCCGCTCTGCTGTCCGTAGATCATGATGTGCTCCTCACTCCCGTCTCCCGACGGGATGCCCCGTCTCCCGACGGGCGTCTCGACCTCCGTCATAACCCGACGCGGGTCGCGGCGGTGCCCGCTTGACAACGGTGACATGATGCGCATCCCGGCGGCGCCGCCGGCCGCGGGGTGGAGCGAGCCCGGTGCCCCACCCCGCGGTGTCCTCACGCGCCGCGAACGGTCTCTCCGGCATCCTGCGCGCGGTCCCGCACGGTGGAGACCGCGTCGGCGGAGTCGTCCTTGACGTGCTGCACCGCTTCGGCGGCACGATCCTTGACGGCGTCGACGGCCTCGCCCGCGGGTTCCTTCAGGTCGGCGACGATGTCGTGCGCGACGTCCTTCGCCTCGTCGATCAGCGGAGCCGCCTTGTCCTTCGCCTTCGCGGCCGCGTCGCGTTCGGCGCGCGAGGGCGGGATGAGCGAGGCGAGCACGAGGCCCGCGCCGAAGGCGACGAGCCCGACGGCGAGCGGGTTCCCCTTCACCGCGTGGCCCGCGTCGTGCGCGGCGTCCCCCGCCCGGTGGGCGAGGCCGGATGCCGTGCTCCCGGCATCGTCGGCGACCCCCATCACGCGATCGCGGACGCTGCGGACGGCGCCGTGCAGCTTGCTCTTCTGCCGATCGACGATCTTCGAGGGCGTCACCTTGTCGGCGAGGGCATCGACGTCGGAGCCCAGGTCGGCACGGGTGCGCTCGATCTCGGCGCGGATGGCTTCCGGTGAATCGGTCATCGGTTCTCCTCATTCCTTGCGAATGCTTCCGGTATCTCCTGAAGGGTGGCCGCGGTCTGCGGCATCCCTTCCACGGTCTTGAGGCGGCTCCGGCCGATGGCGAAGAGGATCCCCGCGACCACCGCCCAGATCACGGCCACCACCACGGCCGACCAGGCGTGCCCGATCAGCAGCGCGAGCGCCTCCCAGAGCGCGATCGAGAGGAAGAGCACGACCATGCCGGCCGCGTATCCCGCGCCACCGAGCAGCCCGGCGCCCTTCGCCGACTTCGTCGCCGACTCCTTCACCTCGGCCTTGGCGAGAGCCAGTTCCTGCCGCATGAGCGTCGACATGTCGCGAGTGACCTCGCCGACGAGTTCGCCCAGCGACGTCGTCGCAGCCTTCTGCTCAGAGGGTGTCGGGTCGGTCATCAGAACCTCCCTCACGTGCGCCGTCGAGGCGTGCCGCCGACTCGGTGTACAGCGGCGGGTCGTCGACGTCGGCCGTCAGGCCCGTGCCGTCGCCGACAGGCTCGGTCGGCCGCGTGCCGTCCACGACCGGGACGATGGGCGTCGCGTCGACGACGCCGACCGGGGGGACGTTCCCCTCGAGCCTGTCCGCGCCGTCGTCGCTGGCCCGGACCGCGGCGTCCGCATCCGCATAGCGCGGACCGCCGAGCGTCGCGGGAGCGGACGCACCCGAGTCGTCCGACGCGGCTCCGGCGGCGATCGCGCGACTGAGCCGGCCGACCACGACCCCCGCGATGGCCGCGACGGCGATGAAGGTGCCGGGGCGACGACGTGCGAACGCGGTGACGTCTTTCACGAGCTGCTGAGGGTCGCGATCCGCGAGCCACGAGCCCACGGTCGACGCGTGCTCCGCTGCGCGGCGCACCACCTCACCCGCGATCCCGCCGCCCTCGTCGGCGTCGGCCATGCGGGTGAAATCCTCGCCCAGGGAGCCAAGCCCGTCCGCGAGGCGTTTCTGCTGGGTCGCGGCCTGGTCCGACAGCTCACGGCCCGACTGCGACACGAGGTCGCCGATGCGCGCCTTTGCCTCGCCGGCGACGGCGGCCGCTTCGTGGGCGCCGGACTGCGCGACCTCCTGGGCGGCGTGCCCCGCCGTCTTCGCGGTCGCCGATGCCTCCTGCGCGGCGGCTCCCGCCTTCGCGGCGGTGCCCGAGTCCTCGTCCTGAGACGTGGTGAATTGCGACATGTTCGCTCCTTCCGTGGCGTTGGGGTGTCCGGTCTAGGTCCGGAACCACCGCTGCGGCTCGGGCCTTGCCCCGGTGCGGATGGCGTGCAACGCGCGAGGCGGCCGGTTCGCTTCGGAAAGCGTCCGATGGACGGACCCGCCCGACGGCCGGTCGCAACGGTCGTGCGCGCCGCCGCGGAATGAGTACGATCATGGGTCGTGCAGTCATCCGAAGCCCCGCTGTCGCCCCTCCCCGGGTCGGCGCTCGGGCGTGCCCTTCTCGCCTACGGTGAGGCGCGGCGCACCGCCGCCGCCGAGGCTCGCCGCGCCCTGTCGCTGAACGAGCTCGATGCCCGGGCGCTCCTGTTCATCGGCGACAACCCCGGAGCGCGCCCCTCGCACGTGCGCGACCATCTCGGCATCACCTCGGCCGGGGTCACCACCCTCATCGACCGTCTCGTCCAGCGGGGAGCGGTCAAACGGGATCTGGACGCCGAGGACCGCCGCGTGAACCACATCACGGCCATCGTCGATCTGGATGCCCCGCCGTGGTCGGAGCTGCGGGCGTTCGACGCGGCGATCGAGGATGCCGTCACCCGCATGGACCCGGCCTTGGCCGACCGCGTGGCCGGGGTCATCGACGAGCTCGTCGCGCACGCGCGACGCTGACGGCGGGGTGCGACGCGGGCATCCGGTCACGCGTCCGGCTGCCGCTAGTTCGCGACGTCGCCTCGGGACTCCGCCCACCGAGCGTCGGTGACGGACGGCACGCGACGCGCCGAGTCGGACTACTCGGCGGCCGCGAGGAAGGCTTCCGAGCGGGCCTGGAGGAACGAGCACAGCGCGGCCAGGGTCGCGAGTTCTCCCGCGAGGGCCATCACGCGGCCGGCCGGCAGGGGAGCGGCGTCTTCGCGCGGTTCGAAGGTGACCGACCAGTCGGTGGCGCCCTGCTCGGAGCCGGGGGCGACGTAGAAGGTGGTCGATACGCTGCGCAGCTGGGCGGCGATCAGTCCGGCATCCCCGCCGTCGTCGTTGTCCTGCGGGATGACGCGGAGGATGTCCGCGTCGTCGTAGCCGAGGGCGCGGAAATCGTCGATCCACGACTGCAGCGTGGTCACTGTGCGAAACGGCATCGGGTCCCCTCGACTGGCGGGGCGCCGAACGGGCGCCGCACCCATTATGACGGCGGCCGGACGCACGGAGGGGGAATGACGGTGATCGCATCGACGGCACCGGGATCGACGACGAGGGGGAGGGAGACCATCGGACGTTCCAGCGCGAAGTCACGAGCTCCGCGCCGGAACGCCTCCGACCACCGCGCCGGGGAGCGGGAGCGGTCGGGTCGCTGCATCGAGATGCCGCCTGCGAATGCTCGCCGCGGTTCGGCGACGGGTCAATGTGCGCCGCGCGATGCTGCGCTTCGCGGCTGTTCACTCGCGTCCCGCGGCCGACGACGCCGAAATGCGCATTTTCCGCATTTTGATGGATACGGTGAATGCGGATGGGGGGTCATCCGCGCCGACCGTCGCCGGTCGGGTGCGTCATCGTCGATCTGTGCATTGCGGCGCGTGAGAGCGTTCCCATACCGGCGGGCGTCCTTCGACGCAATGGTCTTGCCGCACATTCTCGGACGATTTAGGAAGCCTGCGTGGAGCATACGAACATCGAGACCCGCGACGCCGAGACGGTGGAGCACCTGTGGCAGACCATCGTCCCGGGAGCCCGCATCGCCCGCGCGGATGCTATTCAGCCCGCGATGGCGTGGCACGCGGCGTCCGAGCCAGGATTCGGTTTCTGCGACTACACGATCGGGTCGACGATGCTGGTCGAATCCGACCCGCTCGATCAGGTGGTGGTGGGCCGCATCGCCGGCCCGCGGGTGGTGGGGACCTATCGCCGCGAACGCATCGACACCGCGGTCCCCTTCATGGTGGTCGACCGTCCGCTGGAGATCGCATTCACGGGTCGCATCGCGGGCACCGGCGTCTCGTTCACGCGGACGGAGTTCGACGACGCCGCGCGTCGTCTGTCGGGGGATGAGGGCTTGCGCGTCCGGGCGACGGGCCATGCCCCCGTGAGCGAGCAGCGTCTGCGCTATTGGTCGCGCACGTGGGAGTACACCCGCGACGTGCTGTTGCGCTCGCCCGAGCGCACCCCGCTCATCCAGCAGCAGGCGCGAACGCTCATGCTCGAAGCCTCTCTCATGACCTTCCCGACGACCTTCACCGACGCCCTCGCCGCCGGCCGGCCGTCGCGACCCCTGCCCGCGCCCGTGCGTCGGGCGAAGGCCTACGTCGAAGCGCACGCCGCCGAACCCGTGGTGCTCGCCGACATCGCGGAGGCTGCACGCTTGTCGCCGCGCGGCCTGCAGTACGCCTTCCGTGCCGCCACCGGTCGCACGCCGATGCAGTATCTGCGGCGGGTGCGCCTCGACGCCGCGCGGGCGGAACTGCGCAGCGCCGACCCCTCGGTCGAAACGGTCGCGGCGATCGCCGCGCGCTGGGGTTTCTCCAACCTCGGCCGCTTCGCCGCCATGTACCGCGGGGAGTTCGGCGAGACGCCCTCGTCGACCCTGCGCTCCTGACGCCGGTCGGTGCGACCGCCGGTCAATGCCCGGCGCCGAGGCCGCCGCTGAGGCGATCGTGGAAGCGGGCCGCGGTGTCGTTCATTCCCTCGAGCTCGACGGTCGTGCCGAGGTGGGCGTACTTCGTGCGCACCGCATCGAGCGCGGCGACGGTCGAGGCGTCCCACACGTGCGAGCGCGACAGGTTGATCACGACGTGCGCGGGGTCGCGGTGGTACGCGAACCGGGTCGTGAGGTCGTTGCTCGAAGCGAAGAAGAGCTCGCCCTCCACGACGTAGCGGGCGGTGTCCCCCTCGACGGAGCGGGTGACGCTCGTCAGCGAAGCCACGCGGCGTGCGAACAGCACCGCGGCCGCGACGACGCCCACTCCGACACCGATCGCCAGGTTGTGCGTCCACACCGTGACGGCGACGGTCAGCACCATGACGATGGTCTCGCTCAGTGGCATCCGGCGCAGGGTCGAGGGGCGGATGCTGTGCCAGTCGAAGGTGGCGATGGACACGACGATCATCACGGCCACGAGAGCGGCCATCGGGATGATCGCGACGACGTCGCCGAACGCCAGCACCAGGAGCAGCAGGAACACGCCGGCGAGGAACGTCGAGATCCGGGTGCGCGCCCCCGAGGCTTTGACGTTGATCATCGTCTGGCCGATCATCGCGCAGCCGCCCATTCCGCCGAACAGGCCCGACAGAACGTTCGCGGCGCCCTGGCCGAGCGATTCGCGCGTCTTCGACGAGGGGGTGTCGGTGATGTCGTCGACGAGGGCTGCGGTCATGAGCGACTCGAGCAGGCCCACGACGGCCATCGCCACGGCGAATGGGAAGATGATGCCGAGCGTGTCGAGGGTGAACGGCACGTTCGGGATCAGCAGTGCGGGCAGGCTCTCGGGCAGGGCGCCCTGGTCGCCCACGGTCGGGACCGAGATGCCGAAGACAACGGCCGCACCCGTGAGCAGCACGATCGCCACGAGCGGAGCGGGGATCGCCTTGGTCACGCGCGGCAGCAGGTACATGATCGCCAGGCCCGCCGCGGCGATCGGGTACACCGCCCACGGCACCCCGATCAGCTGCGGCACCTGCGCGATGAAGATGAGGATGGCGAGGGCGTTCACGAACCCGACCATGACGCTGCGCGGGATGTAGCGCATGAGCTTCGCGACCCCGGCGAGTCCGAGGATCACCTGCAGGATGCCGCCGAGGATCACGGTCGCGAGGAGGTAGTCGACGCCGTGCTCGCGGGCGACGGGGGCGATGACGAGCGCGATCGCTCCGGTCGCCGCCGAGATCATGGCGGGACGCCCGCCGAGGAACGCGATGGCCACGGCCATGACGAACGACGAGAAGAGTCCGAGACGCGGGTCGACGCCGGCGATGATCGAGAATGCGATGGCCTCGGGGATGAGGGCGATCGCCACGACGAGACCGGCGAGCACCTCGCGGGTGAGTAGGCGCGGGGAGCGCAGCGCTTGCAGGACGGTGGGTTCGGGGCGCGGGCGCGCGAGGACGTCGGTCATGTCGATGCTCCTGAGGGGGGCTCGGTGGGAACCCGCGGCGGCGCGGGGAAGAATAGAGGGGTCGCAACCGCGACCGAGAAGAACTCTACCGTAACGTGAGGTTTGCGGGATCGGGGATGCCATGACCGAGGAGCGTCCGATGCAGATCGGCGAGCTCGCCGAGCGCACGGGGCTGTCGATCCGCACGCTCCGCCACTACGACGAGATCGGCCTGCTGCGCCCCTCGGCCCGCACCGAGGGCGGGTTCCGGCTCTACACCGCCGACGACGAATCGCGCCTGCTGCTCATCCGACGCATGAAGCCGCTCGGATACTCGCTCGAGCAGATGGGCGAGCTGCTGAACGTCGTTGACGGTCTCGAGGCCGATCCCGGCGACACCGCACTGCGGGATCGATTCGCCGGCATCCGCGATGAGGCGCAGCAGCGCCGCGAAGACCTGCGCCGCAAGGTCGCCGCTGCCGACGAGTTCATCGCGCAGTTGGAGGCGCGATGACCGCCCACGACATCACGCTCGAGGGGCACGGCATCCGTCTCTCTCCCGCCGACCCGTCCGACGCCGCCGCGGCGTGGCCCCTCACCGGCCCCGACCTGTGGAGTCGCATGACGACGCCGTGGCCGGCCTCGGTCGACGCCTACGCCGCGCACGTCGAGCGACAGCTCGCCACCCCGGGGCTGTTCGCCTTCACCGTGCGGGATGCCGGCACCGGCGTCGTACGCGGATCGACCACGTTCTACGAGTACGTGCCCGCGCAGGGGCGGGTCGAGATCGGGACGACGTGGTACGGACGCACGTTCCAAGGCGGGAAGACCAACCCCGCCGCCAAGCTCCTCCTCCTCGGCCACGCCTTCGAGACCTGGGGAGTCAATCGAGTGGCGCTGCGATGCGACGCGCGCAACGAGCGCAGCGCCCGCGCCATCGAGCGGCTCGGCGCGACGCCGGAGGGGCGCCTGCGCCGGCACCGCGTCGCGCCGGACGGCTCCGTCGCCGACACGCTCTACTTCTCGATCCTCCGCGACGAGTGGCCCGACGTGCGCGCCGGTCTCGAGACGCGACTGTCGTCCGCCGAGCCCGGCGCGCGCGCCTTCGATGCCGAGACGGCAGCCCGCTGACGACCCGGCGACATCCTGCAGTCGAGAGGTCCGTCGCACGCCGTCTCGTGGACGCTGCGGGCAGGGCGGGTCAGCCGGCCGCGGCCTGCGCGGCGCGGCGGCGCGCGAACTCCCGGGCCTCGGTGAACAGTTCGAGATCGATCTGCACGTGACGGCGAGCGAGCTCCGCCGCCTCGTCGGGGGCGGCCGTGACGATCGCGTCGACGATCGCGTCGTGCTCGCGCGCAGCGCGGGACTCCATGCGTCGATGGCTCTCGCGGTCGCCCCACGGGTGGGCGGGGGCCGAGAGCGAGAGATGGCGCTCGTGCTCGAGCAGGATGTCGCGCAGGGCCGTGTTGTGGGCCGCGTCGATGATCGACAGGTGCAGCAGGCTGTCGGCCCGCTGCTTCGGGTCGCCCGAGGGTGCCGCGTGGAAGGCGGCGAGGCGGTCGCGCATCGTGGCGATGTCGGCATCCGTGCGTCGTTCGGCCGCAAGCCGAGCCAGTGACGAGTGGAGCATCGAGCTCGCCGTGCAGGCGTCGACGAGGTCGCTCCAGCGCTCCTCGAACCACCGGTCGACGCCGACGACCACCGAGTCGGGCCAGTGCTGCGCCACGAACGTCCCTCCGCTGCGGCCCCGGCGGCGTTCGATCAGCCCGCGGGTGGAGAGGTCGTCGAGGGCGGCGCGCACCGTCGTGCGGCCCACTCCGAGCAGGGGCGAGAGGTCGCGTTCGGCCGGCAGCCGCGTGCCGGGCAGGAATTCGCCCACCGCGACGGCGGTGATGAGGCGCTCGGTCACGCGCTCCACCAGGGAGGCGTCGTCGGTCTCGGCCATGGGCTCCCGTCGTTTCCCCCATGTTAAATCCGCAGAAAAGGTTTGCCAACACACCTTTAACGGGTCCACGATGACTCCATGCAACGCGAGATCACCGTTCCGTTCCACGACGGATTCACCTGGGCCCGCCTGACCGAGCCCGCAGAACCCACCGGCCGCGCGCCGCTCTTCGTCCTCCACGGCGGCCCCGGTATGGCGCACGACTACGTGAAGAACCTCGACGCCCTCGCCGAGATAACCGGCCGCACCGTCGTGCACTACGACCAGATCGGCTGCGGACGCAGCTCGCACCATCCCGACGCTCCCGTCGAGCAGTGGGTGCCGCAGTTCTTCGTCGACGAGTTCCACCATCTGCGCGGGGCGCTGGGCTTCGACGAGTATCACGTGCTCGGGCAGTCCTGGGGCGGCATGCTCGGTGCGGAGATCGCCGTGCGCCGGCCGGCGGGGCTTCAGGGCCTGATGATCTGCAACTCCCCGGCATCCATGCCGCTCTGGCTCGAGGGCGCCGCACGCCTGCGGTCCGAGCTGCCCGCCGAGAACCGCGAGGCCCTCGATCGCCACGAGGCCGACGGCACGCTCGACCACCCCGACTACGTCGAGGCCACCCGCGTCTTCTACGAGCGTCACGTCTGCCGCATCACGCCCATGCCGCAGGACTTCGTCGACAGTGAGGCGCAGATGCTCGCCGACCCGACGGTGTACCACACCATGAACGGTCCCAACGAGTTCCACGTCGTCGGCACCGGCCGCGACTGGACGATCATCGACCGCCTGCCGCAGATCGCGGTGCCCACCCTCGTCGTGGCGGGGGAGTACGACGAGGCCACGCCCGAGACGTGGGCGCCGTTCGTCGAGCGCATCGCCGGCGCCCGCTCCCACGTCTTCGCGGGAGCCAGCCACTGCACGCACCTCGAGATGCCCGACGTCTTCCGCGGCGTCATCGCCGACTTCCTCGCCCCCCTTCCCTGACGCGCCCCGAGCGAACACGTCCCGCCCCCACCGCACCCGCCCCACCCGAACCCGAATCAGGAGCCCCGATGTCGAAGTCCGCCCCCGAAGCCCAGCAATCGCTGGAATCTTTCGGCTACAAGCAGGAGCTCAAGCGCTCCATGTCCACTCTCGACCTGGTCGTCTACGGCCTGGTCTTCATGGTGCCGATCGCCCCCTGGGCGATCTTCGGCGTGGTCTACAACGCCGCGAGCGGAATGGTGCCGCTGGTGTACATCACCGGCGTCGTGGCCATGATCTTCACCGCGCTGGCCTACGCGCAGATGTCGAAGGCCTTCCCGATCGCCGGTTCGGTCTTCTCCTATGTCGGTCGCGGCATCCACCCCACCGTCGGCTTCTTCGCCGGGTGGGCAATCCTGCTCGACTACCTGCTCGTCCCCACCCTGCTCTACGTGTTCGCGGCGTCGTCGATGGCCGGCATCTTCCCCGACGTGCCGCAGTGGATCTGGGCCGTCGCGTTCGTGATCATCAACACCGTCATCAACGTGCTCGGCATCGGCTCGATCAAGCTCGCGAACCGCGTCATGCTCGGCATCCAGCTCCTCTTCGTGGTGATCTTCGTCGTGATCGCCATGGTCGCCCTCTCCTCCGGGGCGATCCCCGGGGCCGAGTTCTCGATCGCCCCGGTGTGGGATGCCGAGAAGGTCAACCCCGCGCTCATCGCCACCGCCCTGTCGATCGCGGTCCTGAGCTTCCTCGGCTTCGACGGCATCTCGACCATGGCCGAGGAGTCCACGGGCGACCGGAAGTCGGGCGGCCGCGCGATGATCATCGCCCTCCTCGTCGTGGCCGTGCTGTTCGTCACGCAGACGTGGTTCGCCAGCGCCCTGGCCGCCGGAACGATCGCGTTCTCGGACGACGACGTCAACAAC
This sequence comes from Microbacterium galbum, assembly GCF_032464915.1. Classification (NCBI taxonomy): domain Bacteria; kingdom Bacillati; phylum Actinomycetota; class Actinomycetes; order Micrococcales; family Microbacteriaceae; genus Microbacterium; species Microbacterium galbum. The sequence continues at coordinate 364,419 of NZ_JAWDIS010000002.1, read as the reverse complement.
GCCTTCTTCCTGCTCGTCGCGCAGGCTGCGGGATCCGGCTGGGCCACGGCGTTCCTCGCCGTCAACGTCGTCGCGGTGGGCATCGCCAACGCCGTCGCCGCTCAAGCCGCCACCTCACGACTGCTGTATTCGATGAGCCGCGACCGGCGCCTTCCCGCTTTCCTGTCGAAGGTGAACGCGCGCCAGGTGCCGCTCGCCGCGATCCTGTCGGTCAGCGCGATCTCGCTCGTGCTCGTGCTGTTCTTCGTCGGCCAGATCGCGGTCATCTCGTCGCTGGTGAACTTCGGCGCACTGCTCGGCTTCCTGCTGCTGCACGTCTCGGTCGCGGTGTACTACCTCGGTAAGAAGAAGTCGAAGAACTACCTGCTGCACCTCGTCGTGCCGGTGATCGGGTTCCTCATCATCGGCTATGTGCTGCTCAACGCCGACATCACCGCCAAGGTGGGCGGCATCCTGTGGCTGGTCGTGGGCGGCGTCGTGTACGCCGTCTTCGCCCGCAGGAACGGTGGCGCCACCGGGCCCCTGCCCGAGCACGCCACCGCGACGGCCGGAGAGGGCGGCGGCGAGGTGGCCTCGTGACGAGCGTCACCCACGCGCTCGGCAAGGAGCTCGGCCGTCCGGGCTTCGACGCCGCGGTCGCACCCGTCCTGCGCGTCACCCCCGGCACGGGCGAGACGATCTCCTTCGAGACCGACGACGCCGTGTACGCCGAACTGCACGAGCACGGGGATCTCGCCGCCCTGCGCGCCCCGATCAACCCGGTCACCGGGCCCGTCCACGTCGAGGGCGCGATGCCCGGCGATGCGCTCGCGGTGCACGTGCACGAGATCCGCCTCGGGCCGTACGGCTGGTCGCAGAGCCTGCCGGGGGCCGGCGCCCTGCAGCACCGCATGCCCGATCGGGTCGTCAGCCGTCGCATCCCGATCGACGCCGAGGGCGTGCACCTCACCGATCGCCACGTGGTCGCAGCGCGTCCGATGATCGGGTGCATCGGCACCGCACCCGCGGCGGGCGTGAACTCGACCGTCATGCCGACGACGTCGCTCGGCGGCAACATGGACCTCACCGACGTCGCCCCCGGCGCCACGGTCTACCTGCCCGTCGAGGTCGAGGGTGCGCTGCTGTCGATCGGCGACATCCACGCCGTCATGGCCCGCGGCGAGTCGTCGTTCGTGGCGATCGAGGCCGCCGGCGTCGCGGTGGTCTCGATCGATCTCGTGAAGGATGCCGGCTACCGCGCGCCGCGCGTCGAGACCGCCGACGAGTGGATCTTCGTCGGTCTCGGCGACCCGGTGCAGGAGAGCATCCGACGCGGATACGAGGACGTCTTCGACACCCTCGTCGGCGCACACGGGTGGGACGCGATGGACGCCTACGCCGTGATGAGCGCGGTCGTCCACAGTGAACTGGGCGGGCCCACGGGGTCGACGGCCCCCGACCCCCTGCACCCCTTCCGCGCGGTCGGGGCGGTGACGCTGCACCGGCTGCCGAAGGACGTGCTTTGACGCGACCGGGCGAGCGCCGCGGCTGCGGCGTGCGCGCGGGCTCGCGCCGCGCGGGGCGGGAGCTGGTTCCGACACCCGCCTCGCGCGGTCGGACGCGGCCCGTGACTCGGGCGGGCTCGGCAGCCGTGTAAGCTTTCCTGTTGGAAGTGTGTCCGAGCGGCCTAAGGAGCATGGCTGGAATCCATGTAGGCGGGGTAACTCGCCTCGCAGGTTCAAATCCTGTCACTTCCGCCACACGAAGAGCGTCATCCTCGAGATCGAGGGTGGCGCTCTTCGGTGTTCAGCCCACGCTCGCGCTCTCGCGCTCGGCATCCACCGCCCCCGGGCGCACCACGAGCGAGCGGGGCAGCACTCGCGCGAGCGCGCGGCGGGCCGGGGTCGCCCGCGCGAGCAGGCCCGCTCGGACGCGATCGACCGCCGCGGCCAGCGCCGGTCCGTGCGCGGGGTCGGGCGCGTCGCCGGCATAGCTGACGCGCTCGAGGGCCTCCCGCAGCAGGTCGGCGTCGTCGGCGGCGACGCCGTGCTCCTCGACCAGTCGCGCGGCGAAGGCGCGAGGCGATTCGGCGCCGGGGGCCGGGATGCCGAGATCCACCGCGTCCTCCCGCAGCGCGGTCCACGCGGCCACGGCATCCCCCGCGCCCGCGGCGTTCAGACGTCGGCGGCGCCGGACGACACGCAGCAGCGCCGGCACGAAGGCGGCCACGAGCAGCGCCAGCACCACGATCCCGACGGGCACCCAGGCGGCGCCCGGACGCGCACTCGTCGCCGCGGCGCCGGCGTCCACGGCCCCCACGTCGCCGCGGTCGGCTGACGAGGGCGCCGATGACGGCTGGGCGTCGGGGGCAGCGGCATCCTGTTCGGGGGTGGTGGGCGTGGCGCCGCCGTTCGAGGTCGATCCCGATGCGAAGTTCGTCGGCACCCCGAGGCTGTTCGTCGGTTCGAAGGGCACCCAGCCGATGCCCTGGAAGTAGACCTCCGGCCACGCGTGCAGCTGGCTCGAGGTGACGGTGTACTCGGTGCCACCCTGCTGGGGGATGCTGGAAGCCGTTCCCGGCAGGTATCCGACGACGATGCGCGACGGCATGCCGAGCGAGCGCGCCATCACCGCGAACGCGGAGGCGTAGTGCACGCAATATCCCGCGCGCACCTGCAGGAAATCGGCGACCGCGTCCAGTCCCGCGCCGTCGAAGCCCGCGTCGACCGGTGCATCGAGCGAGTACCGGAACGCGCTGCTGCGGAACCACGTCTGCATCGCGAGCAGGGCGTCGTAGGGGGTCGAGGTCCCCGCCGTCACCTCGCGGGCCGTGTCGCCGATGACCGAAGGCACATCGGCGGGCAGGGCGCTGACATCGGCGCTCAGGCCGGGGTCGCCCACCGAGCGGCTGCGGATCTGCTCGAGCGTCGGTCGCGGCACACTCGCCTGCACCTCGTATTGCTGATCGCGCGTGGAACCCGCGCGCGTGACGACCGTGCGGTTCTGCGGCATGCCGAGCCACTCGCCGTCGAGCCCGGTGACGGTCGCGGCGGGGTAGGGCACGGGCAACCAGGGGCTGTCGAGGGCGTCGACGGTGACGTCGGTGGTCCAGTCGACGCGGGCGATGTCGGCGTCGGTCTCGACCGGGCTGAACACCGCTCCGTCGCCCGGGACGGGCACGGTGTCGGAGCTGTCGGGCGACCAGACCGCTCCGTCGAAGCGGGAGAGGGTCACGGCCCGCAGGTACGGCGCCGTCGGGGCCGTCGTCCGCACGGTGAGCACGTCGACCTCGCGCGGTTGGCGCAGGTCGTTGCCGAGCTCGAGGTTGGGGTTGATGGTCGTGCCCGTGCCGCCCGATCCGCCGGTGGCGAAGCGCAGGCCGGGCTGGGGGAGGAGCGGGGTGGCGACCACGGCGACGATCACGGCGACCACGGCGACGGCGAGGGCCGTCGCCGAGACCCCCAGACGACCGGGCGCGCGGGCGGAGGGCCGCCGCGGCGCGGGAGCTGCGGCGCGAGCCCGCGTATCGATGCGGAGCAGGAAGAGCAGCGAGGCGGCCAGCAGCACGAAACCGGCGACGTCGACGTCGGAAGGGATCGCGATCGTGGGGATGAGCGAGACCGCGACCAGGCCGACGCCCGCGAGCAGCGGCATGCGCGCCGTCAGCACGACGTGGTCGAGCACGAGGGCGAGGGCGCCGACCGCCGCGACGAGCAGGAAGCTCAGCCCGGCTTCGGGCGGCACGGGGGCCACCCCGAGGCGGATCTCCTCGGAGGCGCCCGAGAGCAGCCCCGGCACCGTCGCGAAGGTCGCCGGGGTGGGGATGACGCCGAGCAGGGCGGTCGAGCGACCGAACAGCAGCGTGAGCCCCACGATCCAGACCGCCGCCTCGATGATGGTGGCGACCACGGCGGGGAGGTGTGCGAGCCGCACGAGCAGCCCCGCCCCGAGCACCGCGGCGGACAGGGCCGCCGCGCCGGCCACCCACGCGCCGGGGGCGATCACCGAGAACGCGGGCAGCAGCGCCGCGATGATCGCGACGTACAGTCCCGCCGCCAGCAGCGCGGCGTCGCGCCGCCGCCGAGCGATGCGCAACTGCGTGATGTCAGCGACCGACACGGGCGTACCCCTGCTCGATCGCGTCGTCCCATGCCGCGGCCACATCGCCACCGGGACGCACCTGCGCCGCGCGCCAGCCGCCCGCGCGCAACGAGTCCAGATCCGCGCGCTCGGCCACGACCAGCAGCATCGGAAGGGCGGAGCGCTGGGCCACGGCCCTGAGGGCCTCGAAGTCGTCTGCCTGCAAGGCCCCGGTGATCACGATCAGGGGGCCGGTGAGGCCCGCCGCCGTGGCGGGGACGACACGACGTGCCGTGTCGTCCGGGCGCGCACGCAGGCTCGCGAAGGCCGCCGCGGTCGCACGGGCGTCGGCGTCGTCGCCGCCCTCCACCGGATCGGCCAGAAGCTGACCGTCGCTGTCCACGACGTCGACCGTGTACCCCTCGTGCACGAGCCGTGCGACCGCCGAGACGCATGCCGAGACGGCCGTCTCGAACGCCGCGTCGCCGCCGGGGGCGTGGGCGGCCACCGGAGACCAGCGCGACAGGGCGCGGTCGAGCACGATCGTGGCCGCGGGGCTCGCCTCCTGCTCCTCCTGACGCACCATGAGCGTGTCGCGGTGCGCGGTGGCCCGCCAGTGGATGCGGCGCATCGAGTCGCCGGGCGCGTACGGGCGGGCGACGAGGTTGTCGGCGCCCTGGCCGATCTGCAGCGTCGTGGTCTGCCGCGATCCGCCCGCTTCGCCCGCGGCGACGGGGAGGGCCGCGAGATCGCGCACCGTCGGCGCCACGGTCACGGCGGTGGTGCGGCCGAGGGCGATGCGCCGGCGCACCAGCCCGAACGGGTCGGTGGTGGTGACCTCGAATGGTCCGAGGGCGTGCACCCCCCGCGCAGCCCCCGTCACGTCGTAGCGCACCTCGATCGTGGAGGCCGTACCGCTGAGGCTCGACGAGATCGTCGGCGACGCCCCCTCGGCCGTCCCCGTCAGTCCCGCCGGCAGCGCGTCCCGCCACCGGCCCGGAGCCGTCGGCAGTGCGCTCTGAATACCCGCGCGAACGGTCACGCTCGCGGGCCCCCCGACCTCCGGCACCTCGGGCGAGACGACACGCGTGACGGCGCCCGATCCGCGGGTCAGCAGCAGAGCGACCGCCGACGCGACGAGCAGCGCCGCCAGGAGCGTCGCGAAGTACAGCAGCTCGGGGATGCCGGCGCGCTGGGCGATCACGAAGGCCGCCACGGCGAGCAGCAGCGCCCCCGTGCCGCGCACCGTGAACGGCCAGAACCGCCTCACCCGGGCTCTCACGGTCGGGCGGCGAGGGGTACGCGCACGCTCGCGGCGATCCGCTCGAGGGCGTCTGCCACGACCGCAGCCCCCGCCTTGCCTCCGGCCGCGGACCGGTTGGCGATCAGGCGGTGGGCGAAGACGGGCGCCAGCAGGGCCGTGATGTCGTCGGGGATCACGTACGACCGGCCGTCGAGGGCCGCCCGCACCTTGGCGGCGCGAACGAGCTGCAGGGTCGCCCGGGGGCTCGCGCCGAGCCGGATGTCGGGGTGACTGCGCGTCGCCTGTGCGAGCGCCACGACGTACTCCTCGAGTGCCGGGGCGACGTGCACCCCGCGCGCCCAGGCGATCATGGCGGTCACCTGGCGGGCCGAGACGACGGGGGTGAGCCCGTCGAGCGGGTTGACCGCGTCGCGCTGGCGGAGCATGAGCGCCTCGGCCGCGGCATCCGGGTATCCCATCGAGATGCGCAGGAGGAAACGATCGCGCTGCGCCTCGGGCAGGGCGTACGTGCCCTCCATCTCGTACGGGTTCTGCGTGGCGACCACGAGGAAGGGGGAGGGCAGCACGTGCGTGCGCCCGTCGACGGTGACCTGCCGCTCCTCCATGGCCTCGAGCAGAGAGGACTGCGTCTTCGGCGAGGAGCGGTTGATCTCGTCGGCGATGACGATGTGGGCGAAGACCGCGCCGGGGGTGAACTCGAACTGCCGCTGCACCGGATTGAACACCGACACGCCCGTGATGTCGCCCGGAAGCAGGTCGGGGGTGAACTGGATGCGACGGACGTCGGCGTCGATCGTGGCCGCGAGGGCCCGCGCCAGCATCGTCTTGCCGACCCCGGGCACGTCTTCGATCAGCAGGTGCCCCTCCGCGAGGAGGGCGATGAGAGCGCTTCGGACCGCCTCCGGCTTGCCGTCGATCACCTGCGACACGGATGCCAGGATTCCCCCGGTCAGACGGGCGAACGTCTCTGCGTCGAGGGGCGCGTCGGCCGCGGGCCGAGCGGTGGTGTCGGGGCGGCGGAGTCGTGATGCCGCCTCGGGCGTGACCGTCTCGTCCATGGCATCCCTTGCGTCGCGGGGTGGAGGCGCGTCGTCGCCGCCGTGACCTGATCGTAACCCGCTCGGCATGGGCGGGGGCCCGAAACGACGCGGCACACAGGCGTCACTCGGCGGATGCTCGGGCCCCTAGGATCGGGGAGCGTTGGTCCACCCGAGGAGCCCGCGCATGTCGCACACCACCCCGTCCCTGCCCGCCGTCACGCACGTGCTCGCCGTCGACATCGGCGGGACGAAGGTGGATGCCGCCCTCGTCTCGCTCGCCGGCGAGGTCGAGCGGGCGAGCGTGACCCGGCGTCCGACCGGGAGGGCCGCGGACCGCGACGAGATCGCCCGCAACATCCGCGAGGCCGCCACCGCGGCGCTCGCCGCCGTCGACGGCGCCCGCGTCGGCGCGATCGGTGTGGGCAGTGCCGGCCCCGTCGACCTGCCCTCCCGCTCGGTCTCGCCCCTGAACCTGCCCCTCGCCGCCGGTCTCCCGATCGACGAGGTGCTCGGGGGGCTCGTGGACGGCCCGATCCGCCTCGCCCTCGACGGCACCTGCATCGCTCTCGCCGAGCACTGGCGCGGAGCGCTCGTGGGTTGCGACGACGCGATGGCGATCGTGGTGTCCACCGGCGTGGGCGGCGGACTCATCCTGGGCGGTCGGCCCGTTCCCGGCGCCAGCGGCAACGCGGGCCACCTGGGCCAGACGTTCGTGCGCACCATCGAGGGCGACGAGGTCGTGGCATCCACCCTCGAGGCCGTCGCGGCCGGCCCCGGGACCGTCGCCTGGGCGCAGGCGCACGGGTGGGAGGGTGAGACGGGGCTCGACCTCGCCGCCGCCCACGCGGCCGGGGACGCGATCGCCATCGCCGCCGTCAGCCGCTCGGCCATCGCCGTCGGGCAGGCGATCGCAGCGGCGGCGACACTGTGCGATCTCGAGGCCGTGGCCATCGCGGGCGGCTTCTCGCAGGTGGCCCCCGACTACGTCGCCCAGGTGCGCGCGGCCGCCGAGGCGGCGGCGCTGCACGCCTACGCGCGCCGGTGCCGCATCGTCGGCTCGGGTCTCGACGGCGACGGCCCCCTGCTGGGGGCGGCAGCGCTCGCGCTGCAGTCCTGAGGCCGGGTCTACCCTGAGACCGAGGACCGCGCCGCGGGCCGGCGAGTGAGGGCGGGGAACATGCGTACGGGTTCCAATCTGCCCGCCGTCGGCGAGTACAACCAGACGCTGGTGCTCGACCTCATCCGTCGCTCGCCGGAGGGGTTGAGTCGTGTCGAGCTCTCGGCGCGCACCGGTCTGAGCGCGCAGACGCTCAGCAACGTCACCCGCCGTCTCGCCGATGACGGTCTCATCATCGAGGCGGGCAAGGTCATCTCCGGCCCCGGCAAGCCGCGGACGCTGCTCAAGCTCGAGCCGCGCTCGCGGTTCGCCGTGGGGGTGCACCTCGACCCCGTCGTCGACACGATCGTCGTGGTCGACATGGCGGGGGAGGTCATCGCGCACGACGAGATCCCCGGGCTCCGCGAGGTCGCTCCCGAAGCCCTGGTGACGGCCGTGGGCGCGGCCGTCGACGCGATCGTCGAGCGTGCGGGGGTGCCGCGCGAGCTCGTTCTCGGGGTGGGCGTCGCCGCCCCCGGGCCGTTCGACGCCCGTGGCGGACGCCTTCTCGATCCGCCGCTGCTGCCGCAGTGGCACAACGTGAACGTGCGCGAAGACCTCGGTGCGGCGACGGGGCTGCCCGTCATCGTCGAGAAGGACGTCACCGCGGCGATGGTCGGCGAGATGTGGTTCGATCGCTCCGACGTGCTCAGCGACGCGATGTTCCTGTACTACGGCGCCGGCGTCGGCATGGGGCTCGCGGTGGCGGGCGCTCCGGTGCGCGGGCGGACCGGCAACGCCGGGGGCATCGCGCACGTGGTCGTGGATGCGGACGGACCTCTGTGCGCGTGCGGGTCGCGAGGATGCCTGGGGGTGTCGATCGAACCGCGCGTGCTCATCGCCGAGGCCGGGTACCTCGACGCCGACCCGCGCTCGGGCCTCGACCGTCTCGTGCGCGATGCGGCGGATCCCCGCCACGCGGCCGCGGGAGTGCTGCGGCGGGCGGGGGAGCGGATCGCGCGGGCTCTCGTGGTGACCAACAACCTCCTCGACGTCGACGAGGTCGTGCTCGGCGGTCCCGCGTGGGAACGCCTTTCCGGGGTGCTCGCCGACATCGTCGCGGAGCATGTCGCCTCGGATCCCGCGTCGACGGCGACGCTGCCGATCATCGTGCGGCGTTCGGTGGTCGGGCTCGATGTGGCGGCCGTGGGAGCCGCGTGCTTGATGCTGGACGGCGCGTTCGCGGCCCGGCCGGCGCGCATGATGATCGCGCTCTGACGCGGCCCGGACCGTTCATAGCGGGGCGTGTCGCGATCGTTACCTCGCTGCGGCTGCCCTGACTTGCCGAGTTAGTCCATTTGATTTATAAAAGGTTCTGGCGACGCGGTGTCTCCACCCGAGCAAGGGAGCTTCCATGAAGAAACTGACGATGGCGACCGGTCTTCTGACCGCCACCGCCCTGACCGTGGCTCTGGCCGGCTGCTCCGGTGGCAGCGGCGACGCGGCGGACTCGAAGACGATCCGAGTCGCGTACCAGACCACGGCGACGTTCAACCAGATGCAGACGCTGATGGAGAACGCCAAGAAGCAGTACGAGGCCGCGCACGAGGGCATGACGGTCGAGCTCGTCCCGATCCAGGCCGAGGGCGCGGATTACTACACGAAGCTCGCGCTGATGAACAAGTCGGCCAGCACCGCTCCCGACGTGCAGTACGAAGACACGTTCAAGATCCAGTCCGACGCTGCGGCCGGCTACCTCCTGCCGCTCGACGACTACCTCGCGAAGTGGGACGACTGGTCGCAGTTCGCCGAGGGGGCGAAGCAGGCCGGTCTCGGCCCCGACGGAAAGTCCTACGGCGTCTCGCTCGGCACCGACACCCGCGGCCTCTGGTACAACAAGGCCCTCTTCGAGGCCGCCGGCATCTCCGTGCCGTGGCAGCCCAAGACCTGGGCCGACATCCTCTCGGCCGCCGAGAAGGTCAAGGCATCCAACCCCGACGTCATCCCGATCAACGTCTACTCGGGCAAGACCGCCGGCGAGGCGGCATCCATGCAGGGGCTCGAGATGCTCATGTACGGCACCGAGGACACCCTCTACGACACCGACAGCAAGAAGTGGGTCGTCGGCAGCCAGGGCTTCAAGGACTCGCTGCAGTTCGTCAGCGACGTCTACCAGGGCGGCCTCGGACCGTCGCTGCAGCAGGCGCTCGACCCCAACATCTTCACCAGCGTGACCGCCGACTGGCTGCCCTCGTCGAAGCTCGCCATCGCTCTCGACGGCTCGTGGCAGTCGGCCGCGTGGGTCGACGGCGGCACCGCCGCGTGGCCCGAGTGGAGCGACGCCCTCGGCATCGCCGCCATGCCGACGCAGGACGGCCAGGCGCCCGGCACCACCAGCATGTCGGGGGGATGGACCCTCGCGATCGGTAAGAACACCAAGAACGCCGACGCCGCGTGGGACTTCCTCTCCACCGCCGTGAACAAGGACAACGCCACCGCCTACGGCATCGACAACAGCCAGATCGCCGTGCGCGCGGACGTCGCCCAGTCCCGCGAGTACCTCGACGCCAACCCGAGCTTCGAGACCTTCTCGAGCTTCGTCGACACCACCCACTTCCGCCCGGCGACCGAGGACTACGACAAGATCTCGAACCAGATCCAGGTCGCCATGGAAGCCGTCATGACCGGTCAGTCGAGCGTGGACGACGCGGCCGCCGCCTACGACCAGGCCGTCATCGGCATCGTGGGCGAAGACAACACCCAGCAGGGCTGATCGTGACCGCCCTGGCTACCCCCGGGGCGACCGGAACCGGCCGGGGGTCGCGCGTGAAGACGCGCGGCCTCCGGTCGTCGGCCCGGGCGCTCCCTCTCCTGCCGGCAGCCCTGCTGCTGGCCGTGTTCCTGCTCGGCCCCATCCTGGTGTCGCTGTGGGGCTCGCTCACGAACGCGACGCTGTCGGGATCGACGGCCGTCGCGAGCGACTTCGTCGGCTTCGACAACTACGTCCAGTTGTTCAAGGCCCCCGACTTCCCCGTCGCGGTGATCAACACGATCGTCTTCGTGTTCTTCTCGGCCGTGATCGGACAGAACGTCCTGGGCCTGGCCCTGGCGCTGATGATGCGCTCCGGCAACCGCATCGTGACGGCCGTGGTCGGCACGATCGTCGTCACCGCGTGGGTTCTCCCCGAAATCGTCGCGGCGTTCGCCGCATACGCGTTCTTCCGCGACAACGGAACATTGAATGCCGTCCTCGCCGTCTTCGGCATCGAGCCCGTCAGCTGGCTGTTCACCCTGCCGGTGCTCATGGTGATCTTCGCCAACATCTGGCGCGGCACGGCCTTCTCGATGATGGTCTACTCGGCCGCGCTGGCCGATGTGCCGCCCGAGATCACCGAGGCGGCGGAGATGGACGGAGCCAGCGGGTTCAAGCGCCTCATCCACGTCACCATCCCGATGATCCGCTCCACCATCGGCACGAACTCCATGATCGTGACCCTGCAGACGCTGTCGGTGTTCACGCTCATCTTCGTCATGACCGGCGGCGGCCCCGGCAACAAGAGCACGACGCTGCCGATCCTCGCGTACCAGCAGGGGCTGAAGTTCGGCGAGCTCGGCTACGGCACCGCGATCGCCACGATCATGCTCGTCATCGGCGCCGTCTTCTCGTTCTTCTACGTCCGCGCCCTGCGCGAGGAGGTCTCGTCATGAGCGCCACCACCACCCTCCCCGAGGTCACGGGCCGCCGCGCCCGGTCGGCCGCGCCCGCCCCGACGCGCACGAAGGCCTCGCTCTCGTCTCCGCGCACGCGCGCGCTGAGCGTGCTGTCGAACACGCTCATGATCGTCATCGGCTTCCTGTTCGTGGTGCCGCTGGTGTGGCTGGTCACCGCGTCCCTCGACGCGCAGCCGACCCTCGCGATCAAGATGCCCGAGGTCATCACCCTCGACAACTTCGCCGCGGTGATGAAGCCCGACCTGCTGTTCCTCCCGCTCTGGAACAGCGTGCTGCTCGCGGGCGGCACCGCGATCGCGACCGTGGTGCTCGCCTCTCTCGCGGCCTACCCGCTGTCCCGCTACAAGATGCGCGTCGGAAAGCCCTTCCTCTACGCGGTGCTGTTCGGAACGTGTCTGCCGATCACGGCGATCATGGTGCCGGTCTACAGCCTGTTCGTCCAGCTGAACCTCATCGACTCCGTCGGCGGCACGATCCTCTTCCTCACCGCGAGCGCCCTGCCGATCGCGATCTGGATGATGAAGAACTTCATGGACGGCGTCCCCGTCGAGCTGGAGCACGCGGCGTGGATGGACGGCGCGGGATCGATGCGCACACTCGTGCAGATCGTCCTGCCGCTCATGCGTCCCGGTATCGCGGTGGTGTTCATCTTCACGTTCATCCAGGCGTGGGGGAACTTCTTCGTCCCCTTCGTGCTGCTGCTCAGCCCCGACTATCAGCCGGCCGCGGTCAGCATCTTCAACTTCTTCGGGTCGTTCGGAGCGGTGGCCTACGGCCAGCTCGCGGCCTATTCGATCGTCTACTCCCTCCCGGTCCTCGGCCTGTACGTGCTCGTACAGCGCGGACTCGGCGGCCCGTCGGCCCTCGCCGGCGCGGTCAAGGGCTGACCCGTCCCCCCAGACAAGGAACACATCCCATGCACGACCGCACCGCGCTCATCGAGATGCGCATCGAACGCTTCGCCCGGGAGCGTCTCGCCCCCGCCGTCTACCGCGCCCGCCAGCCCCTCGACATCCAGGCGTGGGAGGCCCCGGGCGAGCCCGTGACCTTCGCCGAGGCGCGGGATGCCGCCTACCGCCCGTTCGCGATCGGGACGCCGTGGGGCCGCGCGTGGGGGACCACCTGGTTCGCCGTGTCGGGGGAGATCCCCGCTGCGTGGCGTGACGCCGCGGGCGCCCTGCCCGAGGGCACCGTCGCCGAGCTCGTCATCGACCTCGGCTTCACCGCCGGTCAGAGCGGCTTCCAGTGCGAGGCGCTCGTCTGGAACCGCGAGGGAGCGCCCATCAAGGGGGTCTCGCCGTTCAACAACGCCAGCCCGGCCGCGGTCGACGCCGACGGTCGTGTCGACGTGCTTGTCGAGGCGGCATCCAATCCCGATGTCGGCAGCCTTTTCACCTTCGAGCCCACCCCGGTCGGCGACCCCGCGACCGCGGGCGACGCTCCTCTCTATGTGCTCCGCGAGATGTCGATCGGCCTCCGCGACCTCGCGGTGTGGAACCTGCTGCAGGACTTCCGTCTGCTCCACGGCCTCATCGCCGAGCTCGACGCGACCTCCGCGCGCCGCGCGACCCTGGTCGAGGCGATGGATGCCGCGATCGACGCGGTCGATCCCGAAGACGTCGCGGGGACGGCACAGGCCGGCCGCGACGTCCTCGCCCCGCTGATGGCCGCGCCCGCGGCATCCAGTGCCCACGTGCTGCACGCGGTCGGTCATGCCCACATCGACTCTGCGTGGCTGTGGCCGGTGCGAGAGACCGCGCGCAAGGTCTCGCGCACGTTCAGCAACGTGCTGTCGCTCATGGACGAAGACCCCGAGTTCGTCTTCGCGTCGTCATCGGCGCAGCAGTTCGCGTGGATGAAGGAGCACTACCCGGCGCTCTGGGAGCGGCTGAAGGCGCGCGTCGCCGAGGGACGCTTCGTCCCGGTGGGTGGCATGTGGGTCGAATCCGACACCAACATGGTCGGCGGCGAGGCCATGGCCCGCCAGTTCGTGGAGGGCAAGTCGTTCTTCCTCGAGGAGTTCGGCATCGACACCGAAGAGGTGTGGCTGCCCGACTCGTTCGGCTACAGCGGCGCGCTGCCGCAGATCATGAAGGCCGCCGGCGCCCGGTGGTTCCTGACGCAGAAGATCTCGTGGAACGAGACCAATCGCATCCCGCACCACACCTTCCGCTGGGAGGGCATCGACGGATCGCGCATCTTCACGCACTTCCCGCCGGTCGACAAGTACAACTCCGAGGTCACCGCGGCCGACCTCGCCCACGCCGAGCGCAACTTCGCCGACAAGGGTCGGGCCCGCACCTCGCTCCTGCCGTACGGCTTCGGCGACGGCGGCGGCGGGCCCACGCGTGAGATGACCGCGACGATCGCCCGCACGCACTCCCTCGAGGGCGCGCCGGTCGTGAAGCACTCCACGCCGCGGGAGTTCTTCGAGACCGCCGAGGCGGAGTACGCCGACCCGGCCGTGTGGGCGGGGGAGCTGTACCTCGAGTTCCACCGGGGCACCTACACCAGCCAGCTGCGCACGAAGCAGGGCAACCGTCGCAGCGAGCACCTGCTGCGCGAGGCGGAGCTGTGGGCGGCCACCGCGACCGTGCGGACGGGCGCCGCCTACCCGGCCGACGCGTTCCAGCGCCTGTGGCGCCTGGTGCTGCTGCAGCAGTTCCACGACATCCTCCCCGGCACCTCGATCGCGTGGGTGCATCGGGATGCCGAGCGCAACTACGAAGCGATCGCCACCGAGCTCGAGCAGATCATCGCCGACAGCCTCCGCGCGCTCGTCGGCGAGGGCGACCGCACGCTGCTGGTCAACGCCGCGCCGCACGCCCGCGCCGGTGCGCCGGCGCTGGGCATCGCCGCCGCACCGGGTGCGCGCGACGTCACCCCGCGCGCCGAGGGCTCGGGCTTCGTGCTCGACAACGGCATCGTCCACGCGGTGATCGACGCCCGAGGACTTCTCATCTCGCTCGTCGACGTGGTGTCGGGGCGCGAGGTCGTGCCGGCGGGCCAGGTGGCGGGGCTGTTCGAGGTCTTCCGCGACACCCCCACCCAGTGGGACGCGTGGGACATCGACGAGACCTACCGCCGGCACGCGACACCCCTCGACAGCGCGGATGCCGTGCGCGTCGACGCAGACGCGGTCGTCGTGGAGCGCTCGATCGGCGAGTCCACGATCGTCACGCGCGTCGCGCTCGCCGCGGGCGCGCGCACCGTGCGGCTGTCGCTCGACGTCGACTGGCACGAGCAGCAGAAGCTGCTCAAGCTGGGCGTCCCCGTCGACGTGCACACCGACCGGGCGGCATCCGAGATCCAGTTCGGACACATCGTGCGCCCGACCCACACGAACACGTCGTGGGACTCGGCGCGTTTCGAGACCGCCGCGCACCGCTGGGTGCGGGTCGCGGAGCCCGACTTCGGCGTCGCCGTGACCAACGACTCCACCTACGGCCACGACATCACCCGCCACGAGCGCGACGGCGGGGGGACCTTCTCGCTCGTGCGCCTGTCGATCATCCGGTCGGCGATGTTCCCCGACCCGGGGCAGGACCAGGGCGCGCACCACCTCGAGGTGGGCATCGTCGTGGGGGCCGACGTGCTCGACGCCGTCGCCGAGGGCTACCGCACCAACCTGCCCGCGCGGGTGGTGACCGATGCCGGGGAGGACTCCGTGGCACCCCTGGTGGCGATCGATGCTCCCGGCGTCGTCGTCGAGGCCGTCAAGCTCGCCCAGGACGGATCGGGCGACGTGGTCGTCCGTCTCTACGAAGCGCTGGGAGAGCGCACGCAGGCGCGCCTCGAGGCCGGCTTCGACGTCGCCCGCGTGAGCGAGACCGACCTGCTGGAGCGTGACGTGGACGCCGCAGCGGTGACCGCTGTGCAGGGCGGCGTCGTGGATCTCGAGCTGCGTCCGTTCCAGCTCGTCACGGTGCGGTTGTCGCGCTGACATCCGACCGACACGCGGCCGGGGTGCGATAAGCGCCCCGGCCGCGTCGTCGTCTGCGGGAGGGGTCGCGGGCGAGAGCGGCCCCGCCGGTCGGGTAAGCTGTACTCGGCTCTCCGCGTGGCGGCATCCAGGCCAACTCCCCCAGGACGGAAACGTAGCAAGGGTAACCAGGCTCTACCGGGTGCGCGGAGGGTCTTTTCTTTGCCCGGAAACGGGTGGACGCTCTCCGACGCTTCAGCGGCGGCCCTCCACCGACCGCCCGGTCCCGCCGCCCGCGCGACGTCGCCGCACCGCCGCGATGACCACGGGCAGGACCGACACCGCGACGATCACGATGACGAGCACGTCGATGTTGTGAGCGATGAACGGGATGCCGCCCAGCAGCACCCCCCACCAGGGTCATCGCGCACGGCCAGCCGATGGCGCCGACGGCGTTCCACAGCAGGAACCGGCGATAGGGCATGTCGGCAGCGCCTACGACGAGGGGCACGTAGGTGCGCACGATGGGGACGAACCGGCCGACCACGAGCGAGAGGCCGCCCCAGCGCGCGAAGAAGGCCTCGGCTTCGGCCAGACGCGCCGTCGTGAGCAGGCGCGCGTCGTCGCGGAACAGTCGCCGGCCGAAGCGTCGGCCGAGCCAGAACCCGACCTGATCACCCGCGAGTGCGGCGAGCGACGCGACGACAGCCACCTGCCACGGAGCGATGCCGAGAGGGTCGCTGAGGATCGCCGCCGTCACCAGCAGGGAATCGCCCGGAAGGAAGGGGAAGAGCACCCCCGACTCGATGAAGACGAGGAGGGCGATCCCGGCGAGGACGAAGGGCCCGAAGGCCTGCAGCACGGATGCCGCGTCGAAGGGATACAGGGCGGTGAGTATGCGGCGTGATCCTCCGGTCCGGGGCGGAACGGGCCGCCCGTGCCGGAGCGGGAGCGCCGACGCAGTCGACGGGAGAACCGGTCCTCCCAGATTTCGCCGAGATTGACGGCGCCCCGCGACCGTGATCGCACCGGCGCGTCAGCGGCCGGGGGAGAACGGCCCGTCCAGCACCGCCCACTGCAGGAGCATGATCGTCTTGGCATCCTGGATCGACCCGTCGCGGATCATCGACAGGGCGTCGTCGATGTCGTACTCGAGGATCTCGATCTCCTCGTCCTCTTCGGCGAGGCCCCCGCGATCGCCGTGGCGCGCGGAGCCGTCGTAAGCGGCGGCGAAGAAGTGCAGACGCTCGGTGACCGATCCGGGGCTCATGTACACCTCGAAGACCGGCTCGACCTCGTCGACCCGCACCCCGGTCTCCTCCTCGGCTTCCCGGCGCATCGCGGTCACCGGGTCATCGTCGTCGAGCAGCCCCGCCGCGGTCTCGATCAGCATGCCGTCGGGGTGGTCGTTGACGTACACGGGGTAGCGGAATTGCCGGGTGAGCAGCACGGTCCGCCGGGCCGGGTCGTAGAGCAGGACCGTCGCGCCGTTGCCGCGATCGTAGGTCTCGCGCGTCTGCGTGCTCCAGGTGCCGTCGTCGCCGCGGTAGCGGAACGTGGTCGCGCGCAGTACGTGCCAGCCCGCAGCGAGCAGCTCGACGTCTTCGACGACCACGCTCGGGTTGCGGTCGAGGCCGAGACCGGTCAGGTGCAGGCCGGTGCGACCGCGGTGGTCGGGGACGGTGGTGCCGGGACGCGCATCGTTCATGTTTCGGAACGATAGTGCTGCCGGGTCGTCCTGATGACTCGACGCCGAAGCAACCCCGAAGCGGTGTCGGGGGCCCGCTCTAGGCTGGACGCGTGACGCAGAGCATCTACATCACGTCGGCCGAAGGTCATTCGGGCAAATCCTCCGTGGCTCTGGGCGTCCTCGACGCCCTCAGCCGCGTCACGCCGCGCGCGGGGGTGTTCCGCCCCATCGCGCGCTCGACGGCCGAACGCGACTACGTGCTCGAGATGCTGCTCGACCACGACAGCGTCGACCTGGCGTACGACGACTGCGTCGGCGTCACCTACGACGACGTGCGGGACGACGCCGATGCGGCGCTGGCGCGCATCGTCGAGCGCTACAAGGCGGTCGAGGCGCAGTGCGACGCCGTGGTCATCATCGGCAGCGACTACACCGACGTCGGCAGCCCCGCCGAGCTCGCCTACAACGCGCGCATCGCCGCCAACCTCGGTGCCCCGGTGCTTCTCGTTCTCGGTGGCCGCGCGCAGCAGGGGCACAGCGAGACCCTCGGTCTGTCGGTCGCGCGCACCCCGCAGGAGGTCGGTCAGATCGCCTCCCTCGCCATCTCAGAGCTGCAGCACGAGCGTGCGGCGCTCTTCGCCGTGATCGCCAACCGCGCCGATGCCGACCACCTCGACGAGATCGTGGCATCCGTTCGCCAGGTCGTCGACGCCGCTCCGGTCGCCGGAGAGGACCGCACCGTTCCCGTGTGGGCGCTTCCGGAAGACCGCTTCCTCATCGCGCCGTCGGTCCGGGGCGTCCTGCGCTCGGTCGAGGGCGAGCTCATCAAGGGCGACCCGGCGCTGCTCACGCGCGAGGTGCTGGGCGTGGTCGTGGCGGGCATGTCGATGGTCAACGTGCTGCCGCGCCTGAAGGAGTCCGCAGTCGTGGTGATCCCGGCCGACCGCACCGAGGTGCTGCTCGCGGCGCTGCTCGCCAACGCGTCGGGCACTTTCCCGTCGCTGGCGGGCATCGTGCTCAACGGCGGGTTCGAGCTGCCCGACTCGATCGTGCGACTCATCGACGGCCTCGGCTCGCCGCTGCCGATCATCGCCACCGACCTCGGCACGTACGACACCGCCGTGCGCATCATGAACACGCGCGGTCGCCTGGCCGCCGACTCCCAGCACCGCTACGACACCGCACTCGCACTGTTCGAGCGCCACGTCGACACCGAGCTGCTCACGCGCGAGCTCGGCGTCGCCCGCCCGAGCGTCGTCACCCCGCTCATGTTCGAGTACGGCCTCGTCGACCGGGCCCGCGCCGACAAGCGCCGCATCGTGCTGCCCGAGGGCACCGACGACCGCGTCCTGCGGGCGGCGGCCACCGTCCTCTCGCGCGGCATCGCCGACCTGACGATCCTCGGCGAGCCGATCGAGGTGCGCGGGCGCGCGATCGAGCTGGGTATCGACATCCGCGATGCCGAGGTGCTCAGCCCCTTCGACGCCGTGCACGTCGACAAGTTCGCCACCGAGTACGCCCGGCTCCGGGCGCACAAGGGCGTCACCTACGCGCAGGCCGCCGACACCGTGACCGACGTGTCGTACTTCGGCACCCTGATGGTGCACCTGGGCTTGGCCGACGGCATGGTCTCGGGTGCTGCGCACACGACGGCGCACACCATCCGTCCGGCGTTCGAGATCATCAAGACCGCCCCGGGCGTCTCGGTGGTGTCGAGCGTGTTCCTCATGGCGCTCGCCGATCGCGTGCTCGTGTACGGCGACTGCGCCGTCATCCCCGATCCGACCAGTGAGCAGCTCGCCGACATCGCCGTGTCGTCGGCGGCCACGGCCGAGCAGTTCGGCATCGCCCCGCGCGTGGCGATGCTGTCGTACTCGACGGGGGAGTCCGGCACCGGTGCCGACGTCGAGAAGGTGCGCGCGGCGACCGCCCTGGTGCGCGAGCGCGCTCCGGAGCTCCTCGTCGAGGGACCCATCCAATACGACGCCGCCGCCGACGCGGCCGTGGCACGCGCCAAGATGCCGGGATCGGAGGTCGCCGGACGCGCCACGGTGTTCGTCTTCCCCGACCTCAACACGGGCAACAACACCTACAAGGCGGTGCAGCGTTCGGCCGGCGCCGTCGCGATCGGACCGGTCCTGCAGGGGCTGAACAAGCCCATCAACGACCTGTCGCGCGGAGCGCTCGTCGACGACATCGTCAACACCATCGCGATCACCGCGATCCAGGCCCAGGGGAGCCCCGAATGAGCGTCGTGCTCGTCGTCAACAGCGGATCGTCGTCGTTCAAGTACCAGCTGCTCGACATGGCGCGCGAAGAAGTCCTGGCGAGCGGCCTCGTCGAGCGCATCGGGGAGTCGACCGGGGTCGCGCGGCACACGGTGAAGGCGGCGGCCCTCGCCTCGCCCGAGGGCCCGGCGCCCACGGTCACCGACGCGACCTCGACCATCGAGCGCGAGATCCCCGACCACACCGCCGGCTTCGCCGTCATGCTCGAGGCCTTCGCCGCGCACGGACCCTCGCTCGACGAGCACCCGCCGGTCGCGGTCGGCCATCGCGTCGTCCACGGCGGCGCGCGGTTCTTCGCGCCGACCGTGGTCACCCCCCTCGTCGAGATCAACATCGACGAGCTGTCGGTGCTCGCGCCGCTCCACAACCCCGCGAACCTCGCCGGCATCGTCGCCGCCAAGAAGGCGTTTCCGACCGTGCCGCACGTCGCGGTCTTCGACACCGCGTTCCATCAGTCCCTCGCTCCCGAGGCGTACACCTACGCCATTGATCGCGAGGTCGCCGAGGCGCACCGCATCCGTCGCTACGGCTTCCACGGCACGAGCCACAAGTTCGTCAGCGAGGCCGCCGCCGCCTTCGTCGGGCGCCCCCTCGGTGAGCTGAAGCAGATCGTCTTCCACCTCGGCAACGGTGCTTCCGTGGCCGCGATCGAGGGTGGCCGCTCGGTCGACACCTCGATGGGGCTCACCCCCCTCGAGGGTCTCGTCATGGGAACGCGCTCGGGCGATCTCGACCCGGCCGTGCTCCTCCAGCTCGCCCGTCGTGCCGAGATGTCCATTGCCGATCTCGACACGCTGCTGAACAAGCGGTCCGGCCTTCTCGGCATCGCCGGCGTCTCCGACATGCGCGACATCCAGGAGCGACGGGATGCCGGCGACCCGGCGGCGCGGCTCGCCTTCGACGTCTACATCCACCGCCTGCGCGCCTACGCAGGGGCCTACCTCGCCCAGCTCGGCGGGGTCGATGTCATCTCGTTCACGGCGGGGGTGGGGGAGAACGCCCCCGCGGTCCGCGCGGAGGCGATGGCCACCCTCGGTTTCGCCGGCGTCGAGATCGACCCCGCGCGCAACGCGGCGCGCGAGCGCGGCATCCGTCGCATCTCCACCGATGCCTCGCTCGTCGAGGTGCTCGTCGTACCGACCGACGAGGAGCTCGAGATCGCCCGGCAGACGCTGTCGGTCACGGCCTGAGGTCGACTCAGCCTCCGGCCAGCGCCATGTGCACCTGGTAGCGATCCCCGCGGTACCACGACGTGACGTGCTCGACGGCGCGACCGCCGGAGCGCGACGTGCGCCGGAACACCAGGACCGGCGACCCGGGAGGCACCGCGAGCGCCGTCGCGACGGCATCCTCGACCGCTTCCGTCCACACCGTCTGCTCGGCGGCGTCGATGCGGACGCCGTACCTCTCGGCCAACAGGCCGTAGAGCGACGTGCCGAGGTCCTGCTCGCCGAGGTCGTCGGCGAGACGCGGTGAGTACCAGCCGGTCTCGAGGGCCATCGGGATGCCGTTGGCCAGGCGCAGACGCTCGATCGACCAGGCTTCTTCGTCCTCATCGAGGCCGAGGGCTGCGCGCACGTCGAGGGGCGGGATCGCCCTCTCGGCGCGGCGGACGAGGGTCGTGGCGACCATGCCCCGTCGACGCATGTCCTCCGTGAACGACGCGAGGTGCAGCTGGGACTGCACGCGCTCGCCGGCGACGAAGGTGCCCTTCCCCTGCACCGTGTACAGCTTCTGCTCGTCGATCAGTTGCCGCAGCGCCTCGCGCACGGTCGCCCTGCTCACCCCGTGGCGGGTCGACAGCTCGCGTTCCGACGGGATGGCCGCGTGGGCCGGCCACGTGCTGCCGATGTCCGACAGCAGGATCGCGCGCAACTGGGCGTGCTTGGGAATGGGGCCGGCGGTGACGGCGGGCGGGGTGTCGGCATCGCGGAGACGGGGCATGACGGCGTCGACTTTCGGTGTTGACACGCCCGACGGTGACCAGTAGCTTCACTGGTACGTACCAGTACGAGCCACGTGGTCGGCGCGGGCGAAGACGATCTGATCTTCCCCAACCTAAGCGACGGTCGCTGGTGCGTACCGTCGAACCGCCGCCCCCGAGGAGTCCCCGTGACCGTCATCCTGTCCCCGCTCGTCGGAGTCGTCCTGCCGCTCGCCGACGTACCCGATCAGTTGTTCGCCCAGGGGGCGATGGGTCCGGGCGTCGCGGTCGAGCCGCCTCTCGAGATCGTCGACGTCGTCTCGCCGGTCGAGGGCACGCTGCTGCAGGTCTTCCCGCACGCGTTCGTCGTCGTGACCGACGAGGGGGTGGGCGTGCTCGTGCACCTCGGGCTCGACACGGTCCAGCTCCAGGGCGAGGGCTTCACGCCCTATGCCGCCAAGGGCGATCGGGTTGCGGCGGGCACCCCGGTCATCGCCTACGACGTGCCGGCGATCCGCGCGGCGGGCCTCGCCAGCGTCGTCCCCGTGGTCGTCCTCGAGCGCTCCGCCGACGACGTGTCCCTGCACGCCGCCGAGGGCGCCGAGATCACCCCCGGTACCCCCCTTCTGTCCGTCTGATCCGTTCCGTCACCGTCGAGAGAGAACCGTCATGGCCACCACCGTCCCCACCGCGCGCCGCCGTGGAATCCCGGGCTTCGCGCAGATGCAGCGCCTGGGCAAGAGCCTCATGCTGCCCATCGCGGTGCTGCCGGCCGCCGGCATCCTGCTCCGTCTCGGTCAGCCCGACCTGCTGGGCCAGATCGACCTGCCGGTCATCGGCCCCTTCTTCCAGGCCATGAGCGCGGCCGGCGGTGCGCTGTTCGACAACCTCGCGCTGCTGTTCGCGGTCGGCGTCGCGATCGGCTTCGCGAAGAAGGCCGACGGATCGACGGCGCTCGCGGCCGTCGTCGGATACCTCGTGCTCGCGAACGTGTTCAAGGCGATGTCGCCGGTGGTGCTCGCCGGGCAGACCACGGCCGCGGGCGATCAGGTGCAGATCAACTACAGCGTGTTCGGCGGCATCGTCATCGGCCTGCTCACGGCGTGGCTGTTCGACCGGTACCACACCATCCAACTGCCGTCCTACCTGGGATTCTTCGGTGGGCGCCGGTTCGTTCCCATCGTCGTCTCGCTCGCGAGCCTCGTCGTCGGGTTCGGGCTCAGCTACTTCTATCCGATCTTCGACACCGGCCTGACGGGCCTCGGGGCCTTCATCGGCGGCACGGGCGCGATCGGCGCCTTCGTCTACGGATTCGCCAACCGCATGCTCATCCCCGTGGGGCTGCACCACATCCTCAACTCCTACGTGTGGTTCCTGCAGGGCTCGTATACGAAGGGCGACGGCAGCGTCGTCACCGGTGAGCTCACCCGCTTCGCCGCGGGCGATCCCACCGCGGGTGCGTTGACCTCGGGCTTCTACCCTGTCCTGATGTTCGGTCTCCCCGCCGCCGCGCTCGCCATGATCCACCTGGCCAATCCCGCGCAGCGCAAGGCCGCGATCGGCATCCTGGGCGCCGCCGGCCTCACGGCGTTCCTGACCGGGATCACCGAACCGCTCGAGTTCGCGTTCATGTTCGTCGCGTTCCCGCTCTACGTGGTGCACGCGGTGCTCACCGGCATCTCGCTCGCCGTCGCCTACCTGCTCGACATCCACCTCGGTTTCTCGTTCTCCGCGGGACTGTTCGACCTGCTCCTGTACGGCACGGCGCCGGCGGCGAACAACATCTGGCTGTTGGTGGTGATGGGCGTGATCTACTTCGGCGTCTACTACCTCCTGTTCCGCCTCGTCATCAAGAAGTGGAACCTGCGCACCCCGGGCCGCGAAGACCTGTCCGCCCCGACGAGCGACGCCCCCGCGGTCGACGCCGACGCCGACCCCGCCGCCGGAACGCCGATCGCCCCGTCCGCGCCGGCCGTCGCCACCGCCACCGACACTGCCGCAGCCGCTGCGCCCGCCCCGGCTCCCACCGGGTCCACCGCCGAGCAGCTCATCGACGCCTTCGGAGGCCGCGCCAACCTCAAGCACGTCGACGCCTGCATCACCCGCCTGCGCATGGAGGTCGCCGACCGCACACTCGTCGACCACGCACGACTGAAGCAGCTCGGCGCCGCCGGGGTGCTCGAGGTCGGCGACAACGTGCAGGCCGTCTTCGGCCCCCGCGCCGAGATGCTCAAGAACGACATCCTCGAGGTGCTGTGATGACGAACGGATGCCGCGCCCTCGGCGCCCGAGCGAGAGGGGGACGGTGATGGAGGTCGTCGTCGTCCCCACCCCCGAGGATGCCGCCCGCGTCGTCGCCGACGCCTACACCGCCCTGCTGCACGCCACTGCGTCGGCGGTGATCGGCCTCGCCACGGGCTCGACGCCCCTTCCGGTGTACCGCGAGCTCGCGCGCCGTCACCGGGACGGGGACCTGAGCTTCGCGCGGGTGCGGGCGTTCCTGCTCGACGAGTACGTCGGGCTGCCCGCCGGTCACCCCGAGCGGTACCGCGAGTTCATCCGCACCGAGCTCGAGCAGCACGTCGACTTCGCCCCCGACGCGATCCTCGGCCCGGGCGACCTCGAGGTCCCGCCGCTGGAGGCCGGTCCCGCGTACGAGCAGCGCATCCGCGACGCGGGAGGCATCGATCTGCAGATCCTCGGGATCGGAACCGACGGTCACCTCGCCTTCAACATGCCGATGTCGAGCCTCGCGAGTCGGACGCGACTGAAGACCCTCACCCCCCGCACACGGCAGGACAACGCCCGGTTCTTCGACGGCGACATCGATCAGGTCCCCACCCATTGCCTCACGCAGGGGCTGGCGACGATCCTCGACAGCCGTCACGCGATCATGCTCGGCTTCGGCCGCGGCAAGGCGCAAGCGGTGCGCGAGGCGGTCGAGGGACCCGTGTCGGCGCGGTGGCCGGCCTCGGTGCTGCAGCTGCATCCCCACGCGACGGTCGTCGTCGACGAGGATGCCGCGAGCCAGCTCGCCTTCGTCGACTACTACCGCACCACCTACGCCGGGAAGCCGGCGGGGCAGGGGCTGTGATGCGCCTGCGTGCCGCGCGGGCGCTGATCGGGGGATCGTTCGTGGGCCCCGTCGTCCTCGAGATCGCCGCGGGGCGGATCACCCGCATCCGCCCGGCGACGGGGGACGAGAGCGTCGATCACGACGTCGTCGACGGCGTCGTGACGGCGGGCATGCTCGACCTCCAGGTCAACGGCTCGTTCGGAGTCGACGTGGCGGCCGCCGACGAGGCGGGGTGGCGAACTCTCCTCGCCGGGCTCGCCGCGCGCGGGGTCACCGGGATCGAGCCGACCGTCATCACCGCGCCCCTGCCCGACACCGTCGCCGCCCTCGAGCGCGTCGGACGGGCGAAGGAGCGGTTCGCCGACGAACCCGTCGCCCGTGTCCTCGGCGCGCACCTCGAGGGCCCGTTCCTCTCGCCCGCCCGCAAGGGCGCGCACCGCGCCGACCTCATGCTCGCCCCCGCCCGCGAGCACCTCGACACCCTCCTCGAGCGCCCCGCGGCCCGCGCCGCGCTGCGCACCGTCACCCTCGCCCCGGAGCTCCCCGGCGCGCTCGAAGCCGTCCACCGTCTCGCCGGGGAGGGCTACGTCGTCGCGGTCGGGCACAGCGACGCCACCGCCGCGCAGGTGCACGCGGCGGGCGACGCCGGCGCCACGATGACCACCCACGTCTTCAACGCCCAGCGCCCCCTCAAACCGCGCGAACCCGGGGTCCCCGGCGCGGTGCTCTCCGACGACCGCTTCTTCGTCGGCACGATCATCGACGGGCAGCACCTCGACCCCAGCGTGGTCTCGCTCGTGCTCGCCTCCGCCGCTCGACGCACGGTCGGCGTCACCGACGCGATCGTCACCGCGGGGCTCGAGACCGACCGGTGGTGCGACTTCGGCGGTCAGCCGGTCGCCAACGACGCCCACGGGCTCGGCCGGCGACGAGACGGCACGATCGCCGGTGCCGGCATCGTGCTGGATGAGGGCGTGCGCCGCATGATCGCCGCGGGGCTCGACCCCGCCGCCGTCCTGTCGGCCTGCACAGAGAACGCCGCGCGCTCGCTGGGGCGCACCGACATCGGTCACGTCGCCGAGGGGGCGGCGGCCGATCTCGTGCAGTGGGATGCCGACTGGCATCCGTCCCAGGTGTGGATCGGCGGACGCGCCCTCTCGGTCACCGCGCGATAGCCCCTCGCCGCGTCGCCCCGCCACTACGCTGGAGGGGCGGCGCTCCGGGCGCCCGCGCCACCGCACCCCGATCTGGAGCACGCCGTGACCGACAGCCCCGACCTGCCCGACCTCACCTCGTTCGACGGCGTGCTGTTCGACCTCGACGGGGTTCTCACCCCCACCGCCGAGGTGCACATGCGCGCGTGGAAGACGATGTTCGACGAGCTGTTCGCGGCGTGGAAGATCGAACCGGCCTACACCGACCGCGATTACTTCGAATACGTCGACGGAAAGAAGCGCTACGACGGGGTCGCGAGCCTGTTGCGCAGCCGCGACGTCGAGGTGCCGTGGGGCGACCCGTCGGACGACCCCCGCGAAGACACCGTGTGCGGCGTCGGCAACCGCAAGAACGAGGTGTTCTCCCGCATCCTCCGCAGCGAGGGCATCCGTCCCTATCCGGGGTCCGTCGCCCTCCTCGACGTGCTCCAGGCCGCCGGCACCCCGATCGCGGTCGTTTCGAGCTCGAAGAACGCCGTCGAGGTGCTCGAGGCCGCGGGGCTGCGCGACCGGTTCCCCGTCGTGATGGACGGCGTGGTCGCCGAGCGCGACCATCTGGCATCCAAACCCGCCCCCGACGTGTTCGCCGAGGCCGCCCGCATGCTGGGCGTCGATCCCGCGCGATCGGTCGCGGTCGAAGACGCGCTGAGCGGCGTGCGCTCGGCCGTCGCGGCCGGCTACGGCGTGGTGGTCGGCGTGGACCGCGGCGTCGGCGCCGACGACCTCTCCACCGCCGGCGCGACGGTGGTCGTCGACGACCTCGCCGCGTTCGTAGACTGAGCCGTCGCCTGCGCGCGGCGTCCCTCGCTCCGTCTGCGGACGGTGCCCCCGAACCTCACCCGCCCGAGCGGCATGCCGCCCGCTCGTGCCGACCCGAACCCGCCACCGGAAGGCCCGCCCGATGATCGATCGCGATCGCTTCCCCATCGACGAGTGGCGACTCGTCGAGACCCAGTTCTCCCTCGACGACGTGGGGGTCACCGAGACCCTCTTCGCCGTCGGCAACGGTTACCTGGGCCTGCGCGGCAACTCCATCGAGGGGCGCTTCGCCCTCGAGCAGGGCACGTTCATCAACGGCTTCCACGAGACCTTCCCGATCCGTCACGCCGAGCAGGCGTACGGCTTCGCGGAGGTCGGCCAGACGATCATCAACGCACCGGATGCCAAGGTCATGCGCGTCTACGTCGACGACGAGCCGCTCTCGCTCGACGTCGCCGACGTGCGCGAGTACGAGCGCGTGCTCGACATGCGCCAGGGCATCCTCCGTCGCGACATCCTGTGGGTGACGCCCTCGGGTAAGCGCGTGCGCATCCAGGACGAGCGGTTCGTGTCGTTCGACGAGAAGCACCTCGCCGTGCTGCGTCTGACCGTCACCGTCCTCGACTCCGACGCGCCCGTCACGGTCAGCAGCCAGCTGCTCAACCGCCAGGATGGCGAGGGCATCTACGGCGGCTCGCCGATGGCATCCACGCAGTCCGGATTCGACCCGCGTAAGACCGAGAAGCTCAGCGACCGCGTGCTGCAGCCGCGCGAGTACTGGCAGGACGGCGAACGCTCGGCGCTGAGCTACGAGGTCAGCGAATCGGGTATGACCCTCGCCGTCATCGCCGACCACCTCGTCGACACGCAGAACGAGTACACCTCGCGGCGACTCATCGAGCCCGACATCGCGAAGAACGTCTACCGCGTGCACGCGCGGGCCGGCGTTCCGACCACCATCACCAAGCTGGTGAGCTACCACACCTCGCGTGGTGTGCCCACGGGCGAGCTCCTCGACCGCTGCCGCCGCACCCTCGACCGGGCGGTCGAGACGGGCATCGACCGCCTCGTCGAGCAGCAGATCGCCTGGTACGCCGACTTCTGGGATCGCTCCGACGTGCGCATCGGCGGTCATGGCGACCTGCAGCAGGCGACCCGCTGGTGCCTGTTCCAGTTGGCGCAGGCCGCGGCCCGCGCCGACGGGCAGGGCGTGCCCGCGAAGGGCGTCACGGGGTCGGGCTACAGCGGCCACTACTTCTGGGACACCGAGGTCTACGTCCTGCCGTTCCTCGCGTACACGTCGCCGCTGTGGGCGCGCAACGCCCTGCGCATGAGGTACCTCATGCTCCCCGCGTCCCGCAAGCGCGCGCACCAGCTCAACGAGGCGGGCGCCCTGTTCCCGTGGCGCACGATTAACGGCGAGGAGGCATCGGCGTATTACGCCGCCGGCACCGCGCAGTACCACATCAACGCCGACGTCGCCTTCGCGCTCGCCAAGTACGTCCGGGCGACGGGCGACGAGGAGTTCCTCGCCCGCGAGGGCGTGGACATCGCCGTCGACACGGCGCGCCTGTGGTCGACTCTCGGCTTCTGGCGCTCCAGCGACGCCGCCGCCGACGGCGAGCACGACTCGTTCCACATCCACGGCGTGACGGGGCCCGACGAGTACACGACGGTCGTGAACGACAACCTCTTCACCAACGTCATGGCGCGCTTCAACCTGCGCTTCGCCGCCCGCACGGTGCGCGACCTCGCCGAGCACGACCCCGACGCCTACGCCCACATGGCCGACCGCATGAACCTCGACCCCTCGGAGCCCGAGGGCTGGGAGAAGGCGGCCGAGGCCATGCACATCCCGTTCAGCGAGGCCCTCGGCATCCATCCCCAGGACGCCGTGTTCCTCGAGCGCGAGATCTGGGACCTCGAGAACACCCCGCCCGACCAGCGCCCCCTGCTGCTGCACTTCCACCCGCTGGTGATCTACCGGTACCAGGTGCTGAAGCAGGCCGACGTGGTGCTCGCGCTGTTCCTGCAGGGCAACCACTTCACGGATGCCGAGAAGCTCGCGGACTTCGAGTACTACGACCCGCTGACCACGGGCGACTCCACGCTGTCGGCCGTCGTGCAGTCGATCCTGGCCGCCGAGGTGGGCTATCAGGACCTCGCGCTGGAGTACTTCCGTCAGGCCGCGTTCGTCGACCTCGGCGACCTGCACCACAACGCCTCCGACGGCGTGCACGTCGCATCGGCCGGCGGCGTGTGGACGGCGCTCGTGAGCGGTTTCGGCGGCATGCGCGACCACTTCGGCCGCCTGACCTTCGACCCGCGCCTGCCCGCCGACTGGCCCGAGCTGTCGTACGTGCTGCACTGGCACGGCACCCGCCTCGACGTCACCCTCACCGCCACCGCGCTGACGCTGCGGGCCGGGGGAGAGGGCGGCCCCGTCGCGTTCGCGGTGCGCGACGTCGACTACACGGTGGCGCCGGGCGAGACCGTGCGCGTGGCGCTGCACGGCCAGGGTCCGGTGCGTCCGGGGCGCCCCTCGATCCGCCAGCTCGAGGGATCCGTGCGCGAGGACGGCACGCTGCTGTCGGCGTCGGTGCCGATCGTGACCGCGGCGATCCCGCTCGTGAGCGACGACGAGTCGCCCATCGCGGTGGGCCTCGACGGCGGCTTCTGATCCTGCTCGAACGCGGCGGCATCCCTCCCGGGGTGTCGCCGCGTTCGTCGTTGCGGGGGTGCGTGGGTCGTCGAGAACAGGGGAACCGCCGAGAACAGGGCGGATGCCGGGGGATCGGCCTGTCCCGGTGGCATCCCCTGTTCGGGAGCGCGTCGGGGGGCTCGCGCGGGGTTCGACATCGGCGAGCTCGGGCGGCGGCGCCCCGGTCGGAGCCGGTCACGGAAGCGATGTCGGAGGGACGCCGTAGGCTGGTGGGGTGACGACAGCCCTGTACCGCCGATACCGCCCCGAGGCGTTCGGCGAGATGAT
This sequence comes from Microbacterium galbum, assembly GCF_032464915.1. Taxonomy (NCBI): domain Bacteria; kingdom Bacillati; phylum Actinomycetota; class Actinomycetes; order Micrococcales; family Microbacteriaceae; genus Microbacterium; species Microbacterium galbum. Next base: position 335,366 of record NZ_JAWDIS010000002.1, on the reverse strand, counting down.
CGGGCAGTCGCAGGTGACCGAGCCGCTCATGACCGCCCTGCGCAGCGACCGCGTGGGCCACGCCTATCTGTTCTCGGGTCCGCGCGGCTGCGGCAAGACCACGTCCGCCCGCATCCTCGCCCGCTGCCTCAACTGCGCAGCCGGCCCCACCGACACCCCGTGCGGCGTGTGCGACAGCTGCGTCGAGCTCGGCCGCGGCGGCGGCGGGTCGCTCGACGTGGTCGAGATCGACGCGGCCAGCCACAACGGCGTCGACGACGCCCGCGATCTGCGTGAGCGCGCGATCTTCGCGCCCGCCCGCGACCGCTTCAAGATCTTCATCCTCGACGAGGCCCACATGGTCACCCAGCAGGGCTTCAACGCCCTGCTCAAGCTCGTCGAAGAGCCCCCGGCGCACGTGAAGTTCATCTTCGCCACCACCGAGCCCGAGAAGGTGCTCGGCACCATCCGCTCGCGCACCCACCACTACCCGTTCCGTCTCGTCCCGCCCGCAGCCATGCTCGAGTACGTGCAGGAGCTCTGCGAGAGCGAGGGCGTCGGCGTCGAGGCCGGAGTCCTGCCCCTCGTCGTGCGCGCCGGGGGAGGGTCTCCGCGCGACACGCTGTCACTGCTCGACCAGCTCATCGCCGGCAGCGACGCGGATGCCGCGGGGCATGTGCTCGTGCGCTACGAGCGGGCCGTGGCGCTGCTGGGCTACACCCACTCCGAGCTCCTCGACGAGGTCGTCGACGCGTTCGCCGCGGGCGACGGGGGAGGGGCGTTCGCCGCGGTCGACCGCGTCGTGCAGACCGGTCAAGACCCGCGCCGCTTCGTCGACGACCTGCTCGAACGGCTTCGCGACCTGATCGTGGTGGCCGCCACCGGCGCGGGAGCCTCGGCCGTGCTGCGCGGCGTCCCCGACGACGAACTCGAGCGCATGGCCCGGCAGTCCACCGCCTTCGGTGTGCACCGCCTGTCGCGGACGGCCGACCTCGTCGTCGCCGCGCTCGACGAGATGACGGGGGCCACCTCTCCGCGTCTGCAGCTCGAGCTGCTCGTGGCCCGTGTGCTCACCCACGCCGGCGTCCCGCAGGGCACCGCCCCGGCGACCGCCCACGACCTCGACGTCGCGCACGCGGGAGCCTCCGCCCCCGTCGCTCCCGCGACGGGGCGCCCGGCCTCGCCCGCCGCCGACATCGCCGCGCCCGGCGTCGCCGCCTCGCGCGACGGGGGGTCGGCGCCGGGCGCGCCGCGCATCGCCGCCCCCGCGGCCGGATCGCCCCCGGTCGCATCGCCGTCGATCGCATCGCCCGCCATCGCGTCGCCGGGTGCGCCCCGCATCGCCGCCCCCGGCGTCGCTGCACCGCCCGTGGCCTCGCCCGGCGCGGCCGCGCCCGCTGTGGCATCACCGGGCGCCGCGCCGACGGGGTCGCCTGCAGCGGCACCGACCGTGGCATCACCGGGCGTCGCGCCGACCGTCGCGTCCCCCGGTCCCGCGCGGCCCGTGTCGACGCCGGTGGCCGCTCCCGGCATCGCCGACCCCGGCGCGTCCTCGTCCCGATCGCAGGCGGATGCCCCCTCGTCCGCGGCGACGACCTCGCGCATCGCTCAGCCGGGCTCCGCCGGCCCGCAGAACGCGTCCGGGTCGTCGGCCCGACCCGGGTCCCCGCTCCCCGCCGACGACGATGCGCCACCGCCGTTCACCGACGACGATGCCCCGCCGCCCTTCGACGACGACGGCGACGCCCACCCCTTCGACACCGCCCCTATGCCCGGCTCCGAGAGGCCGACGACGTCGGCCCCCGGCGCATCGAGCTCTGTGGCGGAGGGTGCACCGCCCCAGGGCCCAGACGTCGCGTCGAGCCCTTCCTCGGCGAGGAGCGCTTCCGTCCCGACGGAGGACGGCGTACCGCCGAGCCCCGCAACGCCGACCAGCGAGCCCCCGACCGGCGACGCGCGGACCAGCGAGGCCCCGGCCGGCGAGGCCGCGTCGAGCGCCCCCTCGGACACACCGACCCCGCCCGCTCGCCCGTCCGAGGCGCGCACCCCGACCGAGGCGACTCCCGCCACCGTCGAGCCTGCGCCCGCCGGCCCCACGCCGACAAGCACACCGAGCCCTTCGAGCGAACGCTCCGACGGCCCCGCGGCGGCGGAGCCGATCGCTCCTTCCGCGCCCGCCGGTGCGGCATCCGCTCCCTCGACGTCGTCCGCGACGACGGGTGCGGACGCCCCCGCCGACGACCCGACGCCCCTCGAGCCGGTCGCCCCGACCCCGCCCGCCATCCCCGTCGGCCCGATCGAACTGGGACACGTGCGAGACGCCTGGCCCGAGGTGCTCGGCCAGCTCGAAGTCGCCAGCAGGTCGTCGTGGTTGGTGGTGTCCACGGCCACCGTCGCCGCGTTCGACGCCGACGTGCTCACCCTGGGCTTCCGCACCACGGCGGATCTCACGGCGTTCAAGACCCGTACCCCCGAGGGCGGCCCGAGCGAAGATCTGCGTCAGGCGATCCAGGCGGTCCTGGGCGTGCGCGTGAAGTACCTCGCCCGCCTCGACGGCGACGGGGGGTCCGGTGGATCACCTCGGCGCCCGGCCGACGCGCCGTCGTCCGGACCGGCGAGTTCGCGAGGGCCGGTTCCCCCGGCATCCGGTTCGCGCTCGGCCTCCACCTCGGCGCCCTACGCGTCGTCGGTGACGGAATGGGCGGTCGCCCCCATCCCGTCGTCGGACGGTGCCCCCACCGCTCTGGCCGTCGACGATGAACCCGACGACGCCGTGATCGAGCCGGCACAGACCGCCCCGCATTCCGGTGCGGTCTTGCCGCCGCGCGAGGTCGCGCCGTCCGTCCCGGCGCCCGACGAGGTCGACGACGACGACGTGATCCCGCCCGCCGACGAGACCGAGGCGCCGCTGCCGCCCGTCGTCGTGCCCCGGATGGCACCGCTCCGCGGGGGTGTGCAGCGCTACGGTGAAGCGGTGGTGCGGCAGATGCTCGGCGCCACCTACGTGCGTGACGAACCCTACGAGCCCCCGACGAGGTTCAGCTGATGTACGACGGCATCGTCCAAGATCTGATCGACGAGTTCGGGCGCCTGCCCGGGATCGGCCCGAAGTCGGCGCAGCGCATCGCCTTCCACATCCTGCAGTCGCCGTCGTTCGATGTGTCGCGGTTGTCGACGCTCCTCGGCGAGATCCGCGACAAGGTCAAGTTCTGCGAGATCTGCGGCAACGTCTCCGAACAGGAGCGCTGCTCGATCTGCCGCGACCCGCGTCGCAACGCGACCCTCATCTGCGTCGTCGAAGACGCCAAAGACGTCGCGGCGATCGAACGCACGCGCGAGTTCCGCGGTCTGTACCACGTGCTCGGTGGGGCCATCAGCCCGATCGCGGGCATCGGCCCCGACGATCTGCGCGTCACGCAGCTCATGCAGCGCCTCGCCGACGGGACCGTGCAAGAGGTGATCCTCGCCACCAACCCCAACCTCGAGGGCGAAGCGACGGCGACCTACCTGAGCCGTTTGCTGCACACCCTCGAGATCCGTGTCACGCGACTCGCGTCGGGCCTGCCGGTCGGCGGCGACCTGGAGTACGCCGACGAGGTGACGCTCGGGCGCGCGTTCGAGGGACGCCGCACCCTCTGAGCTCCGCGCGGTGAGACGCGCACCAGACGGGAGCGTGCCCCCACCCGAGACGAACCCGCGGCGAGAGCTCTACCCCCGCGCCCGCGCCCGCACCCGCGTCACGCTCGACAACGTCGCCCGCACCGGCTGCCCGAGGTAGATGCCGAGCGACGCGCCCACCGCCAGGGCGATGCCGATCGTCGCCGCGCCCGCGAGGGTGGTGACACCGGTCATCAGCACGGCGGGGTCGTCGCCCGACTCCACGATGCCCAGCAGACCGCGGAAGACCGCGGCTCCGGGCACGAGCGGCAGGATCGCCGCGGTGGTGATGGCGACCGAGGGCACGTGCAGCCGGTAGGCCACGACGATGCCGACGAAGCTGCCGATGAACGCGCCCACGCCGCTCGCGGCCGCGACCTCGAAACCGAGTCCGGTCGCGGCGACGTAACCGGCCCACGCGACCAGGCTCAACGCGGCGCTGACGACGATGATGCGCGCCCCCGCGCCGTTGAAGACCGCGACGGCGACGGCGATCACCGCGGCGCCCACGAACTGGAACACGACCGGTCCGAGGGGGAGGGCGTTCGACGGCGGTGACATCCCCAGTCCGATCACCCGCACCGTCTCGAGGCCCGCGAGGATCCCGAGCACCACGCCCAGCGTCTGCGTCGTCAGCTCGAGGATGCGCCCGGTCGCGGTCAGCGCGAAGCCGTCGATCGCATCCTGCGCTGCTCCTACGACCGTGAGACCGGCGAGCATGAGCACGATCCCGGATGCCACGATCACCGACGGTCTGATCGCGGCGGCCGCCTCGATGCCGGTGTACTGCAGCAGAGGGGAGAGCGCGGCGACCACGGTGAGCACGAACCCGCCGGCGATCTGCGCGAAGAAGTACGGTACGCGCGCACGGGCCATGACGTACTGCGTCGTCGCGGCCAGTGCGGCGGCGATGAACGACAGCACCAGCGCGAGCCAGTTGGCCCCGAACATGATCGCGACCCCGGCGGCGAGGGTGGCTTGGGAGGCGATCACGATCGCGGGGCGATAGCGGAACGGGAGCCGTCGGATCGCCCGGCAACGGGCGATCGCGTCGTCGAGGGCGAGGCCGCCGGTGATCTCGGTGACGAGTGCTTGCAGGCGCTGCAGCTTCGCGTGGTCGGGGACCGACCCTCGCACGACGCGCAGAAGTGTCGTGGGGTGGGAGGCGCCCGGGCGGCTGTGCGCGATGGTGATGGAGTTGTAGGTGACGTCGACGTGGACGGGGTCGAGTCCGTACGCGCCGCATACGCGCACGATGGTCAGCGTCACCTCGTTCGCCGGAGCTCCGACGACGAGCATGGTCTCGCCGATGCGGATCGCGAGATCGAGGATGCGCGAGGCGAGCGCCTCGTCGATGACGGGGAGCAGCGTCGTGTCGAGCGACGTCGCATCGTCGGTGTGCACGAGTCGTCGCAGCGACGACAGCCAGCGGCCGGGGGTGGGCGGCATCCGATCGCTCCAGGAGGGGGGAGGGGTGGAACCCGTCGATCCTATCCGCGCCGCCCTCGCGGAGTCCGCGAAGACGCATGGCGGAGCGGTTATGCACGCGCCTCTAGGATGATCCACGGGCGCGGCTCGAGCGCCGGCGCCGTGACATCCCGACGCACGACCCCTCCAGGAGTTCTTTTCATGGCTCTGATCGTCCAGAAGTACGGCGGTTCGTCCGTCGCCGACGCCGAGAGCATCAAGCGCGTCGCCAAGCGCATCGTCGATACCCGTCGTGCGGGTCACGAGGTCGTCGTCGCGGTCAGCGCCATGGGCGACACCACCGACGAACTGCTCGACCTCGCAGGTCAGGTCGCCCCGATCCCCGCTCCCCGCGAACTCGACATGCTGCTCTCCAGCGGTGAGCGCATCTCGATGGCGCTGCTGGCCATGGCGATCCACTCGATGGGCTTCGAGGCCCGTTCCTTCACCGGCAGCCAGGCGGGCATGATCACGGATGCCACGCACGGGGCCGCCCGCATCGTCGACGTGACGCCGGTGCGCCTGCGCGAGGCCCTCGACGAGGGCGCGATCGTCATCGTCGCCGGTTTCCAGGGCTTCAACCGCGACACCCGCGACATCACCACGCTCGGCCGCGGCGGCTCCGACACGACCGCCGTCGCGCTCGCCGCGGCGCTCGAGGCGGATGTGTGCGAGATCTACAGCGACGTCGACGGCATCTTCACCGCTGACCCCCGCGTCGTCCCGCTCGCGCGCAAGCTCGGCCGGGTCGGCAGCGAGGAGATGCTCGAGCTCGCGGCCAACGGCGCCAAGGTGCTCTACATCCGCGCGGTCGAGTACGCCCGCCGTCACGGCGTGCTGATCCACGCGCGTTCCACATTCAGTGCGAGCGAGGGCACCTGGGTGCTCGACGCCTCGAAGACCTCCGCACTCGTCCCCGAAAGAGGAGCCATGGAAGAGCCCATCGTCGCCGGCGTCGCCACCGATCTCAGCCAGGCGAAGATCACCGTCATCGGCGTGCCCGACGTGCCCGGCAAGGCCGCCGACATCTTCAAGATCGTCGCCAAGTCCGGCGCCAACGTCGACATGATCGTGCAGAACGTGTCGGCTGCCGCCACCGGCCGCACCGACATCTCGTTCACTCTCCCCAAGACCGATGCCACGACGGCGCTCAAGGCGCTCGCCGGCGAGCAGTCCGAGGTCGGGTTCGAGAGCCTCGTGCACGACGACCAGATCGGCAAGCTCTCGGTCGTCGGTGCGGGAATGCGCACGCACTCGGGCGTCTCGGCGACGCTCTTCGAGGCGCTCAGCATGGCCGGCGTCAACATCGAGATGATCTCGACCTCCGAGATCCGGATCTCGGTGGTCGTTCGCGGCGTCGACCTCGCCGAGGCCGCGCGCCTCGTGCACACCGCGTACGGTCTCGACGGCGACGCCGAGGCGACCGTCCACGCCGGCACCGGTCGCTGAGCCACCCTCCCCGAATCGGGCCCGACGCCGCCTCGGCGTCCGGACGTGCGGCAGGAGTTTTCCGGTCGTCTCCGCTCTCGCCGACGGGATCCGGCCGTTCATCGACGCGTAGCCGTCAAAGTTCCTGCGAGGGCTCCCGGCCGTCGGTCGTCCCACCGCGGCGCGCGCTACCCTGACCCGAACGCCGCTTCCGCGGCATCCATCACCCGAACCACCGAGGTACCCGCATGACCCGCATCTCCGATTCCGGAATCTCCCTCGCCGTCGTCGGCGCCACCGGCCAGGTCGGCACCGTCATGCTCGAGATCCTCGCCGAACGGTCGTTCCCGATTCGCGAGCTGCGCCTGTTCGCCACGGCCCGTTCGGCGGGCACCGCGGTCGAGTTCGGCGGCCACTCGGTCGTCGTCGAGGACGTCGCCACGGCCGACCCCTCCGGCGTCGAGGTCGCGCTCTTCTCCGCCGGCGCCACCGGTTCGCGCGCCCACGCCCCCCGCTTCGCCGAGGCGGGCGCCCTGGTCATCGACAACTCCAGCGCGTGGCGCATGGACCCCGAGGTCCCCCTCGTCGTGAGCGAGGTAAACCCGCACGCGATCGATCAAGCCGTCAAAGGCATCGTCGCCAACCCGAACTGCACGACGATGGCCGCGATGCCGGTGCTCAAGGTGCTCGACACCGAAGCGGGGCTCGAGCGTCTCATCGTCAGCACCTACCAGGCCGTCTCCGGCTCCGGTCTCGCCGGCGCGCGGGAGCTCCTCGGCCAGGTCGAGGGCGTCCTCGCGCAGGGTGACGTCGAGCGGCTCGTGCGCGACGGTTCGGCGCTCGACTTCCCCGAGCCCGAGAAGTACGTCGCCCCGATCGCCTTCGACGTCATCCCCTTCGCCGGCAACCTCGTCGACGACGGCCTCAACGAGACCGACGAGGAGAAGAAGCTGCGCAACGAGAGCCGCAAGATCCTCGAGCTCCCCGACCTCCGCGTGGCCGGGACCTGCGTGCGCGTCCCCGTCTTCACGGGCCACTCGCTCAGCATCAACGCGGAGTTCGCCCGCGACCTCTCGCCCGAGCGCGCGCGGGAGCTCCTCGCCGACGCCCCCGGCGTGACGCTCGAAGAGGTCCCGACGCCGCTGCAGGCCGCGGGCACCGACCCCAGCTACGTCGGCCGCATCCGCGCCGATCAGTCGGCCCCCGAGGGCAAGGGCCTCGTGCTGTTCATCAGCAACGACAACCTGCGCAAGGGCGCGGCGCTGAACGCGGTGCAGATCGCCGAGATCGTCGCGCAGAAGCGGGCCGCGACCGTCTGATTCCGGCATCCGGATGCCGCGGGCGCGGGGTTGTCTCGACATCGAACCGACCGATCTCTCGATGTCGAGACACCTCACGGCCCGCACCTAGAATCGACGGGTGACTGAAAACGTCGATGTTCTCCTCATCGGTGGCGGCATCATGTCCGCCACCCTCGGCACGCTGCTGAAGGACCTCCAGCCCGATCTGAAGATCGCGGTGCTGGAGCGACTCAGCGACGTCGCGCAGGAGAGCTCCAACGCGTGGAACAACGCCGGCACCGGTCACGCGGCGCTCTGCGAGCTGAACTACACCCCCGAGGGCAAGGACGGCTCGATCGACCCCGCCAAGGCGGTGGCGATCAACGAGCAGTTCCAGCAGAGCCGTCAGCTGTGGGCCTCGCTCGTGGCCGAGGGCGTGCTCGACGAGCCGTCGACGTTCATCAACGCCACCCCGCACATGACCTTCGTCCGCGGTGAGAAGGACGTCGCCTTCCTCCGCAAGCGCTACGAGGTCCTCAAGCAGCAGCCGCTGTTCGCCGGCATCGAGTACAGCGAGGACTCCCGCGTCATCAACCAGTGGGCGCCGCTGCTCATGCAGAAGCGCCGCAAGGGCGAGCCGTTCGCGGCGACGCGCGTGCCCGCCGGCACCGACGTCGACTTCGGCTCCCTCACGCGACAGCTCTTCGCGAACCTCCGCGAGAAGGGCGTCGAGGTCGTCACCAACCACGACGTCAAGAAGCTGAAGAAGCAGAAGGACGGCTCCTGGGAGGTCTCGTACCGCCACGTGATCGGCGGAACCCCCGGCTCGATCAACGCGAAGTTCGTGTTCGTCGGCGCGGGCGGGTGGGCGCTGAAGCTTCTGCAGCGCTCCGGCATCCCCGAGATCAAGGGCTACGGCGTCTTCCCGATCGGCGGACAGTGGCTGAAGACCTCCAACCCCGACATCGTCTCGAAGCACCGCGCGAAGGTCTACTCGCAGGCTTCGGTCGGCGCCCCGCCCATGTCGGTGCCGCACCTCGACACCCGCGTCATCGACGGCGAGTCGTCGCTGCTGTTCGGCCCGTTCGCCACCTTCAGCCCGAAGTTCCTCAAGAACGGGTCGATGCTCGACATCGTCACGCAGGTGCGCCCGCACAACATCGGTCCGATGCTCAAGGTCGCCGTCGACAATCCGGGTCTCATCAAGTACCTCGTGAGCGAGCTGCTGAAGACGCACTCGAAGAAGGTCGACAGCCTCCGCGACTTCATGCCGACGGCCAAGGACGAGGACTGGGAGCTGCTCGACGCCGGTCAGCGCGCCCAGGTCATGAAGCGCGACAAGCAGAAGGGCGGGGTGCTGCAATTTGGCACCGAGGTCGTCACGTCGGCCGACCACTCGATCGCCGGTCTCCTCGGTGCCTCTCCGGGCGCGTCGACGGCCGTGTCGATCATGCTGGGCTTGATCAAGACCTGCTTCCCCGAGCGCATGCCGCAGTGGGAGCCGCGCCTGCGCGACCTCATCCCCAGCTACGGCGAGTCGCTCAACACGCACCCCGAGGCCGCTCGCAAAGAGTTGGATGCCACGGCTCGCGCCCTCGCGATCAACCCCTGAGTCCCGCGTGGCGAAGCTGTACTTCCGCTACGGCGCGATGAACTCCGGGAAGTCCACCGCGCTGCTGCAGGCGGCGTACAACTACGAGGAGCGCGGCCAGCGCGTGCTGCTGGCCAAGCCCGAGATCGACACCAAGGGCGCCGACCAGATCGACAGCCGCCTGGGCGTCACCCGACCGGTCGACTTCCTCGTCGGTTCCGACGACGATCTGCGTACGACGTTCCATGCGACGGCGGGCCACGCCCCGGTCGCCTGTCTGCTGGTCGACGAGGCCCAGTTCTTCACCGCGGGCCAGGTCGACGACCTCTTGCGCATCGCCGTGCTCGACGGCATCCCCGTGCTGGCGTACGGCATCCGCACCGACTTCCGCACCGAGGCGTTCCCCGGATCCGCGCGCCTGATGGAGATCGCGCACAGCCTGGAGGAGCTCAAGACGATCTGCCGCTGCGGGCGCAAAGCGATCTTCAACGCCCGCCTCGTCGGCGGCCGCTTCGTCTTCGACGGCGACCAGGTCGCGATCGACGAGGGCCAGATCGCCGGAGAGGTCACCTACGAGTCGATGTGCGCGGCCTGCTACCTGCGGGAGTCCGGCGGGCGGCTCGACGGCCGCTGAGGCGCCTCCGCGGCATCCGGACCGCGAGACGGCATCAGGCTGACACCTCGTCGCGGGACGTCGCCGAGTTGTCCGCGCGGTGCCGTCTCGGCGCTCTGCGCAGCCCTGCTTGCCGCGGGCGCGGACGGCGGTGTCGGCGTCGACCGATAGCCTGGAGGCATGCGCGTCCTCCTCGCCGGCGGTGCCGGTTACATCGGAACCCATACGGCCGTCGCCCTCCTCGAGGCCGGCCACGACGTCGTCCTTCTCGACGACCTGTCCGGCACGCACGCCGTCGCCGCGGAGCGGGTCGAGCGCATCACCGGCAAGCCTGCGCCCCTGGTCGTCGGCGACGCCGCCGACGAGTCCGTCGTCACCGCCGTCTTCGACGAACACGGCCCGATCGACGCGATCATCCATCTCGCGGCGTTCAAGGCCGTGGGGGAGAGCACCCAGAAGCCGCTGGCCTACTACTCCAACAACCTCGACACCACGTTCGCGCTGCTGAAGGTCGGCATCGCCCGCGGCATCCGATCGTTCGTCTTCTCGAGCACGGGCACGGTCTACTCCGACCCGGCCGACCTGCCGTTCACGGAGGAGTCGACGACGAGCATCGACCTGTCGAACGCCTACAGCAAGTCGAAGCGCATGAACGAGGTCGTGCTGGCGGACGTGGCCCGGGTGAACCCCGAGCTCAACGTCACGGTCCTGCGGTACTTCAACCCCGTGGGTGCCCACGCGTCGGGTCTCATCGGCGAAGACCCGGCCGGCATCCCGAACAACCTCATGCCCTTCGTCTCGCGTGTCGCGATCGGCACCCTGGACGAGATCGGCGTCTTCGGCGACGACTACGACACTCCCGACGGAACCGGCCTGCGCGACTACATCCACGTCGTCGACCTCGCTGAGGGGCACGTCGCCGCTCTCGAGCAGGCGCAGCCCGGGCATCAGGTGTTCAATCTCGGCACGGGGCGTCCGGTGAGCGTCCTCGAGCTCGTCGCCTCGTTCGAGAAGGCCGTCGGCCGCGAGCTGCCCAAGAAGTTCCTCGCGCGCCGCCCGGGCGATGTCGCGGCGACCTACTGCGACCCGGCGAAGGCCGCCGAGGTGCTGAAGTGGCGCACGCGGTTCACGATCGACGACGCCTGCCGCGACTACTGGAACTGGCAGACGACGAACCCCGCCGGATACGCGACGTCCGCCCCGGAGTGATCCCGCGCGCGTAGGGTGATGTGGTCCGGCCACATCGTCGCGCCGGGCGAAGGGGGAGCCTCATGCCGGACAGTGCACCGCGCGCCTGGCAGGTCGTGCTCGAGCGGATCGAGGGCGACCTCCGCGACGGCCGCCTCGGCCCGGGCGACCGCCTGACGCCCGAGCGTGAACTGGCCGCTCAGCTGGGCGTCGGCCGCTCGAGCGTGCGCGAAGCCGTACGGGTGCTCGAGGTGCTCGGTGTCGTGCGCACCGCGACCGGCTCGGGTCCCTCCGCCGGGGCGATGATCGTCACGACCCCTCGCGGGGGCCTGGCGGCCTTCCTGCGCCTGCAGGTGGCGGCGAACGGCTTCCCCCTGAGCGACGTGGTGCGCACCCGCGTCGTGCTCGAGTGCGACGTCGCCGAGCGGCTCGCGCGCTCCGACGCCGACTTGACCGAGATCGCCGGCATCCTCGAGGCGATGGATGCCGAGTCCCTCGACCCCGTCGAGTTCCTCGCCCTGGACGCGCGCTTCCACCAAGCACTGGCGGAGGCGTCCGGCAACGCCGTCGTGTCGGCGATGATGGCAGGGCTCCGCAGCTCGATCGAGGCCTATACGCAGGCGGGAGCCGCTCGCCTGGACTCGTGGACGGCGACCTCCGACCGGCTCCGAGCGGAGCATCGGCACATCGTCGACGCCGTGTCCCGCGGAGATGCCGACAGCGCGCGAGAGCGCGTGCGCGCACACATCACCGATTACTACACCGAGGTGGCACAGGCCCTGAGCCCCTCCGACACCGCCGACGACGCGGTCGGTAACGCCGTGCGCGCAGCCGTGCGGGCGTCGGCCACCTTGTGAGAGGAACCTCGTGACCGATCGCCCCGCGCGCCCGCCGCGCCCGCAGCACGTGCTCCACGTCGTCGCCACGCAGCGGCTCAGCCCTCACCTGGTGCGCGTGCGCGCTCGGGGAACCGACCTGACGGCGTTCCGCGACAGTCCCCACACCGACGCATACGTGAAGATCACGTTCGCGAAGCCCGAGCTGGGCCTCGAGCCGCCCTACGACCTGGCGGTGCTTCGGGAAACCCTTCCCGCGGACGACCTGCCGGTGACGCGCACCTACACCGTGCGCGCGGTCGACGGCGACGAGCTGAGCATCGACTTCGTCGTCCACGGTGAGGAGGGACTCGCGGGTCCCTGGGCGGCGCACGCTCAGCCCGGCGACCGCCTCGTGGTCTCGTCACCCGGGGGCGGATACGCGCCCGACCCGTCGGCCGACTGGCACCTTTTCGCCGGCGATGAGTCGGCACTGCCGGCGATCGCGGCCGCGCTGGAATCCCTCGCCCCGGATGCCGTCGGCGCGGCGTTCCTCGAGGTGCAGAGCGCCGACGAGCATGTGCCCCTCACGGTTCCCGCCGGCGTGACCGTGACCTGGGTGCACCGGGGCGAGGCCCCGGCCGGTTCGACGCCGGTGCTGGCCGAGACGGTGGGGGCATGGCATCCACTCGATGGGCGCGGCCAGGTCTTCGCGCACGGGGAACGCGAGGCGATGAAGGCCCTTCGCGACATCGTCTTCACCCGATGGGGGCTCCGACGCGAGCAGGTGTCGCTCTCGGGATACTGGGCCTACGGCCGGACCGAGGACCGGTTCCAGGCCGAAAAGCGCGAACCGATCGGGAAGATCCTCTGAGGCGAGCGGGGGCTCGGGGGCGCGTCGATGCTCCTGTCGTTCGAGCGCCCCCGGCTCTCGGCTCGCGCGCCTCTCGTTCGGCCGCGCCCGTCCGGACGTGGACGAACTCGGCAGGTCAGGACTGGTCCTTCTCCGGGAGGGTGGGGATGAGCTGCTCGAGGAAGCCGGCGGTGTCCTCCCAGCCATGCACTGCGTGGCAGTCGACGCCCATCGCGAGCACCGGGTAGTCATTGCCGTCGGGGTCGAGCCGGTCGCCGACGAAGAGCATGTCGTCGAGCGGGATGCCCGTGGTGTCGGCGAGCTTGCCCATGCCGTAGGCCTTGTCGATGCCGCGGTGGGTGATGTCCACCGAGGTCGAGCCGCCCGAGCGCACCTCGAGGTCGGGGATGCGCGCGGCCACCGCCTCGCGCAGGCTGTTCTTCTTCTCGCCCGTCGGATCCCACGCCATCTTCGCCTCGAGCGGGGCCGACTGGCCGAGGGCGGAGAATGTGATCTGCGAACCGCGGTCTTCGAGGATGTCGCCCCACGGCTCGGCCTCCCAGAGCCCGAGGCGTTCGGCCTCTTCGCGCACGGCCGAGAGGGCGCGCTGCTTCTCGTCGTCGGTCAGCGAATGGGCGTAGACGGTCTCGATGCCGTCGGGCGTCAGGCGGTAGTACTGCGTGCCGCAGGTGGGCATGAGGTGGAACCGGGCCAGCAGCTGCGGATCCGCCTCGGGCAGGCGCTCGACGACCTGCGTGCGGAACTGCTGCAGCTGTCCGCCGGAGATGATCGCCACCTCGACGCGCGCGGCGAGGGCGAGCAGGAGTTCGCCGATCCGCGGATCGATGGCCGACTTCGACGGGGCGAGGGTGTCATCGAGGTCGAAGGCGACGAGGCGGGGCGAGGTGTCGGACACGGGGCTCCTAGGGAAGGTGATGGTCGCGCGCGGCACGCGGACGGATGTCGATCGGCATCCTCGGGATACCGCGCGGGAGAGACCGATTCTACCGGGGGTGCTGCGCGCTGACCGCGGGGTGTCGTCGGGTGAGGAGGGCGGTCACTCCTCGCGCGCGAGGGTGCCGATCTTCTCGCCGTGCCGGTTGAAGACGATCATCGTGTCGCCCGTGATCTCCGCCGATCGGATGCCGCGCAGCCAGGTGTCGACACCCAGGCAGGCCTTGAGCGTCGCGATGCCGAGCGAGAAGGACAGTCGTGCACCGTCCTCGGTGTAGCTGCCCAGGATGCCGTTGCATCCGTCGCTTCCGCGCACCTCGCCGTCACGAAGAGTGAGGTGCTCGGTGCCACCGCCGACCCACCGTTCGCCGGTGAACGGGGGTTCGGAGTTCCCGCCCCGAGCGATCATTCCAATGCCGATGAATGCAATTGCCGAAACGGCCTTCCACCTGCGGATCATGAGAATCTCCTCATCTCTGACGGAATGCGAAAAACATTCTTATCCAACGCTCAGGTTGTCGTAAGGTAAGCGGCGACGCTGAGAGATGGGTGGGGGCCCTGTCACTGGTTCCTGTCCTCCTCATGGTGCGTTTTTCCACTAACGACACGAGATGAGACGATGACACGAAACATGAAGCGTATGGGGTGGGCCGGTGCGTCCGCCGCTCTCGCGCTCACCGCGTCCGGCTTGCTGGCCCCCGCGGTCGCCTTCGCCGGTGACGACCAGTCGGTCGCGCCCACGTCGGGCCCCGAATTCGACGCCACGGCCAAGCAGCTGCTGAGCAGCGACGAGCAGGTCCAGGCCGTCGCGAAGGGCGGGAACGGCAACGTCGTCGTCTACGCGACCGCTGACGAGGCCGCTCTGCAGGGCGAGGCGAAGACGTTCGTCCAGTCGAAGTCCAACGTCGAGGTCAAGGTCATCGACAGCCCCATCAAGGCGCTCGCCGAGAACGACGTCGTCGCCGGCGCCGGCTACTTCTCGACCGATCCCGCGAACCCGGGCCCCGGTGGTCTGTGCTCGATCGGTTTCACGGGTTGGAGCCCGCAGGGCAAGCCCGCTGTCATCACGGCCGGTCACTGCAACGAGGACGGTCTCTTCTCGTCCAGCTTCCTGACGCTCCCCTCGGGCGACCCCGCCGGCGGTGGGGCGGGGGACAACTCCACCGCGGAGGTGACGGACGAGCTCGGGACGCTCGCGTTCACCCAGTTCGGTGGCCCCGGCAGCACTGAAGGTTCCGAGGGCGACGTGACGTCGGTCGACATCGCGACGATCGACATCACCAACGACTCCCTCAAGCTGCACCCCGAGATCACCGACTGGACCACGGCATCCAGCGATGACCTCTCGAAGTCGACGACCGACGTCAAGGCCGTGGGTTCGGCTCAGGTCGGCCAGCCTGCCTCGAAGTCCGGCCGCACCACTGGATTCACCACGGGAACGGTGACCGCTGTGCAGGGGTGGTCCAAGATCACGAAGCCCGACGAGACCTTCCGTTGGGTCTACGGCTTCGCGATCGAGAGCGACTCCCGCATCGTCCAGGAGGGCGACTCGGGCGGAGCCGTGTTCCAGGGAGGCACCGCGGTGGGTGTCGTGTCCGGCGGCAGCCAGGATGGCGACCTCCTGTGGGCCGCCGACCTCCAGGCCGGCCTCGCGCAGACCGACGGCTACACCGTCGCCCTCAAGATCGACGCTCCCGCCCTCACCACCCCCGCCGACGGCGGCTCGGTGGGCGTCGGCGGCGTCATTTCGGGTACCGCTCAGGTGGGCACCACGCTGAAGGTCAAGCCGTCCTCCGGTGACTCCTTCGAGGTCACGGTCGACGGTTCGGGCAACTGGAGCTTCCCCGCTCCCGACAAGCTCGGTACCTACTCCTTCTCGCTCACCTCGGTCAGCGGGTACAACACCTCGACCACGGTCGACGCCTCCGTCGAGGTCAAGGCCGAGGCTCCGGTCATCACGACGCCGGCCAACGGCTCCACGGTCGAGAACGAGCTCACGGCGATCTCGGGCACCGGCCTCGCCGGCGCCACGGTGACCCTCACCGGCGACGTCAAGGGCTCCGCCAAGGTCGCCGAGGACGGCTCCTGGTCGGTCGAGACCGACCTGGGCATCGGCCAGTACTCGGTCACCGCCACCCAGGCGCGTGACGGCCAGACGTCGGCAGCAGCCACGGTGGAGTTCACCGTCGCCCCGTCGGCTCCGGTGATCACCGGCATCCAGGACGGCGAGTCGTACAGCGGCGCCGCGGTTCCCACCGCCATCTCGGGCACGGGTCTGACGGGCGCCGACATCACGGTGACCATCAACGACGCGAAGGTCGGCGAGACGGTCGTCAAGGACGGCAAGTGGTCGGTCGTGCTGAAGGACGCTCTGGCCGCCGGTGACTACGCCGTGGTCGCCACGCAGACGGTCGACGGTGTGTCGAGCTCCGCTTCGGTGAGCTTCTCGGTCACCGCCGCTCCCGCTCCGGCTCCCTCGCCCAGCGGCACCCCTGCGCCCGGTGGCAACCCCGGCGGCGGCAACGGTGGCGGCCTCGCCAACACCGGTATGGGTGACGTCGCTCCCCTCGCGTGGGGCGCTTTCGCCCTCATGCTGGGTGGCTTCGGTGCCCTCGGCTACCGCAAGGTGCGTCGCTCCGTGCGCTAAGCATCCCTGAGTGAGCGCCCCCGGCGCCTTCCCGTTTCGGAAGGTCCGGGGGCGCTTTTTTCGTGCGAGCGGAGCTTCGGGTCGTGCGTCGCATGTCGGTCGTGCGCCGCGCGTCGGAGCAGCGCTGCATTTCGGAACAGCGCTGCATGTGGAGACTGCGCTGCATTTCGGTACAGAGCTGCATGTGGGGACTGCGCTGCATTTCGGTACAGCGCTGCATATGGAGACTGCGCTGCATTGCGGAACAATTCCGCATGGGGACACTGCGCCGCATCTGAACACTGCGCTGAATGTCGGCACGCGCATTTCGGCAGCGCGGCGCCTATCGAGAGGATGGCGCGTGTCGGCCGGGTGGCGCGTCTCGGCCGGGTGGCGTGGAGGCTCCGGCGGTGTTTGCGCTCAGGCGGCGTCGGGGCTCCGGCGGCGGGTGAACGCGCCTCTCCGTACGGGACCAGGGTCCAGCTGCGACGGATTCGCAGCACCGGTACCCCGCAGACTCCTCCTCGGGGAAAGAAGAAGGGCCCCCGCTGGGCGGGAGCCCTTCTCAATGATGCGATGGTCGGGGTGACAGGATTTGAACCTGCGGCCTCGTCGTCCCGAACGACGCGCGCTACCAAGCTGCGCCACACCCCGTTGCAACTTGAAAAGTCTACCCTGCCGCGGGCCATGCTCCGAACCACGCGGACCTTCGGGCGCGCCGCTCTCTGCGGGCCGGTCGCTCGCCCGCCGCGATCGGCGAGCGACGACGGGCGGGCGGCGGCTCGCCCCCGGCGGACCGCCGCCCGCTGTCGTCAGGGGCGCAGGGTGCGACGCCGGCGCGCGAACGCCCAGGCGACGGCCGCGAGTCCCCCTGCCGTCGTCATGACCCCTATCGCGCCGGGGAGCGCCGTCGCGGGCGTCCCCGTGGCGGCGAGGGAGGCGAGCGGGGCCGGGGCCGACGGGGGGAGCGGCGGGGTCTCGGCGGGCGGGGGAGTCGGAGCGGTTGACGCCGTGGGCGGCGCGGGCGGTGCGACCTGCTCCGTCTGGGTGGGGGAGGCGAAACGCTCCACCCAGACATAGCCCCGAGGGAGGTGCGGCGAGACGGCGGCATCCTGCGCCTCCCGATCGATCCTCCAAACGGCGGTGTACACGCCGGGGCCGGGCAGCTCGGCGCTTCGCACCGTGTAGGTGCCGGCGCCCAGCGCGGGGTCGGTCGTCAGGCTGAGGTGCGAGACGGGGGTGAGAGGGGCGGGAACCTCAGCGGCTTCGGCGGGCCAGGCGCCGGTGCGATAGATATCGGCCGTCGCGGCGATCGGCACGAACGACCCGTCGCCGCGCCGAGGCCAGACCCCCTCGGGGGACGACACCGTGACCTCGTCGACGAACCGCCCTTCCGCGACCTGCGCGGTCGTCTCGAGGCGTGGCGAGAACTGCACCGGTCGCGGCGTGGCATCCTCCGCCGAGAGGTCGAACCGCTCGGGATCTGCCGGTCCCGCGGATTCCTGCTGACCGGGGGTGGAGTAGAAGCGGACGGCTGCCGCCGGGACCGTGAAGGAACCCGTCGCGTGAACGGTGTAGGGACGCCCATCGTCGGAGGACGAGGCGGGGGCGATGATCGGGTGGACCTCACCGCCGTGGACGTTCTCGTGAACGGAGGTTCCCGTGTCGGCGAAGACCGCGTTCTCGAGCCGCACCGTGCCCGTCGCGGCTGGATCGACGTCGACGATGAGGGAACCACGGGTCGGGTCCGCCTCGTCGGTCCCGAGCGCGAGGGTGCCACCGACGCGGGGAACGGGCACGGCCTCGGCCTCGGCGAGGTACCGCATCGTCCGCTCCTGGATCGCACCGCTGTTCTCGGGGCTGGCGCGGCGCATGATCCAGTCGATGGCGCCGGGCAGGTCGTCTCCCTCGTACCCCCACGAGTGAAGAGTGGTCTGCCGGTCGACGATCGCCTTCACGGCCCAGCCGACGCTCGCGGCCTGCACGGGGTCGTCGGTCTGGCCATAGGTGGTCACGAGATGGTTGATCGACGCGAGCTGCTGCGGCGAGAGACCGTTGACGTCGCTCGATGTGCCGTGATCGGTCGTCGCGTCGGTGGCCACGGGCAGGCCCGGATGGATGCAGTACGTGTGCACATCTCCGACGCGCATGGATCCGTGCCAGCCGGTGCGTGAGAGCGGCGCCCAGGTGCCGAAGCCCGTGCCGCGCTCGGCGGCCTGAGCGGCGGGTGCGACGGCGAGGCTGCCGAGGAGGACCGCGAGGAGGGCGAGTGCGGCCGGCAGACGACGAAACGACGGAGGCGGATGGTTCATGAGGGATTCCCTTCGATCGAGGAGTTCGATCGTCTGGGAATCGCCCGCCCGTGCGCACGAGAAAGGGACCGATCCGTGGGCAGAAAGTCAGATATGTCAAAACGGTCACTGACCGTGCTGGTCGTCCTCCGGCTGTAGCTGACGGTTCAGCGCGGCGTTCTCCACGTACAGGCGCGCGTTGTCCTCGCGCAGGGCGGAGAGGGTGCCGTTAGTTTGCTTCTGGACAGTCTCAACCTTCTGCTGGATCGAGTTCAGTCCTGCACCAAGACCACCGGCAACCACCACAAGACCCAGCATCTGCACGACAAAGGACGTGAAGGTAGCGGTGGCGTCGGGGCGGTGAATCATAAGGATGATGACGCCCGCGATGCTCGCAAGTACGAGCACCCCGAAGACGACAAAGGCGACGTTCTTGTTCACGGTTATTCTCCGGTTGCAGGCTCACCCTGCGCGGCTAGTCGGTCTTCGAGTTCGGAGACACGGGCGTGTAGTTGGGCGGTCTGGGCGATGAGTAGCTGGATGAAGTCGATGGAGTCCACGACGTTGGTTGCGGCCCAATTGCCGTCATCGTCAACGGTTGTCTGGTAGACGGCGAAGCGCTGGAGGTCCGGGCTCTCCGCTACCTCTTCAGCGATGTAACCCAGGGTCGGCTTGCCGTCACCGTTCTTGAACTTGTACTGACGGAGCGTGGGGAAGATGTTTCCCAACGTGTTCACGTCCGGGTCCTCCAGGAGGTCCTTGTAGCGGATCGAGGACGTTCCCTTGGATACGCGACCGTCACCGTTGATGTAGGCCACGGTGAAGCTGGAGGTGGCGGCAGAGGCGTTGGGTAGCTTCAAGTCACCGGTCATGGTGTCACCGCCCTTGGCAACGCGGGCGTTGGCCTCGCTGAGGGCGTTAGACGCGGCGCTGGCGGCAGCGTCGGAGTCGTCCTTTAGGGCGAGGTTCATATCCGTGGAGTCCACGCGGACAACCGGACGCCCGGTGCCGCCACTGAACCACATACCCATCTGGTGGGGCGGGTTGGTCTCAACCTGCGCGACGGCGTAAGGCCAATTCATCGTGTTCTTCAAGGCGCGCTTGTCCACCTCCGCCGCGGTTGTCACACCCAGGGCGGAGCGTGCACCGGCTGCGGTGGTCGCACCCGTACCGCCCTTGCTGATGGGCGTGACGGCGTTGGTGCGCTCGGCGATGTAGTCGCGCGTCTTGTTGATTTCGGTGTCTACGGTGTTCAGCGGCGTGGTGCCCGCTACGAGGTCCATGCCCGCCGCTAGTGCGTTGTCTCCTGTTGCCATGAGTTCTTTCCTTAGTTCTCGTCGATGGTGCCGACGGCCTGAGCGATGGTGCCGACAGCGAGGTCAATAGCCCCGGCTGGGGTGTCTGTTGTTCGGGTGGTTACGGTCATCTCGTCACGGTCGAAGTCAAAGGTGACGGAGCTTGTCTTGCCGGTCTGAATCGGTGCGCCGTCGAGCACGACAGTGATCGGCTGTTCAGCGCTCGCTCGGAGGTCGGCTACCGCGGTCGCCGTGACCTCACGTCCGCGGCCCTGCGCTCGCCTCACGGCGTATTCGCTGAATCCGGGACCCGGATAAGGGGTCGTGCGCTCAAACGTTCTGACGCGGCTGTAGCCGGTAGGGCCGTAGGCGTCTCGGCGTTCCTGGGACACACCGTTGCGGTCGGTCCAGCGGTAGACGGTCACCGCGGCGTCAAACCACTCGGCATCATCACGGGAGATACGGTCCTCAGCGTCGATCATGTTGACGCCGTGGCGGATCGCGAGGGCACCCGAGGCGGCGTAATCCTCCGCTCGAAGACTCCAGGTGCGCGTCTCGGAGCACACCAGACGGAGCCCTGCGGACTGGACTAGCGGGATGAGGAACTCTAGGGCGCTCTGGCCTGACTTCCACAGGAGCGATTCCGGGTTGCGGTCGATGAGGGCCACGCGCTTGGTGACGCTCAGGCCCGCGTCCGACTCCCAGGTGTAGGTGTAGCTGGAGGTGTTCGTGGTGTTGCCGTCGAAGTATCCGGTGTCGGTGGGGTCGCCTGTGTACTCGCTCATGCGGAAGTCCGACCAGTAGACGCTCTGGTCATTGTTGAAGCCGTGATAGGCGCGCACGATGACGTGCGTGGTGCCTACCGGGATGCCCACGCGCATGGTGACGTTGGCGGTCGTGTTCGCGGCAGTCGTGCCGTAGGCGTCGGCCAGCGGGCGGTAGCTCGCACCACCGTTGTTGGAGGTGAAGACACGGAGGCGTCCCGCGTTGGCGGACGGCAGGGCAATGCCCGCGGTGCGCTGGCGGGCGCGTAGCAGGTACACCCGGCCCGACATACCGGAGGCTGCGAAGGTCGTATCGATGTAGCTATCGGTGTTCGCCGTGCCGCGCAGGTTGAAGGCCGTCTTGGCGGAGTTCGCCGCCCAGGACTGCGAGGTGGAGCGGGAGAAGGCAACCAAGTTGGTGGCGTTCCAGCCGGTCGTGTTCACAATCGCGGAGGGGTTTGCCATCTCGTTGGTGGCGTCCGCGTAGACCGGCATGGGGGCATCCGGCCCAGACGGGAAGGATGCGCCCGGGATGACCTTGCCGAGGACGTAGGAGACGACGGACCGAAGCGAGGACTGACGGGTGAACAGCGACTCATCGTCTGCCAGCGGTGCCCAGTCGGCAAGCAAGGCCTCATCGGATGCCAGGGACAGTGAGAGGGTGCCGTCCCGTGAGCTGATGGGACGTTCGCGCAGGGTCAGGTTGAATGCGCGCACCGTCTCGGCCCCGGATGCGTCAGTGCTTCGCGCCTCGAAGCGAACGCGAGGCGGCGGGGACATACGGGTGTCGAGGGCGGCGAGGGTGTCGGCGTCGGGTGTGAACACCGGCACACCTCCCGGCTGCGTGACCGTGCGCGTCTCCACCGTCGAGGGGGAGGCGTTGGTTAGGCCGGTCCAGACGTAGCGCTGGAGGGTGGTGTTGGTAGTGGTGCCGTCGAAGGCGGGACGTAGCTCGTCGGTCTTCTCGATGAGCGCGCCAGACCAACCGATGTACTGGCCCGGTGCGATGCCGGTAGGCCCGGAAAAGCAGAAGTCCACGCGGACGGTGGCGGCGTTTGCCGGTGAGGTCAGAGTGTTGGAGCGGCGGTGCCAGACGCCCGGTGTGTAGGCGCTGCTGGAGGGCCCCACAACGTTTGTGATCTGCGTGCCTGTGGAGTCGAACCATCGGACATCGATGCGCGTCGAACTCAGGCCCGCGTAATCGGTGATTCCGTACGCCGAGAAGGTGTACAGCGTGTTCGGCTGGATCGGGTCGGCGTTGCCACCGGAGCCCGAGAATCCGAAGTTCATCGGGGATGCTGTCGGGGCCGTCGTGATGACGTAGCGCGCCCAGCCGCGAATGTCCGCGGTCGGCCCACCCGTCGTCTGAAGGCTGGTCGTGCCGGTTGCACCCGCCACCGTCGAGGTACGTCGGGAGGCGTTCACCCACTGAGGGTTCTGGGCGTAGTTGCGGCGCACCTCGGTCCACCCGGAATACGCCTCAACGGTCGTGCCCCAGGTGCCGGGGGAGGCGATGTCAACGCGCGCGGTGACGTGCGGTGCGGCGCTTTCGTCTAGGGAGAAGCTGGCCCCACGTACCGACAGAGGGCGGTTGGGGGAGCCGAGGACAGCGGCGCTATAGGTGAACTTGGAAACGGTCACTGGCCTACCTCCTGGTAGTCCACGGTGAGGACCCAGGCGTCCCGGGTTACGTCTTCGAGGTCGAGGGAGATACGCCCCGAGACGATGCACGCCATGGACAGGGAGGTGCGTTCCTCAGGCGCGATGGTGAACACCACGCCTGATGCGAGAAGCGCGCGTGCGGTGGCGGCGTCGGTCTCGGCGGTGGGACCGGCGAAACCCATGGTGATGGTGCCGGTACGCACCCCGGCAGGGCGAAGCGTGATGTCAGGGAAAGCGCGGCCCAGGATCGGGTGCACGATGGTGCCCGACTCCTGCTGAGACGTGATGTTCATAACCTGCTGCGGTGCGATGGTGCTGGCACCAACGGTGATAACGGTAGGCATTACTGCTGGGCCACCCTTCCGTTGTTGAAGACAACCTGCGCGGGAACGCGAATGGTCGGCGGGCGGTAGAGGCGGACTGAGGAGTCATCGAGGACGGCGTGCACGGTTGTGGTCTTGTCGCGGACGCTCTGGACGTTCTGCTCGAAGGCGTCCACGTTCTCGTTGGCTTGCTTGGTGTTGGCGTTCATGACGATTTCCTTGCCACCAGGGAGACGCACGATGGAGTTGCCTAGGTCGTCGGTCTCACCGGTCGCCACACCCGCGGTCTGGGCGTAGTCGTAGAGGGCGCGCTGGGCGTTCTCGGCCTGCTGTCGGCCCTGGTCCATCGCGCCGGTTAGCTGGTCGAGGGCGTCACGTCCTGCCAGGTAGGTGCTGTTCGCGGTGGACTGACCTGTGGTGGCAGCTTCGATGCTCTGGGCGTAGTTGTCCGCACCCGCGGAGTTGGCGTCCATAGCGGCCTTCTGACGGTCCAGAGCGGCATCGATCGTTCCGAGGGCGGTGGCGTCCCCAGCCATGGCGCGAATGGCGGTGCTCACGTCAACGCCCCAATTCTTGGCGTTCTCACCGGCCTGCTTATAGCGCTCGGGGTCGGTGTTGATCGCGTTGATTTCCGCGAACACCTGGGAGGCGTCAATGGCACCGTTGATGCCGTTCAGGTAGCCCTCAGCGAACTTGGCGGCGGATTCGTTTAGAGCGTCCTGCTTCTCTTTGGCTTCGTCCTGAGCGGCGGTCAGCGCACCCAGACCGACAGCACCGGCAGCAAGGGCGAACGCCCCGGCGAGGCCTGCGGGACCCATGCCCGCGACCGTTCCGGCAAGGCCACCTAGGGTGTCCTGTCCGACCTGGCCCAGGTCCTGGAGGTCACCACGGAAGCTGGACACGGACTCAGCCATGTTCTGACCGAACTCCTGCTGTACTTCCTGGGCGCCGTCCTTCACCTTGCCGAGGCTGCGCCCACCGTTGTCGCCTACGTCGGAGACGGCACGGTCGGCCTTCTTGGCGTCACGCACCATGTTGTCGAAGGTGCGTTCCACCTTGTCCCCAGCGGACTCGATGTCGCGGCCAGCTTCCTTACCGGCGTCGCCCACCTTGTCTAGTTCTCGCTCGATCTTCGAGCCGGAACGGTCGGCGTCCTTCGCCATATCGTCGAGCGAGTCGGACACCTCATCGAGCGCCTTGCCGAGGTCTTTGACCTGGGCTTGCGCCTGGCGGGTGTTAGCCGCGATGTCGAGTGTGAGGGCCATTACTCTTGCTTTCCTTCGAGGGCGTTGGCGATGGTGCGGACGGTGGTTTGGACCCAGAGGCGGCCCATGCGCGGGACCATTTCTCGAGCGGCGGGCCAGAAGACATATCCGCGCTTACCGGCGTGCGGCTTCAGTCCGGTGTTGACCATTCGGGTGACGCGGTGCGTGCCGCCCTTCTGGCTACGGCGCTGGTAGGTCGTCTTGCCGGTGTTCGCGCCGAACTCAACGGCGTTGTAATCGCGCTTCGGCTGGAGGCCACCGCGAAGGGCACGGCCCTTGCCAGCGGCTTGCACGCGGACGTTCTGGTTAGACACGGTGACTACCGCCGTGCCGACAATCACCCGGTGTTCTAGGCGAGTGTCGGCACGCTCGGCAAGCGCTTTGGTCCACTCAGGGGCGGCAACGCTTTTCGTCTGCTGTCGAATCTGCTTCTGGAGGGTCTTATCGACGGAGCGAACCGCGTAGATGGTCGCCATAAGCTCGCGCGACTTCAGTACGTCGATTCGCATTGGCTTAGACCACCGTGCGGACAGGTGCTCCGTTGCAAGGCAGCGAAACCGAACCGGTGGCAATCTGATCGACAGAGCCACCGATAGGGCCAGGAACGATCAGCGCATCGATGGTGTAGGTCGCCATGCCGGTGCCCTTCTTGGGCTTCAGCTTGATGGTCTTCACCGTGCCCGCGTTGGTCAGGAGGTACTGAGACAGGCTGGAGGCCGTGGCGTGGTCCTGGGCGTAGTCGATGTTGAGTACCCAAGTAGCTGCACCGGCAAGCTGCTGCACCGCGGTAGGGCTCATGCCCTTCCAGGTGACAGTGGGCATGGTCGGTACAAGCTCCGCCTTGGAGACAGACACTTCGTAGTTGTCGGCACCGATTACTAGGTCGATGTCATTTAGAACAATGGGGGTCACATTTACAATTGCCATGGGTTATTCCTTGGATGCAATTACGGTTAGGGGGATGGTGTACGCCATGTGTGTGCCGTACTGGACTAGCTCGGCATCCTCATGCTGGAAGGACGTGTCGAAGCTGTCGAGGATGAGGGGGACAACCTCGTCTAGTTCATCGACGGCCATATCTAGGTCGTCGTGTGCGGAGATGACAATTGCGCTCATGCGGATAGCTCGCTGCGATAGCGGAGCTTGCGGCAGTCGGCCAATGCTTGTACCGCGAAGTTGAATGGTGAGCTTGTGGATATCGTCAAGCTGACGCTCTGTAGCCACCACGTAGATTTCTGGGAGGTCGGTATCTGCGGCGAACACCTCTGATAGGTGCTCGGCTACCTGCTGACGGACGTTCACGCGATAGCCCCCCATGCCGTAACGGGACGGAGAAGCTGGCGAATGTGCCAGTCGAGAGGTGCGGGGGCCATGATTACGAATCCGGTATCCTGGTCCTGTTGTGCACCGCCACCGTTTTGAACCGCGTTGTGAATGTTTCGAGCGTGCATGACCTGAGCCAGGCGGTAATTTTCGGGAATCTCTTCCGGGTCCAGGTCAGGGAGAGGGGCGAACGCAAGGCACGCCTGAGCGGCCACCGTCAAATAGACGGCGACAGTCTCGTCACTCAGGCCTGCGGCGTCCTTCCAGAACGCGCGTGCTGAATGCGGTGTGTGCCAGGTAGCCATTACGTTCGCCCCTTTTCGCTTACGCCGAGGCGACAGTGACGCTACGAATAGCGGCAGCGTTGTTGGCAATCGAGGCGTAGTAAGCGAAAACGGCTACGTCAACGCCACCGTGGTGGACGTCAAGACCTTCAACGCGGATCGGGGTACCCGGCAGCGTGTAGAAGGTGACGGCCTCGCGAGCGCCAACGATGACCTTGCCCGCGCCGATGTTGCCCGGAACGATCTTGAAGGACGCGAAGTCACCTTCCTCTAGACCGAAGCCAGCGTTAAGGAACGCAAGCTTGTCCTGGTCAGAAGTCAGGAGAACGTCACGGTAGAGCTCAGGGCTCACAATGGCGAAGCTCGGGCGGTTCTCGGTGCCGATGACACCCAGAGCGCCGTCCACGATTGCGGCAAGACCCTTAGCGACACCGGAAGGAACGGTGCCAGGAGTGGTCACCGTAGCTGCGGCCTGGATAGCGCCGAGAGCCTTGGCGTCGAGCTTGCGGGCTACGTCCTCAGCCTGGAGGCGGAAGTAGGACTCAATGGCGTTCTGGTCATTGAAGTCGTAGAACTTGCGGTCGATCTTGTGCCCACCGGCAAGGCGGAGAGCGGAAGTCTCAACCGGCTCAGTGTCCACAACGTTGGACGGAACCTCAGCGAGGTTTCCGGCGTAGTCGCCCACCTCAGGCTTGGACACCCAGCGCCAACCGCGAACGGTCGTAGCGGTCAGGCTGGCCTGTGTAACGAGCGGTAGGAATCGCTGGCTGTAAGCCTGCTTGTCCCAAAGCTCACCGATAGCTGCGGGGGTGGCGGTGTCGGCGTAGATCGTGCGACCGGAAGGACCGGACTCCTGCACGTTCTGGATAGCGAAGAGAGCACCAGCGCCCGCGAAAGGTGCAAGGGCCTCAGGGTTGGACGAACGGTTGGCGACGGCTGCGAACATTGCGCGTGCGTCATCTCGAACTACCGGAGTGGTTGCCCCCGGTGCGTCGGGAACGATTGAAGACATATCTTCTGTTTCCTCTGTTGGTGTGTTGGATTCCTGCACCGGGGCGGCGTCAGGGTCGGTGTCCTCGGCGGATGCCGGGGTGTCTGTGGGGAGTGCGTCCAGAACGGCGTTGGCCTGTTCGATGACCGCGCGGGCCTGGTCTCGGACGGTCTCGATGTAGGCGGCGAGTTCCGCCATGTCCTCGGGCTGGGCCTGGTCGGGAGCGACGGCGAAGAGGGCCGCGTCCTTCCATGCGCCCTCAGAGACGAGAGCGGCACCGGTCAGGCGTCCGTGCACGCCGTCACTGGCGTAGAGCACTTCCGGGGAGAGCTTGGAGAGGGAGTCACGCTGAGTGGTCAGCCACTCGTCTGCCTCGTCGGTGTCACCCAGGGTGAACTCGGCATACAGGTGAGGGGCCGGCTCGGAGCGGACCTCCAGGAGCGTGGCGCGGCCCACGGGATCGTGCTGCGCGTGCGAGCGGTTCAGCGTCACAACGGACGGATCACGCGGAAGGTTCAGCGTCTCGGCGGTGAAGTGTCCGACGTGACCCGACATCGAAGGACGCGAGTTCACGCCCAGCGGCAGGAGGTTGCCACGCAGGGTGCGGGACTCAGCATCGAACGAGAATCGTCCCACCTGAGAGGTGGAATCATTCTCAACAAGAGGCTGCACGGATGCGGAGGTGGTGTCAGTCATGGTCAGTCCTGAGTGAGTTCCTGAGGCTGCGTAGCGCCCTCGGAGAGGGTCGGGGCAGCGGCGGGGGAGGCGGCGACATTCAGTCCCGCGCGGTCGAAGCGGACGGTCTGACCGTGCGGCGTCACGTCGTCCTGGGACAGGCGCGCCTCGATAGGCGCAAGCCAGTACTCCAGCCAGCTATTGAGCTGCGAGAACTCGCCCTGAGCTGTCGAGTAGGTCAGCGAGGCGGTAGCCGTCGAGCCGTCCAATACCGACGCCGGAAGGTTGAGGAAGTTGGCAACGTCCAGGCGAATGTTGTTGCGGCCCTCGGTGAAGAGGTCGGCGTTGGTCTCGCCGTAGACGTTCATGCTGAGGTTCGCGGGCAGGAAGCCAACGGCACCACCGGGGGCGGTGCGGGCGGCGCGCCATGCGGCCACGTACGCCTCAGCCTGTTCCTTGCTGATCGCGGAGCCACCACCGGAGTTGACCTCCTGGAGGACCATGGCGGGGATGGGTGACTCAACACGTCCGACCCATGCGCGTTCCATCGCGCGAGCGCCGCGGATCGTCTCTGAGCCCGCGGACAGCAGGCCCTCATCGGGACCGGCAAAGAGGATGACGGAGCCGGGGTCTGTGACCGGGCGTCCGTCGATGGTCACACCGATAGGGGAGTGCTCATCGAACGCCCAGCGGTCATAAGTGACGCGGAAGGCATCGAGGATTGCGCCGGTGTCGGTGCTGCGCTCAACGGCCCAGAGAGACCACCCGTAGAAGATCAGGTCATCGAGGGTGTGCGCCATGCGGTGCCACACGGTCTGTGTGCCCGCGGTCTGCGTCATCCACGTTGGCTGACGGTTAGCAGGGACGAATGTCTCACCGCTCCACGCGCCGGATTCCAGGGGGAGGTCTGATAGCGAACCGACAATGATCGAGCGGCCACGCTTGATAGGTGCAACCTGCATCGCCTGGGAGCGAGTAACCGGCTGATAATCCGTGCCCCAAATGTCGGCAGCGACAATGGCGTGCACGTTAGGTGCATCGAGAGCCCAGGGAGATTCCGGGACGATGGAATGGCCGGAGGCGGCGGCAAGTACAGAATTGCCACCGCCCGGTCCGAAAAAGACCCGAGAAAGAATTCCCGCCAAAATGACCTCGATAGTAGATGCATGTACTGTTACATCTATTATCCCATTGGTCGCAATTGTGATACAGGAGGTCAACCCATGATCGGGCCAACCATCTCGTAATGCGGATTTGCGTCGTAATACTCAAGCGCCAACGCCCAGGCGGTTAGCGCGGAGATATCCGCGTCCTTCTCTTTGCCAGGTCCCAACGCCCAGCTAGAGGCACCGGTTGAGCGTCGGACGGCGGTCTTTGCGGCTGCGTTCATCGCGGGCTGGTCGAAGTGCACCGCATTTCCGTTGTTGATATCCGCAATGAGGGTGGCGGCTGCGCTGGTTACTTCCTTGAAGCCACGGTCCGCAATTCGAGGCGCGGGATTCATGCGCCGCATAACGTGCACCTCAGCGCGCACGTCGGATGACGCGGTGTCCCAGACCACCGGGACATCGAGATTTACGGCAAACTCGGCTGCGGCAATTCCCAGCCATGACGTGCCGGGTCGGTGATCCAGGACGTAGCCGTATGCTCGCCCGCTCTCATCCCGCCACGCGGCGACAATGGCGGCGTTGGACCCGCCCCAATTCGAGCACGCGGCAATTGCCAGACGGCTCGGCAGTGCGGGAACTCCCGCGCGCATTGCCGGTCCCCACGCCGAGGGGCTGACGGCGGTAGTGCCCTCACCAACCGCCCCGAAGATGCCGCCGTACTCGCGTCCGAATTGAGCGCGGTCCGTCAGCGCTTCTGAGCGTCGGCGTACCGTCTCCAGCTTCGTGAGCCCGGAGTGGACGCCGGGGTGCGTGACTTCGATGAGTTGGCGGACCTTGGCGTAGGGGTGCTCGGGGGTCGGTTCCCACGCGGCCAGGTTGTCCTCGGTGAGGTCATCGGGGAAGTAGTACGCCAGCTTTCCGGCGTCGGGGTTCTGGAGTCCGTCCCATAGGAGTAGACCCTTGCGGTACTTACCTGCCGTCCCGGTGTACACAAGCTGTCCACCGTCACGGGTGTCGAAGGTCGGCAGGATGCCACCGTTGAGGTCTGCGCCCTGGTCGGGGGTTGCCTCGCCCGCCTCATCGAGCCACACAAGGTCATAGGAGCTACCGCGGAATGCGGCACCCCTCGGCGTCTTGGCGCTGAACTTCGAGCCGTTGGGCCAGCGGACGTGCTCACTTCCCTTGCCTCGGTACACCTTGAAGGGGCGCGTATCCGGGTCAGGGTAGGCCGTCTCCAGCTTGAACATCACACGGTCGTCAAACACCTCTGAGGTCTTAGCGGCCATGGTCGTGAGGGAGAACGCGGCGTTGTACTTCGGGCGCTCCTGGCACCGGCCCAGGACAACGGCAATCATCGTCTCTGTCTTGGCGCTCTGACGGGGAAACATGATCGCGTTGATTTCGTGACCGGCGTTCAGCATGTCCGCGGCTAGGAGTTGGTGTGACAGCAACTCAGTAAGGCCCAGCATCTGCGCGCCCTCGATGAGTTCACGCCGGGTCTGCTCGGTCGTGGCTAGATCGGTCACGATCTGCGGAGTCAGGGCCTGATCGCGCAGGGCAATCCAAGCCTCCTCAGCCAGTAGGTCAGTGAGCATCGGGGGTGCCTTGGGTCGGGGAGGGGTTTCGTTTGTTGCCTTTAGGCTGGTGATGACGATGTGTCAAAGGACGGCCCTCCTCGCCCTGTCGCACGCGCTGCACCACTCGCTTCTTTCGCGGGGATTGCACACACGGTCACAGTGAGGACACTCCATGTACTTGCCTGTCACATTCGCGCGCTTGCTTGTGCCGCACCGGCACTTGATGTCTGTCATGGTTGGTCCTCTCGTCGCCCGGTCATCCACTCGGAGTCCGCGGGCGGTAGCTTCTGGTCTTCTCGCTTGGCCTTGATCTGCTTGGCCCTGCCCTCGCGTGCACCGGCTCGGCGGTTGCAGGATCGGTGCGCCGGTCCCACGCCTGACACGGTGAGTGGCTGGAGTGGGTCGAGGTGGTGGCTCACGATGTGCCCCACGTCCCACTTGTCTCCAGGCGCGACAAGGCCCGGGCACTTGGCATCCGGGTTGATGCACGGTGCGGGCAGCGTGGCCTCAATGATCGGGCGTGCCTTACGGGTGAAGGTGGCCCACTCTGACGTGCGGTGAATGGCGCTCACGGGATCACCACCGATCCGTTTTTGCCCAGCGCTTCGAACATGTAGCCGTGCGTCTTTGCCCACGCTCGCGCGTGTACGTGGCATAGGTGCTGGCGTTCCATCTGGACTATCCAGCAACCGTCAACGGTGCATGTGCCGCGCTCTAGTAGCGCCTCAACACGGACAGTGTGCTTGGCGCAGTAATCCCCAGACTTAGGCAAGAGGTCGCACGTTTCACCTAGGCCTTCGCCCCATTGCGAATAGCCCCAACCGCATAGCGGCTTGCGAAGGTGCGGGTATGTCTTGATGTGGTCTAGCTCGGAGTGTGTTCGACGGTGAGCGAACGCCGCGCTGAATCCGGAAGGTGTGTCCATTCCGGCGAACTCAGTAGCGCCACAAAGCGCACAGACCATTACGGCTGTATACCCTGACCAATCAACCCAAACGTCAACCTGGCCTAGGGGGTGTTGACTATATCGCGGGACTCCCTCCCGCTCGGCTCTATGCGCATTCATCGAAGTTCGTAAGGAAGATCGTCTCTGACCGCCCGCGAAAGTTCTTTCACTGCGGCATTCATCATACGTTGCGCGATATCGTGTGCCGCGGCTTCGATTACAGTTCTGGGCGTTCCTGGCTTTGCGTGCTTGCGCACCAGAGCCTCGGCTGTGGGGTAGTACTCGTTAAACATCTGGTAATCCTCGGGTTGAAGTGTGCGCCGTTTAGCGGATACACCTATTATCCCACAATTCGGAACCAATGACTTTGTATTAGAGAAGGTGACAGAATGCGCGCTAACCGGTAGAATAGAGGTGCGCAACAACCGTTGCGCGTACAATTAGTTTACTGCTTTTTGTTAGACCACATTCCAGTGTATCTCTGTTGAAGAGTGATCGATCATTGTACAAATTTGCTGTGTACATGAAGACCCCTAGCCGGGGGCGCTAAGCGCGAATAGGCTCGCTACGAATACAGACCCCCGCTCCCGGAATAGAGACGCGTAAGATCAAGTAACGCTCTCCGGGTAGGCGGGGGTTTGTCAGTGCAGGTAGTGCATGAGTTCAGGCAAAACCTCCTATATAGCCCCTATCCTTATATATTTATATTTTAAGAAAAGGGTGCACTGGTGCACTATCCCAGTCGGGAGTAGGGAACTCGGCCAGTTCACCCCCAGTGCATCAGTGCACCTACCTCTCTCTCAGGAAACTCTCAGGAAAGAAGTTATCCACAACCTCTTATGCGGAATTCCGGGGAATTGCGGTTGACAACTCACAGGGTAAATAGGATAAGCACTTGACATAAGGCCCTCTAACCCTTGTATACCGTCAACACCTAGGGTTGGAATTCTGTCA
Organism: Microbacterium galbum; assembly: GCF_032464915.1. Lineage (NCBI taxonomy): Bacteria > Bacillati > Actinomycetota > Actinomycetes > Micrococcales > Microbacteriaceae > Microbacterium > Microbacterium galbum. The sequence goes on along the minus strand of NZ_JAWDIS010000002.1, from coordinate 303,456 downwards.
TAATGGATTCACCGGGGCGGTTATCCGCTAAGGCCGCTAATCGCCCCGGACAAACCCGGACTAAGACCGTGAACCATGATCCGGGGTCACACTCCCTGTTCGTCACGGTCCGGGTTGCAGGGTGGCCCCTCTCTTTTAGGAAAGCAATAATGTCTGATCGACTAACCGGCCCTGAGGCTGACCCTCAGGGTGAATCCATCGAACTACTGACCTGGCAAGCTCTGGGACGCCGTAACCCAGCAATCATCCAGGTCAACACCTCTGCGGAGGTGACCCAGTGAGCACGCCGGATGATTTCTTCGATCCGAAGACCGGACTCCTGGTGAACAAGCTGGCACGCAAGATCGCCAAGGGCCTCGCTATCGGCCCTGACGGCGACATCTGGCTCTATGAGGGCGGCGTGTTCCGTCCCGCCCCTGGTGAGGTCACCCGCCGCATGGTCACCCGTCTCGGGGACCGCTACCGCAACTCCCAGGTGAAGAGCGTTGAGGACGTACTGAACGCCTTTGGGTTGCCGGTCCTCGATGACGGCCCTAAGCCGGGGGAGTGGCACCCCTGGATCAACCTGCAAAACGGCATGTACAACTGGCAGACCAAGACGCTGCACCCGCATGATCCCAGCTACCGTTCCACTATCCAGCTACCCATCGAGTTCGACGCTGCGGCTACCTGCCCCGCGTATACCAAGTGGCTAAATGAAGTCATCGAGTGGGATGCTGTGGACCTTGTGCTGGAGGCCAAGGGCTACATGCTGATGACCGGCAACCCGCTCCAGAAGGCGTTCCTTCTACACGGCCCAGAAGGCACGGGCAAGAGCACGGACCTTCGTATCCTCGAAGCGCTCCTAGGCCGTGAGAACATCACCAGCCAGAGCCTTCGAGCGCTCACGGAAAACCGGTTCGCCCCGGCTTCCCTGTTCGGCAAGCAAGCCAACATCTTGGGTGACATCGACGCCAGCTACATGAAGGAATCGAGCCTGTTCCTGTCCATCACGGGCGGTGACACCTTCACGGCAGAACGCAAGTACCGTGACGGCTTTGAGTTCCGTCCGTTCGCCAAGATGATCTTCTCGGCTAACAAGACCTGGCAGAGCGCGAACGATACCGGCGCTTACTTCCGCCGTTGGGTGATCCTGCCATTCATGCGAAAGCTGGACCGTACTCAGAAGTTCGATGAGTCGATCCTGCACGCGGAGTTATCCGGCATTTTCAACCTGGCAATGAACGCCCTCCGTGAATTGCACGGGCGGGGAGAGTTCGACGTGTCGGGATCGGCGCGTGAGGCCCGCGAAGAGTTCGAGACGGACAGTGACCCGCTGCGCTTCTGGCTGGCCAATGATCCGATGCTGAGTGTGGACCGTGGCAATGAGTCACTGCGCGCCAACCGAACCACGGTGCACGCGCGCTACATGACCTGGAGTGAGCAGAACGGGTACAAGTACGGCAAGAGCGCCGGTGACTTCTACAAGTCACTGAAGGCGTTGGGGTACGAGTTCCGCGCGTCTAACTCCCAGCGCTATGTCCTCGGCATCGACGTGTATGCACCGGGGACGGTGCCCGCATGATCTTGCCTAGCAACTTCAATGACGTGGTGAACGCCACGCTGGCTGACAGGACCATGAACGCGCACCAGAAGGCCTACCTGATCGGGTCTATGTTCTTGCCGGTGGATGCCATGTTCGAAGTCCTCGATGGACACCACCCCGGAACGCGGGGGAAGGAACACCTTCCGCCACCTCCTGCCGGTGAGTTCGGAGTTTGGGAGGCTGCGGGCGATGACTGATCTAGAACAAGCCACAGCCGCCTTCGTAGAGGCGCACCGCCGATACCGCGAAGACCTAGCCGAACGGATCGAGAAGGTTGAGGCAGACCTAGCGGCGCTGCGTGATGTTAAGGTTCAGCATGACTAAGCGGCTTGCCATCATTCTGACCTCCGTTATGGCCGCGCTCGTCATCGCGGCGGTGGTCATCGTCGTGGTGGTAACCAACAACCTCTCTGCCGACGTGAAGGAATCGAACTACCGTCAGTGCGTCACCGCGGGTGGCGTCTATGAGGCCTCGGTATATGACAAGGCCGTCATTGCAGGACGGTGTTACGACAGCATCTACGGCTAAACCAAAAGGCCCCCGTTCGCTATGAGCGGGGGCCTCTGTCGTATCAGCGGGCGGCTACGGTGACCTTCCCTCCGTGAGCGACCGTGACCGTCACCTTGCTCTCAACGAGCCCGCGCCGTAGGTCCAGGTCCAGGGCGTCAAAGTAGTGCGTGAACTCGCCCAGGTCGAGGTCCAGGATTCCGTCCTCATCCTCACCCCGAGCTAGCGTCTCTTGGATCGCCGCCATAACGTCATCGATCAGCGCGGCGTGGTGACCGGCTACGCGAGCCGTCCCGAGTTCTCGTGAAGCCTTCTCCGCCTCGCTGGCGATGCGGGCAAGCTCTCGCGTCGCCTGGGCCATATCCGCACCTGGCAACGCGGCTACGGTGGTCCACCGACTTCTCTCGTCTTCAAGCTCTCGGAGGCGCGAGGCCAGCGGCCCGACCTCTCCCACGGCGGGCGTTCCGGCGTCCTCGGTGAGGATGATCGCAAGGCGCGCCTTCACGTAGTTATCCAGTGTCACGCGGTCGATGGTCGAATGCGGTTCACCGGTTGCGCACTTGTAGTAGCGCGATGCGGAGTGCATCCGCTCGCCGCACTCACACCGGGCGATGGTGGTCAGGAGGTGCCGGGGCTTGGGGCCGGGACCGACGCGGCGGGACTCATCCATGAGGAGGTCTTGCGCGGCTTGCCAAGTCTCCCGATCCACGATGCGTGCGACCTCAGGCGCGGCCTCGAAGAGTTGCCCGCGGCGCTGTACCCAACCGGCATACGAGGGATTGATGAGGACCGTTCGAACGCGGGCGGGCGGGCGTCCCCACTCGGCTGCGATGCTTCGAAGGCTGCGCCCAGCGAGAAGGTCGGCATACGCCTTGCGGATCACGTCAGCCTCGGCCTCGCGCTCCACCACGTTGCCGGGTTCAAAGCCGTACCGGCGCTTACCGGGGACGGGGAGCCCTGAGGCTACGCGGGACTCATTGGCTCGGATATGCCGCTCACGCTTGCGGTTGGTTTCGAAGGTTGCGAGCGAGGTCAGAAGCTCCGCGCGGAACCGTCCGTCAGCCGTGGTCAGGTCCAGGTCACCCTCCACCGTTGCGACGGTCTTACCGGTGACAATGATGGTCAGGAGGTCCGCCTGTCCACGTAGGAGGCGGTCAAGGTTGACGCTCACGATGACCTCAGCGTCGGAGGCCAGAAGCTTTGACCAGGCGCTACCGCTTCCGCGGGTCTTGTAAGCGCTGACGGCGTTGTCTTCAAACTCCGCCACCACGTCCCAACCGCGCGAGGCGGCTAGGGCGCGGCAGCGGACAAGCTGACGGTCAATCCCGGTTGCCTTGTCCATCGACTGACGGACGTAGATCGCGCACGTTGTCATAACTGACATTATGCGGACGGATCGATCCCTTCTCCGGGTGGGGAGGAAAGGTCAGCGCGGCAGCAGCGTGAGCAGGCTCGCCTCCGGGCGGCAGGCGAAGCGCACCGGGGCGTAGATCGAGTGCCCGAGGCCGGCGCTGACGTTGAGCGGGACGGTACGCCCCGCCGCGGTCCACTCGCTCAGACCGCGCGCCTGATCGAGGGGGAGATCGCAGTTGGAGACGAGGGCCTTGCTGCTGAAGGGGATCCTCACCTGACCGCCGTGCGTGTGCCCGGCCAACAGCACGTCGGCGCCGAACTCGACGAAGGTGTCCAGGGTTCGGCGATAGGGAGCGTGCATGACCCCCAGCGTGAGGTCGGCGGCGGGAAGCGCTGCCAGCACCGGCGGGATGAGCTCGGGCTTGTCCCACTTCCGGTGGGCATCGTTCACGCCGAAGGCGGTGACCCGCAGGCCCTTCACCTCGACCGACACCGCGGTGTCATCCAGAATGCTCCAGCCGAGATCGTCGGTGAAGAACTGATCGAGGGCGTCGACGTCGAGGTGCTTGTGGGCGGGGAGGTTGCCCGAGGGGCCCAGGAAGTAACGGAGCGGATTGCGAGGAGCGGGCTCCTGGAAGTCGTTCGAGCCGTGCACGACAAGGCCCGCGACACCGCGGAGAGGGGCGAGGGCCGCGCGGATACCGGTCAGACCGTCGCGGTGTCCGAGGTTGTCGCCGGTGTTGACGACGAGATCGGGCGAGAGCTCCGCGAGTCGTGCCATCCACTCCTGCTTGCGATGCTGCCACGGCGCCATGTGCGCGTCGGACACGTGCAGGATGCGGAGCGGCTCCGCACCCTTGGGGAGCACGCGCAGGGCGTGGTAGCGCACCGTGAAGAGGTACCGCTCGACACCCATTCCCCACACGGCTGCCCCGACGGCGGCCGCCCCCGCGACCCCGAGGGGCGCGAGGGCGGCCTTCATCACCGGACCGGTCACGAGGGGCAGTCCTTGGCGACGATCGTGAGGGCGATGTTGGTGCTCTTGTTCGCGGAGGAGCCGCCGGCGGGGTTGGTCGAGACGACCTGTCCCTCTGCGGGCGCCTTCTCGTCCTTCGAGCACGAACCGATGGAGACGGTGCCGTAGCCCGCCGAGAGCATCGCCGCGCGGGCGGAACTCACCGGTTGGCCGGCCACGTCGGGCACGGTTCCGCCCTGGCCGTTGCCGGGGCTGAGCGTGATCACGGAACCGGCCGGGGCGGATCCGCCGCCGGGGTTCTGCGCCGCGACACGGTCGTTACCGAAATCGGCGTCCACCGGGTCGCCGACCGAGACGCGGAAGCCCGCGTTCTCGAGCGTCGAGCGAGCGCTGTCGATGGACTGACCCACGACGTTCGGCAGATCGCGCTGCTGCGTGCGCAGGGCGTTCGAGGGCGGGTCGGGGAAGCGGTCGCCGCCGTAGAACTCGTCGGCCGCGCTCTGGGCCGCCCGGGCGATCGAGTAGCGCATGTCGGAGAGCTGCTGTCCGTTCCAGTACTTTCCGAACAGCGTCTCGATACCGCGCCAGTTGCCGACCCAGACCGCCGTGGTGACCTTGGTCGACGACTCGATCATCCAGGTGTTCCAGCCCTCGTGCGTACCCGTCTTGCCGAGCACGGGGGTGCCGTCGTACGGGTTCGCCGAGGAGCCCGTACCGCCACTGGCCATGACACCCTGCAGGGCGTAGCCGACCGAGGCGGCGACGTCGGAAGTGAGGGCGGGCGAGCACTCGCGCACAGGGGCCTTCCGCTCGGCGCCGTCGCTGTCGGTGACCTTGTCGATCACCTTGGGCTGGCAGTGCGTGCCGCCGTTGGCGACCGTGGCGTAGGCACCCGCCATCGCGAGAGGCGACACCGGGTCGTTGCCGATGACGTTGTTCGCGACCGCCATGTCGATGTCGGTGCCGTTGCCGCGCGTGACGCCGAGCTTCTTCGCCGTCTTGGCGATGTCGCAGAGGTCGAGCTCGGAGGCCATCGCGAGGTATCCGGTGTTGAGCGAGTCCCGCGTGAAGCGAAGCGGTGTACCCACGTATCCCTGATTGTTCCCGAAGTTCTGGATGATGTCCTTCTTGTTGAAGTTGATCCAGTCGCCGGTGCACGAGTTCGTCATGTTCGGCACGGGGCCCAGACGACCGTTGAGGTTCTCGTTGAGCGAGTGCCCCTTCTCGACCCAATCGACCAGGGTGAACAACTTGAACGTCGAGCCGGCGTTGAAGCCGTCGGAGCCGCCATAGGTGCTGTCGCCGGCGAACACGATCGAGTTGTACGACGGGTCGGCTTCGGCCTGGGCCGGGTCCTGGGTGAACTTCGTGTTCTGCGCGATCGCGAGGACGCGGCCGGTGCCGGCCTCGAGGCTGACCGCCGTCGAACCGAAGTCCATGTTGGCGTACATGGCGGGCGCGTTGTCGTTCATCGCCTGCTGCGCGGCGTCCTGAACTCGCCAGTCGAGGGTGGTCTGGATGGTCAGACCGTCCTGACGGAGAGCCCGCACGCGATCGTCGGTCTCGGTTCCGAAGGCGGGGTCGTTGAGGATCGTCGCGACGACGTACTGGCAGAAGTAGGGCGCAGCGGAGACGACGCAGCCCTGGTCGGTCGAGGTGATCTGCGGGGTGATCGGCTCGATCGCGAACTGCACGTACTGCTCGTGCGTGATCTTGCCGTCCGCCTCCATGCGGCTGAGCACGTAGAGCTGACGGCCCTTCGTCTCGCTGTAGCCGTCGGCGGCGTTGACGAGCTGCTCCTGCGTGATCTCGCCGTTGTCGCGGAGCGTGTACAGCGCCTGAATCGTGCCCTGGTCGACGTCGTCGATCGACCCGTCGGGCGCCTTGTTCCACGCGGTCGTACCGTCGTTGATCGAGCCCTCGGGGATGTCGATGCGGAACCGGTTGGGGTTCTGCACCATGCCCGCGAGCACCGCGGCCTGCCCGACGTTCAGCTGCGAGGCCGGGACGTTGAAGTAGCGCTTGGCCGCGGCGTCGATGCCGTAGGTGACACCGCCGAAGTTGGCGATGTTGAGGTAGCCCAGAAGGATCTGGTCCTTCGTGTACTCCTTCTCGAGCTGCACGGCGTAGCGCATCTCCTGGAGCTTGCGCTGGTAGCCCGCGGCGCCGTCGGACTGGATCGCCTCGAGAGCGCACTTCTGCAGGGCCTCGTCGCGCGTCATGGCGGGCGTGGTGTCGGTCGCCTCGACGGCCTTCGCGTCGCGCTCGCAGCGCTGGACCAGCACGTTCTTCACGTACTGCTGGCTGATCGAGGATCCGCCCTGGGTCTCGCCGCCCGAGGCGTTGCTGAGCAGGGCACGCGTCGTTCCGATGAGGTCGACACCGCCGTGCTGGTAGTAGCGGGGGTCTTCCGACGACAGGATCGCGTCGTACATGACGGGGTTGACCTGGTCGAAGGTGACGGGGGAGCGGTTCTGGTCGAAGAACTTCGCCAGCACCTGGTCGCCGGCCATCAGCGTCGTCGGCTGCATGAGCTCGTCGGGCTGCAGGTAGCTCGGCATCTTGTCGAAGATCGTGATCGCGCTCGACGCGGCCGCGCCGGAGACGGCGATGGCCGGCGTCACGGCGGCGGTGACGAGGAGTCCGGCGACCGCGCTCAGGCCGACGAGGCCGACGATGCCGCCGAGGGCACCGCTAGCCGTTCGTTTGTTCTCGGGCATAGGGTTGATGCTAAGCGACGTTGCTGGGCGATGCCTCGAAGGCGTGCGCTCGCGCGCGCACGTATCCGATTCCGCGCGCGAGATCCACGCGCGCGGCGACCGCCGGGGAGCCGTCACATGACCACGTGGGAATACCTCACCACGCCGCTGCTGATCCACAACACCGCCGCGATCCTGAACAACTGGGGCAAGCAGGGCTGGGAGCTCGTGCAGGTGGTGACCGGCCCCGAGGGCGGTCTCGTCGCCTACTTCAAGCGCCCCGTCGGCGGCGGAAGCGCCAACGCCGGTCTGGGTGCCGCCGAGGCGGCAGCGCGTCAGTTCGAGGGGCAGCAGTGAGCGTCAGCCAGCGGTTGGCCGCTCTGGGCGTCGAGGTCCCTTCGGTCGTCCCGCCGGTGGCGTCGTACATCCCCGCGAAGCGCTACGGCGACCTCGTCTACACCTCGGGTCAGCTGCCCATGGTGCAGGGCGCGCTGCCGGCGACCGGCAAGGTCGGCGAATCCGAGGGTCTGGTGACCCCGATGGATGCCAAGGGCCACGCCCGACAGTGCGCGCTCAATGCCATCGCGGCCGCGGCAGCCCTCGTCGGCGGTGTCGACAACCTCACCGGCGTCCTGAAGCTGACCGGGTTCGTGGCATCCGTCCCCGACTTCACCGGGCAGCCGGGAGTCATCAACGGAGCGAGCGAGTTCCTCGGCGAGGTGTTCGGCGAGACCGGCGCGCACGCGCGATCGGCCGTCGGCGTGCCCGTGTTGCCGCTGGACAGCCCGGTCGAGGTCGAGGTGATCTTCACCGTCGCCTGACGACGTGATCGTGGAGGGCCGTGGACGCGGATGACGTCCACGGCCCTCCGGCGTTCCTGCGGCCGCTTCGGTGCGGCGAGGCGGGTCCGGCACCACGGGTGATTCGGCTGATTCAGAAGGAGCGAGGAGGACGATCGCCCTCGTGACTCCTCCTTTCGCGGTGACCGGTTCCGTGCTGACGCACCCTCCCGCACGCCTGCGGAGGCAGGCGGCGATCGCCGTCGCGACCATCGTCGGCCTGGTCCTGGTCGGCTTCCTGCTGCGCCTGACCGAGATCGATGTCGCCGCGTCGGCGGCCCTCCACCACCTCCGAGAGGGTGCGCTCCGGTCGACCGCGGAGGCGTTCTATCTCGCCCTCAAGCCGATGCCCGCGGCGATCATCATGCTCGCGGCGACGGCCGCGGTGGCCGGTCTGACCCGCTCGTGGAGGCCGGCCGTCGTCTTCCTGGGAGCGGTCGCGGTGACGTGGGGCTCGGCCGAGGCGGTCAAGGTCGTGGTCGGCCGTCCGCGACCGGGCATGAGCGAGGCGGCGATGGCGACGATCGGACGGGCCGCCGACGCCTCCTTCCCGAGCGGTCACGTCGCCTTCACCGCGGCCTTCGTCGCCGCATGCGTGTGTCTGGCATGGGGGACCCGGTGGCGTTCGCTCGTGATCGCGATGGGCGCTGTCCTCGTCGCGGGCATGACCGCCGCCGTCGTGATCGAGGGCGTGCACTACCTCGGCGACGCGGTGGCATCCCTCGTCTGGGTGGCGGGGGAGTTCCCGGCCGTGCGCGGGGGATGGGCGGTGGCGGTCGCGAGGGTGGATGCCGGGATGCGACGCCGTCGCGCGCGCCGGGTCGTCTGACGCGCGACGCGCGGGGGCCCGGGGGCGCCGCCTCGGAGGAAGGTCCGGCCGGGGACACCGCGGATGCGGCATCCCCGGCCGGGGAGTGTCACTTCACCTGGGCGCTGATGACGCTCATGACGGCGGTGTCGGCGAGGGTCGTGGTGTCGCCCACCTCACGTCCCTCGGCGACGTCACGCAGCAGGCGACGCATGATCTTGCCGGAGCGGGTCTTCGGCAGCTCCCCGACGATGTAGACGTCGCGCGGGCGTGCGATGGGACCGATCTGCTCTCCGACCCACTTGCGCAGTTCGTCGCCGAGGCCCTCGACGGGGTTCTGCTTCAGGTAGCGGCTCTTGACGATCACGAAAGCGACCACCGCCTGGCCCGTGGTCTCGTCCGATGCGCCGACGACGGCCGCCTCGGCCACGCCCTCGTGGCCGACCAGGGCCGACTCGATCTCGGCGGTCGAGAGACGGTGCCCCGACACGTTCATGACGTCGTCGACCCGGCCGAGCAACCACACGTCGCCGTCGTCGTCGAGGCGGGCCCCGTCGCCGGCGAAGTAGTAGCCCTTCTCGGCGAACTTCTCCCAGTAGGTCTCGCGGTAACGGTCCGGATCGCCCCAGATTCCGCGCAGCATGCTGGGCCAGGGCTCGGTGACCACGAGCAGCCCCCCGCTGCCGTTGCCGACGGGTTCGCCGGCATCGTCCACGACGGCGATCGAGATGCCGGGCAGGGGCACCTGCGCCGACCCCGGCTTGGTCTCGGTGACCCCGGGCAGCGCCGAGATCATGATCGCGCCCGTCTCGGTCTGCCACCACGTGTCGACGATGGGCGTCTCGTCGGCGCCGATGATCTCGCGGTACCAGACCCACGCCTCGGGGTTGATGGGCTCACCGACCGAGCCGAGCAGGCGCAGCGACGACAGGTCGAAGCTCTGCGGCACGTCTCGCCCGATCTTCATGAACGACCGGATCGCCGTCGGGGCGGTGTAGAAGACGGTCACGCCGTGGTTCTGGATGAGTTCCCACCAGCGACCCGGGTGAGGCGTGTCGGGCGTGCCCTCGTACAGCAGCTGAGTCGCGCCGTTGGCGAGTGGACCATACGTCACGTACGTGTGCCCGGTGATCCAGCCGATGTCGGCGGTGCACCAGTAGACGTCGGTTTCGGGGTGCACGTCGTGAACGACCCGGTTCGTGAACGCGGCCTGCGTGAGGTAGCCGCCGGAGGTGTGCAGGATGCCCTTCGGCTTCCCCGTCGTGCCCGAGGTGTAGAGGATGAACAGCGGCGTCTCGGCGGGGAACGCCTCGGCCTCGTGCTCGGCGGAGGCCTGCGGAACGGCGTCGTGCCACCAGATGTCGCGGTCGGCGTTCCACTCGACCTCGTTCTCGCCGCGCTTGACGACGAGCACATGCTCGACCGTTTCCTGAATGCCGGAGCCGTTGCGGTCGGAGAGGGCCTGGTCGACCGCGGGCTTGAGGGGGGAGACCTTCCCCTTCCGCCAGCCGCCGTCGGCGGTGATGACGACCTTCGCGCCGGCGTCGTCGATGCGTGCGCGGAGGCTGTCGGCCGAGAAGCCGCCGAAGACGACCGAGTGCACGGCGCCGATACGGGCGACGGCGAGCATGGAGGCGATGGCCTCGGGGATCATCGGCAGGTAGAGCGCGACGCGGTCCCCGCGCTCGACGCCGAGGTCGAGGAGCACGTTGGAGAGGCGCTTGACCTCGTCGGTGAGCTCCGCGTAGGTGACGTTGCGCTGGTCGCCGGGTTCGCCTTCCCACCGCAGCGCGATGCGATCGCCGTTCCCGGCCTCGACGTGCCGGTCGAGGCAGTTGTAGGCCACGTTGAGCTCGCCGTCGGCGAACCACTCCGCGAACGGGGGGTTGGACCAGTCGAGCACCTGCGTGAACGGCGTGTGCCAGTGCAGCTCGCGCGCCTGATCGGCCCAGAAGCCCTCGCGGTCGGCGGCCGCGCGCTCGTACAGACTCCGGTCTGCGACGGCGCTCTCGGCGAAAGCGGCCGACGGTGCGAACCGCCGGGTCTCGTTGAGGAGGTGGTCGATCTGGCTGCTCATCGCGGCGCTCCTTCGCGTTCACGTCACGCCGCGTCGATGCGCGGCGTTCTACCCGGGTCACGCTAGCGACCGCTCTGCACCGGGGCCACCTCCGATAGTTGGGATCGGCGCCGCCCGGGAAACAGGTGATATATCGCGATGAATAGGTCGCGAGAGTTGGCCCGGCTCATCGGCGCGCGTACTCTAGGAACGCCCGAACATCGCTTCCGGCACTCGCGTCGGGGGGAGCCCCCCAATTTTCCTCCGGCGCGCGGCGGCATCCCTCGCCCCCCACTGTAGGGATGCCGCCCCCTTCTTTTCCGGGCCCTCGGACCCCTCCTCCCCAGCGAGGAGATCCGGGCCGTTGTCCACGGATGCCCGTCTCCGCCCCGTGCCGGGGCTCCGGCGATGCCTACCGTCGTGGTCGTGGCATCCCTCCCTTCCCCCGCACGCATCGCGCCGGCCGAATCCCGGCCGGCGGCGCAGGACGACGGCGCCGTCGCAGCCGACGACGACGCCGCGGTGACCTTCCTCCGCCCTTTCCTCGACGACCCCCTCGTCACCGACCTCTTCATCAACGGAGAGGACGGCCTGTTCGTCGATCGGGGCGCGGGAATCGAGCGCGTGGCGTCGTGGCGGGCGACCGAGACGGAGGTGCGCCGTCTGGCGGTCCGGCTGATCGCGCGAGGCGGACGGCATCTCGACGATGCTTCTCCGTGCGTCGACGTGCGCTGGGAGCGGGGCGTCCGGGTGCACGCGGTGCTGGCCCCCGTCGCCGCCCGCGGGACGACCATCTCCATCCGCGTCCCCCGGTGGCATGCACCCGACCTCGCGCTGCTGCAACGGACCGGGATGCTGTCGGCCGCGCAGCGCGAGCGTCTTGAGGGCTTCGTGGACCGACGCGAGAACGTACTCATCACGGGGGCGACGGGCGCGGGGAAGACGACTCTGCTCTCCGCCCTGCTGTCATGCGCGCCCCCGACGGAGCGTGTCATCACCATCGAGGAGGTGGCGGAGCTGCGCCCCGCGCATCCTCACCACATCGCCCTCGAGGCCCGCCAGGCCAACATCGAGGGAGCAGGCGGCATCCCCCTCGCGCGGCTCCTAAGGGAGGCGCTGCGCATGCGGCCCGATCGTCTCGTTCTGGGAGAGTGTCGCGGCGAAGAGCTGCGCGAGCTCCTGATGGCCCTGAACACCGGACACGACGGGGGCGCCGGCACGCTCCATGCGAGCAGCCTCGCCGACGTCGCGACGCGTCTGGAGGCGCTGGGCGCACTCTCCGGAATGGATGCCGTGACCACGGCGCGGCAGGTCGTGAGCGCCGTCGGCGCGGTGGTGCATGTCGAGCGCTCGGACGGACTCCGACGCGTGACAGGGTGGGGGCGCCCCGTCCTGCGCGGCCGCCGACTGACCATCTGCCCGCAGGAGTGGTCGTGACGGCGCCGCGGACCGACCCGTACGCGGTCGTGGTGCGGCTCGCGGTGCTGCTGGGCGGTGGTGCCGCGCCCGCCCTCGCGTGGCAGCACCTGGCGGCGGGAGGGGACCCCGCCGTGCTGGCCGCCGCCCGAGCCGCCGAGGGCGGCGATGACGTCGGCGTCGTGCTCACCGCCGCCGGAGGGGCATGGGCCGACATCGCCGCCGTCTACAGCGTCGCCGTCGAGACGGGCGCACCGTTGGCGGAGACGCTCCGTTCCGTCGCGGGGGCCCTTCGCGATGCAGCCGAAGTCACCTCGGACGTGCGTGTCGCGGTGGCCGAGCCGCTCGCGACGGCCCGCCTGCTCGGCTGGCTCCCCGTTGCCGGCGTGCCGTTGGGGATCCTTCTCGGAGCAGATACCGTCGGCACGCTCCTCGCCGATCCGATCGGACGCGGGTGCCTGGCCGGCGGAGTCGCCCTGGTCTTTGCTGCGCGCGTCTGGACGCGGAGGCTGGCGCGGTCCGCGCGTCCGTCCGCGTCGGTGCCGGGCCTCGAAGCCGAGTTGTGGGCGGTCGCGCTCTCCGCGGGCGCGTCCCCCGAGCGGGCCCGGACCGTGATCGCGCGCCGCGCGCGCAGCCCCGGCGAGTCCGGGACGCGTGCCATCGACGAGACGCTCGACCTGGCGCTGCGAGCCGGCATCCCCGCCGCCGAGCTGCTCCGCGCCGACGCCTGGGCGTCGCGTCACCGGGCACGCACCGACGGTCGAGAGGCGGCCGCGCGCCTGTCGACGCGGCTGCTCCTCCCGCTGGGCATCTGCACCCTGCCCGCGTTCCTCCTGCTCGCCGTTGCCCCGATCGTGCTCGGCCTGCTCCGCTCCGACGTCGTCCCCTGACCACGTCGTCGACCCGAATCCCTCCGAAGAACAAGGAGAACCCATGTCCGACCTCGACCCCCGATCCCTCTTCTCCCGCGACACGTCGCCGTTCCCGCTGCTGACCGGAGCCGGCGCGCGACGCGTGTTCCTCGACGAGCGCGGCGCCGCCACCGCGGAGTACGCCATCGCGACAATGGCGGCCGTCGCTTTCGCCGGGCTGCTCGTCGCCATCATGCGCAGCGACGAGGTGCGCGGCATCCTCACCGACGTCGTTCGCCGCGCGCTCACCGTGCAATGACGACGCCTGGTCGGTCGCGGGCGGGCTCGAGCGTCCCGCCCGGGGAGCGGAAAACGGGCGCGGGGTGGAGACTCCCGCGGGGAGGGTCTGTCACGGCCGCCGGTACGCGCGTGCAGCGGGAGGATCGGGGTGCGACCGGGATCCCGCTCTCCCCGCTGGGGGAGCGGGGCGCGGTCGCGGCCGAGTTCGCCGTGACCCTCCCCGCCGTGCTCCTCGTCCTGGCGCTCGGGGTGGGGGTGCTCGGCACGGCCATGACGACGCTCCGTCTGCAGCAGGCGGCGACCGAGGGAGCCCGGCTCCTCGGTCGGGGGGACGACGCGGGGGCGTCGGCCGCGCTCGCCGCGGCAGGCGGCTCGATGACCGTGGTGCGCGGCGACGGTCTCGTCTGCGTGTCGACGTCGGCGACGCGCTCCATCCCGATCGCCCTTCCGCTCCCGCCCGCGGAGGCGCGGGCCTGCGCCCTCGACGGCGGCCGCTGATGGCGGGCAGCGCGTCGACCGTCGGCGTCGTGGCGGTCGTCGCCGCCCTGACGGTGGCGGTGGCCGCGGTCGGCGGTGCTGCGGTGACGGCGCGGCGGGTGGCGGAGACGGCGGATGCGGCGGCTCTCGCGGCGGCCGACACGGCCAGTGGTGCGGTGACCGGCTACCCGTGCGACGCGGCCGCACGGGTGACCGCCGCAGCGGGGTGGGAGCTGGCGGAGTGCCATGTCGACGGCCTGGTCGCCACGGTCACGGTCGCCGGGGCGTACGGTGGAGTTCCCCTCGATGCGCGCTCGCGAGCCGGACCTCCCGTCGTCTCGAGCCCGTGAGACCTCCCGGAACCCGAACAGGGAGGCGTGTGTATGGTGTGCATCGAAGAAAGGACCCCAGTGGCAAACGGAAAGAAGCTCGTCATCGTCGAGTCCCCGACGAAGATGAAGTCGATCCAGGGATACCTCGGCGACGACTACGAGGTGCTCAGCTCGGTCGGTCACATCCGCGACCTCGCGTCGAAGAAAGAGATCCCGGCCGACAAGAAGGCGGCGTACGGCAAGTACTCCATCGACGTCGAGAACGACTTCGATCCCTTCTACGTGGTCAACGATCGCAAGACGAAGACGGTCGCCGAGCTCAAGCGCGCGCTGAAGACCGCCGACGAAGTCCTGCTCGCCACTGATGGTGACCGCGAAGGCGAAGCCATCGCGTGGCACCTGCTCGAGGTCCTCAAGCCCAAGGTCCCCGTCCGCCGCATGATCTTCCACGAGATCACCAAGGACGCCATCCGTGACGCGGCGGAGCACACGCGCGACCTCGACGTCTCGCTCGTCGACGCACAGGAGACGCGTCGCGTCCTCGACCGCCTCTACGGCTGGGACGTCTCGCCGGTGCTCTGGCGCAAGGTCGGTTCCGGTCGCGAGGGCACGGCGCTGAGCGCCGGCCGCGTGCAGTCGGCCGCCACGCGCATGGTCGTCGAGCGCGAACGCGAGCGCATGGCGTTCGTGTCGGCGTCGTACTGGGACGTCGAAGCGCTCGCCTCGCGGTCGGGCTCGTCGTTCACCACGCGACTGAACCGTCTCGATGGGGCTCCCATCGCCCGCGGTGGGGACTACGACGACAACGGTCAGCTCAAGAAGGCCGTCGTGGTGCTCGATGAGGCGGCCGCCCGTGCGCTGGCCGACGCGATCACCGCCGCCGGTCGCGCCACGGTGTCGAAGGTCGAGGCGAAGCCGGGTACCCGCAGCCCTCGCGCGCCCTTCACGACGTCCACCATGCAGCAGGAGGCCGGTCGCAAGCTCTCGATGAGCGCGAAGCACGCCATGGGCGTGGCGCAGCGTCTGTACGAGAAGGGCTTCATCACCTATATGCGAACCGACTCGGTCGCGCTGTCGGGACAGGCCATCTCGGCCGCCCGCGCGCAGGCCGTGGCTCTGTACGGCGACAAGGCCGTCCCCGCGAACCCCCGCGTCTACAAGAGCAAGTCGAAGAACGCCCAGGAGGCGCACGAGGCCATCCGCCCCTCGGGCGAGACCTTCCGCACCCCTGCTTCGCTGGCCTCGTCGCTCGACCGCGACGAGCAGAAGCTCTACGACCTCATCTGGAAGCGCACCGTCGCCAGCCAGATGGCGGATGCCAAGTACGAGACGACGACGGTCACCCTCACGGTGCAGGCCGCCGCGCAGGTCGCCGAGTTCACGGCATCCGGGACCGTCTACACCTTCAAGGGCTTCCTGGAGGCCTATGAAGAAGGCGCCGACGAGAAGCGCAATGACGACGACGCCGACCAGTCGCTGCCTGCCGTCGCGGTGGGCGACGAGCTCTCGATGAGCGACGTCGAGCCCAAGGGGCACAGCACCTCTCCCAAGCCGCGATACACCGAGGCGAGCCTGGTCAAGGCGCTGGAGGAGAAGGGCATCGGTCGCCCGTCGACCTTCGCGAGCATCATCGGCGTGATCCTCGACCGCGGCTACGTCACCAAGCGGGGGCAGGCGCTCGTCCCGAGCTGGCTCGCTTTCAGCGTGGTGCGGTTGCTCGAGGAGCACTTCGCCGACCTCGTCGACTATGACTTCACGGCAGCACTCGAAGACGACCTCGACGCGATCGCCCGCGGCGAGCAGCGCCGCACCGAGTGGCTCAAGTCGTTCTACTTCGGGTCGGAGAAGCAGGTCGGCCTGCGTCACATCGTCGACAACCTCGGCGAGATCGATGCCCGCGAGCTCAACTCGACGCGCATCACCGACACGGCGACGCTGCGGTTCGGCAAGTACGGTCCCTACCTCGAGGTCGCCGACCCCTCGGGCGACGCCGAGGCCAAGCCGCGGATCGTGAACATTCCGGAAGACCTGGCGCCCGACGAGCTCACCCCCGAAAAGGCCCGGGAGCTGATCGACGCGCCCGTCGCCGGCGACCGCGTGCTGGGGGAGAACCCTGAGAACGGCAAGCTCGTCGTCGTCAAGGACGGTCGCTTCGGCCCCTACGTGCAGGAGGTCGACGCCGAGGAGCCCGAAGAGGTCGATCAGGCCACGGGGGAGGTCGTCGAGGCCCCGAAGAAGCGCGGTGCGAAGAAGGAGGCGGCCCCGAAGCCCCGCACGGCGTCGCTGTTCCGGTCGATGTCGGTCGACACCATCGAGCTCGACGCCGCCCTGCAGTTGCTCTCCCTTCCGCGCGTCGTGGGCGCCGACCCGTCGACGGGTGACGAGATCACCGCGCAGAACGGTCGCTTCGGTCCGTACTTGAAGAAGGGCACCGATTCGCGGTCGCTCGACAACGAGCAGCAGATCTTCGACATCACCCTCGAGGAGGCGCTGGCGAAGTACGCCGAGCCGAAGTACGGCGCGCGTCGCGCGTCGAGCGCGCTCAAGGAGTTCGATGCCGATCCGGTGAGCGGGAAGCCGATCAAGCTCAAGGACGGTCGCTTCGGGCCGTACGTCACCGACGGGGAGACGAACGCCACGGTTCCCCGCGGCGAGAACGCGATGGAGATCACCTTCGAGCGCGCGGTGGAGCTGATCGCCGACAAGCGCGCCAAGGGACCGGCACCCAAGAAGACGACCACCGCGCGGAAGACGGCTGCCACCAAGACGACGGCCGCCAAGACCGCCGCTGCCAAGACCACGGCGGCCAAGACCACGGCGACCAAGACCGCCACGACGAAGACGGCCGCCGCCAAGACGACCGCGACGCGGACGACGGCTGCCAAGACCACGGCTGCCAAGACGACGGCAGCCAAGACGACAACGGCCAAGACCACCGCGGCCAAGACGACCTCGACCACCCGCAAGGCCCCGGCGAAGAACTCGTGACCGGCCTCGAGCCTCGGCCGCTGCACGCCCCTCGGGCGGCGTCGGCCGGGGGTCCCGGCTTGTTCGTCACCTTCGAGGGGGGAGACGGCGCGGGCAAGACGACCCAGGCGTCGATGCTCGAAGAGTGGCTCACGGGCGACGGGCGCACCGTCGTGCGCACGCGCGAGCCGGGCGGCACCGAGGTGGGCGTGCGCATTCGCGAGATCGTCCTGCACCACCGCGGTCACATCGCCGCGCGTGCCGAAGCGCTGTTGTACGCCGCCGATCGGGCGCACCATGTGGAGACCGTCGTGCAGCCGGCCATCGCCCGTGGCGATGTCGTCATCCAGGACCGTTATCTCGACTCGTCGGTGGCCTATCAGGGTGCGGGCCGGGTGCTCGACCCCGATGACGTGCGAGCGCTGTCGCTGTGGGCGACCGGAGGCCTGCTCCCCGACCTGACCGTGCTGCTCGACCTCGACCCGACAGCCGCGCGTCAGCGGCTCGACGCCGATGACAAGCCGTTCGATCGGCTCGAGGCGGAGAAGAACGACTTCCATGCCCGAGTCCGCGAGGGTTTCCTGGCCCTCGCGCGACGCGAGCCCGATCGGTTCGTCGTCCTCGACGCGACGCAGACGCCCGAGGTCCTGGCCGCACGGGTACGGGACGCCGTCGTCGCGCGGTTCCGCTGAGTCGGACGCGCACCGACAGTCGATGCTCAGCAGCGCTGTCCGACCCCGGGATTAGGCTGGAACGCATGTCCGTCGCGCTCGAGCCGTCTCCGCGGGCCGCCGGTGCGGCCCCCTTCCCGTGGGACGCCGTGTGGGGTCAGGACGAGGCCGTCGCTGCCCTGCGCCATGCGGCATCCGACCCCTCCGCGCTCGCCCACGCGTGGCTCATCACGGGGCCGCCCGGTTCGGGGCGTTCGACGCTCGCCTACGCGTTCGCCGCGGAGCTCATCGCCGACCCGGGCGACGAGCGGGCGCAGCATCAGGTGCTCGCGCGGACGCACCCCGATCTCACCGCTCTGCGGACGGAGCAGGTCGTCATCCGCATCGACGAGGCGCGCCGTCTCGTCGAGCGCGCGTCCTTCGCGCCCTCGCTCGGTCGGCACCGCGTCATCGTCGTCGAGGACGCCGATCGCATGGCCGAGCGCACGTCGAACGTGCTGCTGAAGGCTCTCGAGGAGCCGCCGGAGAAGACCGTCTGGGTGCTCTGCGCCCCGAGCGACGCCGATCTGCTGCCCACCATCCGCTCGCGGGTGCGCGTTCTTCGGCTGCGGGAACCTTCCGTGGCCGATGTCGCGGGTCTCATCGTCGAGCGCACCGGGGTCACGCCCGACGTGGCCGAAGAGTCGGCGCGTCACGCGCAGAGGCACATCGGCATGGCGCAGCGTCTGGCCACCGACGACGACGCCCGGGCGCGGCGCGCCGAGACCCTCGCGGCCGTGCTGGCCGTGCGGGGGATCGGCGACGCCGTCGAGGTCGCGGGCCAGATCGTGCGCCTGGCCACGGAGGACGCCAAGGCGCTCACCGCCACTCGCGACGAGGAGGAGCGACGTGCTCTGCTGCGCATGCTCGGGGTGGCCGAGGGGGCCGCGGTCCCGCCCTCGGTGCGGGGGCAGGTGAACGCGCTGGAAGACGATCAGAAGCGCCGGGCCACGCGGAGCCTGCGCGACGGCATCGATCGTGTGCTCACCGATCTGCAATCCCTGTTCCGCGATGTCGTGATGGTCCAATACGGCCGCGAGGCCGACCTGGTCAACGTCGAACGCCTCGACGCTCTGCGCGCGCTGGCGACGCAATGGACGCCCGCGCGCAGCCTCGGCGTCCTCGATCGCATCTCGGCGACCCGCCGCAACCTCGAGCAGAACGCCGCGCCGCTGCTCGCCCTGGAGAGTCTCATGATCACCGTGGCGAACGGTTCGGCCCCGTGAGCGTGCGACGGCGCCTGACCGCGCTGGTCGCGGGTCTCGTGGGCGTCGCGCTGGCACTGACGGGCTGCCTCTATGCGCAGATCCCGCCCATGGCCCCCGACGGCGGTCGCTCCCTCGCCCCTCAGACGGAGGGCATCGATGCCGCTCTGCTGCCCTACTACGGCCAGACACTGACCTGGACCGCGTGCGGCAGCGCCGGCTTCGACTGCACCACCGTCACCGCCCCGCGCGACTACTCCGACCCCTCTGCGGGTGAGTTGCAGCTCGCGGTCATCCGGCACCGCGCGACCTCCGGCGAACCGCTCGGGTCGCTGTTGACCAACCCGGGCGGCCCGGGGGTGAGCGGCGTCGACACCGTCCGCGACTCGTTGTCGCTCGTCGCCGACGAGGCGCTGACGCGATCCTTCGACGTGATCGGGTTCGACCCCCGCGGCGTGGGCCGGTCGACGGCGGTGTCGTGCTACGACGCCGCCGGAATGGATGCCTACCTGTACGACGTCCCGCCGGGCGCGCGCGGCAGCGACGAGCGCAACGCGGCCCTCGAGCAGCGGCAGGCGGACTTCGCGAAGGCCTGCGAGGCGGGGAGCGACGGCATCCTGCCCTACATCTCCACGGAGAACGCCGCGCGCGACATGGATCTGCTGCGCGCCGTCCTCGGCGATGAGAAGCTCAGCTACCTCGGCTTCTCGTATGGTTCCCTGCTCGGTGCGACTTACGCCGGGCTCTTCCCGGAGCGCGTGGGGCGCATGGTGCTCGACGGCGGTATCGATCCGAGCCTTGCCGGGAGCGAGAGCGGAATCGCCCAGGCGGTCGGCTTCGAGAACGCGCTGCGTGCGTTCATGGCCGATTGCCTGCGCACCTCGGAGTGCCCGTTCTCGGGGTCGGTCGACGATGCGATGGATGACGTGGCCTCGCTGCTCGCCCGCGCCGACGCCCGCCCTCTCGCGGGCTCCGACGGACGCCTCCTCGGCGCCGACACGCTTCTGACGGCCATCGTCGCCGCGCTGTACAGCGACCAAAACTGGCCGTATCTGCGCGTGGCCCTCGCCGACGTGCAGAACGGCGACGCCTCCGTCGCCTTCCAGCTCGCCGACTTCTACAACGGCCGCGTCGACGGGCAGTACACCGACAACA
Source organism: Microbacterium galbum (assembly GCF_032464915.1). Lineage (NCBI taxonomy): Bacteria > Bacillati > Actinomycetota > Actinomycetes > Micrococcales > Microbacteriaceae > Microbacterium > Microbacterium galbum. The sequence goes on along the minus strand of NZ_JAWDIS010000002.1, from coordinate 283,219 downwards.
CCATGCAGGCCCTGCGCGCCTACAACTGCGTCGACTACCCCCGCGAGGACGACACCGATGAGACGGCGTTGCAGCAGCAGCTGGAGCAGAAGGCTCCGGTCGTCGCGCCCTACTGGGTGGGGCCCGACGCGTGCGCGGCCTGGCCGGCGCCGTCGACGGGCCGGCCGGCGGCCATCACGGCCCCGGGGTCGCCGCCCATCCTGGTGCTCGGCACGACAGGAGACCCGGCCACGCCCTACGCCGAGGCCCAGGCGCTCGCAGATCAGCTCTCGCAGGGTGTCCTCGTCACCTACGTCGGCGAGGGCCACCTGGCCTACAACAAGGGCGATGACTGCGTGAACGGCGCGGTCGACGACTACCTCGTCGACGGCACCGTGCCCGGCCCCGATCTGCGCTGCGAGTAGCCCCATGGCGACGTCGTGCGCCTACGCTTGATCCGTCACATCCGGAGGAGACCCCTATGACCGCGCCCATCGCCGACCTGGCGAGCTACATCGACCACACGCTGCTCAAGCCCGAGGCCACCCGCGCCGACGTCGAGCGCATCATCGCCGAGGGCGCCGAGCTCGGGACCTACAGCGTGTGCCTCTCGCCGTCGTTCCTCCCGGTCCAGCTGCCGGAGGGTCTCAAACTGGCCGTCGTGTGCGGCTTCCCCAGCGGCAAGCACCACGCCGAGGTCAAGGCCGCCGAGGCGGCGCTGTCGGTCGCCCAGGGCGCGCACGAGATCGACATGGTCATCGACATCGGCGCCGCCATCGAGGGGCGTTACGAGGTCGTCGAGGCCGAGATCCGCGCCGTCCGCGCCGCGGCGCCGGCGCCCACCGTCCTGAAGGTCATCATCGAGTCCGCCGCCCTGTCGGACGAGGCGATCGTGGCCGTGTGCGAGGCCGCGGTCGCGGCGGGAGCCGACTTCGTCAAGACCTCGACGGGCTTCCACCCCGCCGGCGGCGCGACCGTTCACGCGGTGCAGCTGATGAAGCGCACGGTCGGAGACCGCGCCGAAGTCAAGGCCTCCGGCGGCGTCCGCACGCGCGCCGCGGCCGAAGAGATGATCGCCGCGGGCGCCTCGCGTCTCGGCCTGTCGTCGAGCCGGGACATCCTCGCCGACCGCTCCGCGACGGGCGACTACTGACCGCGTACCGCGAGGGCCGCTGGAGCATGTAAGATCGATGATCGTGCACGCGACAGCGCGCACATGCCGCCTTAGCTCAGACGGCAGAGCGATTCACTCGTAATGAATAGGTCAAGGGTTCGATTCCCTTAGGCGGCTCCGAAGGCCCCCACCCGCTTCCACCGGGTGGGGGCCTTTCTTCGTCGTCGAGACGAGTGCGCGTGGGCTGTCGGCCGCGGCCGTATGGTCGGCGCAGGGGCGACGCGCCCCGAAGGGGGCACCGTGACCGCACTCGTCTCGGACGCGAGGGGTCTGCGTCGCGTCATCCGTCTGTGTCTCGGCGTGGTCATCGCGGGTCTCGTAGTCAGCGGTGTCACCGCGTTCCCGCTGCGGGAGGAACTCGCCCTCGCTCGAGAGGTCCTGCGATCCACGGGTGTCGCGGCATCCGCCCCCGCCTTCACGGGCTGGGTGGACCGGGTGGGGGAGGGGTTGGATGCCACAGCTGCGGCGTTCCCGTTCATCGCCTACGGCACCGATTGGCTGGCGTTCGCGCACCTGCTCATCGCCGTCGCGTTCGTGGGGCCGCTCTTCGACCCCGTGCGCAACGTCTGGATCACGGTGTGGGGGCTGATCGCGTGCGCCGGCATCGTGCCCCTCGCCCTCATCGCGGGGGCGCTGCGCGGGCTGCCGCTCGGTTGGCAGCTGATCGACATCTCGTTCGGCCTGGTGGCCGCCGTACCGTTCATCGTCGCCTTCGTCGCCACGCGCCGTCTGGAGGCCCTGGAAGGCCGAAGAGCGCCCGTCACGGGCCGATAGGCTGAAGAGCCGTTCCGCGTCCGCGTGACGCGTCGTCAGCCTGCAGGAGCACCCGTGTCGAACGCCCTCGATGCCCTCATCGAGATCTTCACGTGGGTCGGGCTGGGCGGGGGGCTCGTCCTGGCCTTCGCGGCGGTGGTCCTCCTTCTGCTCGACGGCACGTGGTCTCCGGCTCGGGCCGTGGTCGAACCGGTCGACGGCGGACGTGTCGTGCGCTGGTTCGACGACGGCGGCGGCGTCAACGAGGCGCCCCTGTCGGCGCACGACGACGCGAAGATCGGCGCGGCCGACATGGCCGACATCTTCTACCGCCGCGGTGCGTCGCACCGCATGCGGCTCACGCGGTCCTCGCCCGTGGTGCGGTTCCTCTCGCTGCTCTCCGCCGGCGTCCTGACACTGGGCGCGGTGGCGTTCGTCGTCTCGATCGTGCTGCTGTTCGCCCGCGGGTGACCCGACTCCTCCCCGCCCGGTCATCGGGCGCGCCCCAGGACCACTCGCGGATGACGCGACCCCTCCGGGAGGCCCGGCCACCCGGGCTCGTCCCGTGACCGCCCGCGCCCGGCCTCGACCGCCCGCGCCCGCCCGCGCCCGCCCGCGCCCGGCCGTGGCCGGCCGCGCCCGCCCGCGCCCGTCGGCAGCTCGCGCCGCACCTCACGGAGCCACGCCGCACGCGATCCGCGGCCCACCCGACGCGCGTAGGCTCGCCTCATGAGCCGCGCCCTGTTCATCGTCGACGTCCAGAACGACTTCACGGAGCGTGGGGCGCTGGGCGTGGAGGGCGGTGACGAGGTCGCCGCCCGCATCTCGCGCTATCTCGAGGCGCACGCCGACGACTACGCGGTGGTGGTGGCCTCGCGCGACTGGCACCACGGCGACGACGACAACGGCGGGCACTTCTCCGCGACCCCCGACTTCGTCGACACCTGGCCGGTGCACTGCGTGGGCGGCACGTACGGCGCCGACTACGACGAGGTGTTCGACACCGAACGCGTCACCCACCACCTGAAGAAGGGGCAGGGCAAGCCCGCCTATTCGCTGTTCGAGGGGGTGTCCGACGACGGCGAGACCGCCGCGCAGATCCTCGAGTCGCACGGCATCCGCGACATCGACATCGTCGGCATCGCGACCGATTACTGCGTCCGCGCCTCCGCTCTCGACGCGGTCGCGGCGGGTCGCGGCGTGCGGGTGCTCACCGACCTGATCGCCGGGGTGCACCCCGATTCGAGTGCCGAGGCCCTCCGCGAGATCGAGGCCGCCGGCGCGGTGCTGGCCCGCTCAGTCGATTGAGTCGTCGCGGACGACGGGTTCGTCGTCGTCGGCGCGGGGGATCGTCAGGGTCACCGTCGTGCCCTCGCCCGGGGTGCTCGTGATGCGCAGGCTCCCCCCGTGCTCGGCGACGACGCGGTGCACGCTCGACAGGCCGATCCCCTGGCCGCCGTCCGTCGTGACCGCGAAGCGCCCTCGGCGGCCTTCCTCGACGATCGTCGCGAGATCGTCGGGATGGATGCCACGACCGTGGTCGCGCACGCGGACGGCCGCGCCCTCGTCGGTCTCGAAGGCGTCGAGCTCGATGACGTCGTCGGAGTACTTCGCCGCGTTCTCGAGCACGTTGGCGATCGCGCGTCGCAGTCCCAACACGTCGGCGCGGACGGGGATGGCATCCATGGTGCCGAACCGGACGCGGCCGAGCTCGCCCGGGAGCACGAGGGCGACGGCGCCGCGCGCGACGAGGTCGAGGGTCGCCCGGCGGCGACCGCGCTCGGTGGACGAGGTGACGTCGGCCATGAGCGCCTGGGCCATGGCGACGATGTGGTCGCTCGCGTCGCCGGCGAGCCGCAGGAGGCGGTGATCCGGCGGCAGTTCCTCGGCGATGAGGTCGAGGTAGCCGCGGAGCGCGGTGACGGGGGAGAGGAGGTCGTGGGCGAAGGTCCTCTGGAGGGAGGCGCGCTCGTCGGCCGCCTGCTTCTCGCTCGTGAGGTCGCGCACGATCTTGACGAAACCGAGGACCTGACCCTGATCGTTGCGGATGGCCGAGATGGTCACGCGCGCCCAGAATTCGGTGCCGTCGCTGCGCACGCGCCAGCCCGTGTCCTCGACGTGGCCGTCGCGCTGAGCGGCGGCGAGCAGTTGATCGGGCACACCGCGCCGCTGAGCCTCCTCGCGGTAGAAGCGCGAGAAATGGGAGCCGAGGATCTCGTCCTCGGTGTAGCCCTTGATGAGCTCCGCACCGAGGTTCCACCCGCGGACGAACCCGCCGCTGTCCAGCTTGACGATCGCGAACAGGTCGACCTGCTCGTCCCAGTCGCGCGGGATCGAGCGACGGATGCTCGTCAGCGGGTGGTCGGGGATCACCCCCGGGGTGGCGGGCAGGGTCGACGGCTCATCGGGCACGGTGCTCATGCGGCACGGAAGCGGGCGGGGATGCTTGCTGAAGGCATGGCTCGATCATGCCCGTCACCGGCCGGGAGCGACAGCGATTGACATCCGCTCGCCGACTCCGCCCGATCACGAGACGGTCACGAGACGGTCACGAGCGTGCGCTGCCATCCGCTCGAGCCGTCGGGCGCGATGGGAGCCTGCTCCTGGATCTGCACGTTGCCCTGCTTGTCGGTCGCGCGCACGGCGATGTAGTGGCTGCCGGCCTCGGCGGTCCACTCGAGGCGCCACTGCACCCACGACTGATCGTTGATCGGCGTCGAGAGCTGCGTCTCCTGCCAGTCGCCGTTGTCGATCTGCACCTCGACCTTCTGCACGCCGATGGGCTGGGCCCATGCCATCCCCGCGATGACCACGGTGCCGGCGGGCACGGGCGCGCCGATCTTGGGCGTGTCCACGCGCGACGACATCTTGATGGGCGCCTGCGCCGCATAGCCACGGGGCGTCCAGTACGCCTCGTCCTTGTCGAAGCGGGTCACCGTCAGCTTCGTGACCCACTTCGTCGCCGAGACGTAGCCGTACAGGCCCGGCACCACCATGCGCACGGGGAAGCCGTGCTCGAACGGCAGGGGCTCGCCGTTCATGGCGACCGCGAAGATGGCGTCGAGGTTGTCGTCGGTCAGTGAGCTGAGGGGAGTGGATGCCGTGTACCCGTCGACGCTCTCGGAGAGCACCATGTCGGCGTCCGACTGGACGCCCGCCATACGCAGCACGTCGCGGATCGGAACGCCGGTCCAGATCGCGTTGCCGACGAGATTTCCGCCGACCTCGTTCGAGACGCAGGTCAGGGTGACGCCGTACTCGTTCAGGCCCATGTTCACGAGATCGTCGAAGCTGAGCTCGACAGGGGTGTCGACCATGCCGTCGATCTGCAGGCGCCAGGTGGTGGGGTCGACGTTGGGGACCGTCAGAGCGGTGTCCACGCGGTAGAAGTCGCTGTTGGGCGTGATGATCGGGCTCAGTCCATCGACCTCCCAGTTCGCGCCCTCCGGCACGGTGACCGTGGTGCGCGGCGCGGGCAGGCGCAGAGCGTCGCGCGCAGCGGCGACGGAGGAGGTCGTGGCGTTGAGGATACGGGAGCCCACACCCACGACGACGGCGCCGACGGCGGTCAATCCGGTGAGCAGGAGGAACTGACGACGCCCGGCGCGCACCCCGTCGAGGTCGCGGTCATCGGCCGCGGCGACCCAGCGCTTCAGGCGAGCGATCGTGAGGATGAGGATGACGACACCGGCCACGGTGCCGAGCACCGGCGGCAGCCACGAGAGGGCTCCGGCGCCTGCGCGGGTGATGATCGCGGCGGTGGCGAGCACGCCGCCGATCCCGAGCAGCACGGCGCCCACCGGCCGGAACCGGTACTGCAGCACCCCGGCCACGGCGGCGGCGACGACCGCACCGAGGCCGACGCCCACGAGCAGCGCGATCTTGTCGGTCTCGCCGAACAGCGTGATCGCGAGCTCCTTCAGGGGGCGCGGCACGACGTCGACGATGAACGAGCCGACGGCCAGCACGGGGCTCGCGGAGCGCGCCACGAGGGCGGCGAACAGTTCGGCGACCGCCAGCAACGTCGCCGCCGACACGATTCCGGCCAGGGCGGCCCAGATCCAGGCGTGCGGCCGGCGCACCTTCGTGGTCTCGGTGGTGCGTGCCGTGGTGTCGGTGGTCATGGCATCCTCGTTTCCGGCACCGCGCACGCGCGAGCCTGCCTCGTCCTTTGTTCGGAGCGGGAGCGGAATCGGATGCCGCCGGGGCCGGGTGCCGTCAGGGCGGCGGCGGCGAGGTCGTCCGTGCGGGGGCGAGGGCGAAAGCGGCCACCCCGGTGACGATCAGCACCAGCGCGACGACGAGCCCGGGGGCGATCTGCTCGCCGAGGAGGGGGACCGCGACGAGGGCGGTCAGCACGGGGCTCAGGGCCCCGGCGGCGGCGGGGATGCTGCTGCCGAGGTTCTTCACCGCGACGACGTAGCAGGCGGTCGAGAGGAGCCCCGTTCCGACGCCCTGCACGAGGCCGTAGGCCACCCAGGCGGAGACGTCGACGCGTCCGTCGAACAGGTTCGACGGCATCGCACCGGTGGCGGTGAGCGCGAGAGCGGCGACGAGCGACACGACGGAGACGAGCGCGATGACCCCGACCGGGTCGAGTCGCGTCCGCCCCAGCCCGAGCGTGTACGCCGCCCACACGAGACCGGCCGCGAGCAGAACCGCGATGCCCCCGGCATCCGCCACCCCTCCCATGAGGACGGCGCTCGCCGCGACTCCCGCGACGATCGCCGCGAGGGCGATGAGCCGGGTCCGAGACACCGTCGTCCGCCGGTGCAGGAAGAGCAGGATCGTCACGAAGAGGGGGACCGTGCCGGGGACGAGGAGGCCGGTCAGAGCGGCCGAGGTGAGGTGCGCGCCCCAGGCGAAGAGGAGGAAGTGCGGCAGCCCTGCGAGCAGGACGAGGGCGATGACCGTCGTGGGCTCGCCGCGGAGGCGGCGGAGCGTGCGGGGGATCCAGGGGGAGAACACGAGGGTGGGGACGCCGAATCGCACGATCGCCGCGTCGCCGATGCTCATCCCCGTCGCCTCGAGCGCCCGTGTCGACAGCGCGAACGACGACCACAGGCAGACGACGGCGGTCACGGCCGCGATCCCGACCACAGTGCGTCGCGAGAGCGCCGACGGGCGGGGCAGGGCGAAGGTGGTCACGTTGCGAGCGTAGGAACAACATGGGCGCAGAGGATTGCGAATATTGCTCGTACCGGGTCTGGTTTGGCAGAATATGCCGGATGGACGCCCTCGACGAGATCGACCGCCTCATTCTCTCCGAGTTGCAGCGCGACGGCCGCCTCACCAATCAAGACCTGGCGGACAGGGTCGGCCTCTCGCCCTCGCCGTGTCTGCGTCGTGTGCGCCGGCTCGAGGAGGCGGGGGTCATCTCGGGCTACCGCGCGGTCGTGTCACCGAAGGCCGTCGATCTCGAGATCACGGCGTTCGTCCGCCTGCGGTTGGCCTCGCACGAAGGGGCGACGGTGGATGCCGTGGAGGAGCGACTGCGCGCGATCCCGTCGATCGTCGAGGCGCACCTTCTCGCCGGCGACTGGGATTACCTCGTCCGCATCGTCACACCGACCTTCGAGGCGTACGAACGCCTGCTGCGCGAGCACCTGCGCGCGATCCCCTCCCTCTCGTCGATCGACACCACGTTCGCCTTCGGCGTCACCAAGCCGCTCTCGCCGCTCCCCGTCGGGGGTGCGCGCTCGTCGGACAGCCACTGACGCGTGCCTCGCTACGATGTGACGATCCCGCCCGAGCGTCACCAGGGCCCTGACCCTCTGAGAGGAGCCCCGCGACGTGGATGACCTCGCGCGCTGGACGGCGGCCCTGACCACGATGGTCGGTCTCGGGGTGACTCTCGGCCTCAACCCGGCGCTCTACGCCGCGACGGCGGATGCCCTCGCGCAGAACACCCGGGTCGGCGCCCGCGTCGGGTGGATGGTCGCGGGTCTCGCGACCGGCGCCACCGTGCTCTACCTCGTGCTGCAGAGCTTCGACCCGACCGAGTTCGTCGCGGCGGCGGAACGCGGCACGACCGACGCGGTGCTCGATCGCCGGGTCGACCTCGCGGCCGGTGCGGTGTTCCTCGCCGGCGCGGTCGCCATGGGGATCTGGAGGGTCCGACGACCCGCGCGCCCATCGCACCGCACGACCGCGTCGTCGCACGCCCATGGCTGGAGCTCGTACGTGCTGGGCGTCAGCTGCTCGATCGTGGGATTCACCACGCTGCCGATCATGTACATGACGGGCCGCGTGGCCGATGGGGTCAGCGATCACCCGCTCCTGCGGTGGCTGGCGTACGCCGTGTTCCTCGCGGCGCTCGCCGCCCCCTTCGTCCTGCTTGCGACGGCATGGACGCGTTTCCCCACGACGGCGGCGCGGGTGAACGGCGTCTACCTGCGGCTGATCGAGAAGGACCACCGCGCGCTGTACGCGGTGGTCCTCGGCGTCGCCGGCGTCGCCTGCGTCATCCTCGGGCTGATTCCCGGGCGGTGAGGCGCTGTCAGCGCGCGCGGCGCTGCTTCGCGAGCTTCGCCACCACCCGACGACGCACCTTCTGCACCTTCGGGTCGGTCCACACGCGGTAGGCCACGGTCCCGGCGGCGACCGCGCGTCCGATCGCCGTCCGCGCGATCACCGCTCCGGCCAGTCCCACGGCTCCGGTTCCGATCCATCGTGCAACACCCATGGCGCCTCCTTCAGTCAGCTGGAGTCCCAGCCAACGCGACGGACCGGGGGATGCCATGGCGCTTGCGCCGCGGACGACGGTGTGCTGTGCGCTCAGGCGATGCGCTCGCCCACGCCGGCGGCGAAGGGCTCGAGGGCCTCGATCACGCCGTCCGACAGCGGCGAGGTGCTGGCCGCGACGGCGTCGTCGATCTGACTCGTGCGCGAGGCGCCGATGATGGCGGTGGTGACGACCGGGTCGCGCAGCACCCACGCCACGGCGAGCTGGGGGATCGACAGCCCGGCCTCGCGAGCGATGCCGTCGATGCCGCGGATGCGCTCGAGGTAGTCGTCGGTCAGCGCCGATGCGTCGAGGAAGCGGCTGTCGGCCGCGCGCGAGTCGGCGGGCACGGTGCCGTCGAGGTACTTGGCGGTCAGCAGGCCCTGCGCCAGAGGCGAGAACACCGCGCTCCCCACGGCGAGCTCGCGCAGCGTCGGGAAGAGCTCCGCTTCGGGCGTGCGGTCGAAGAGCGAGTATCGCGGCTGGTGGACGAAAAGCCGCACCCCCTCCGCCGCGAGCAGGTCGTGGGCGCGGCGCGTGAGGTCGGCGGGGTAGTTCGAGATGCCGGCGTAGAGGGCCTTACCGCTGCGGACGATGTCGGCGAGGGTGTGCACGGTCTCTTCGATCGGCGTGTCGGGATCGACGCGGTGCGAGTAGAAGACGTCGACGTAGTCGGTGCGCATGCGCGTGAGGCTCTGCTCGAGGGAGCGCATCAGGTACTTGCGCGAACCGCCGTCGCCGTAGGGCCCGGGCCACATGTCGTAGCCGGCCTTCGTCGACAGGAACAGCTCGTCGCGGTAGCGCCGCAGGTCGCTGTCGAGCACCGTGCCGAACGTGGCCTCGGCGGCGCCGTAGGGCGGGCCGTAGTTGTTGGCGAGGTCGATGTGCACGACGCCGCGGTCGACCGCGTGCCGCAGGATCGCGCGCTGGCTGTCGAGCGTGCGCCCGGTGCCGAAGTTCTGCCACAGGCCGAGCGAGATGCGGGGGAGGGGGATGCCGCTGGCGCCGGCGCGCTGGAACGGCACGTCGTCGTAGCGGGTCGCGGCGGCGTCGAAGGGCGAGACGAGGCGGGGGTCATCGGCGGCGATGGGCATGGGACTGCTGCTCCTCGGAACGGGGAAGGGATCGTTCCGACTCTGCCACGGCATCCGCGTTCGCGACGAAACCGGCTCCGCGTGGGGGCGATCGAAGACGGGCCGGGATGCCGTGGCTTCCCGACCCGTCGCGGAATCAGCCCGCGAGCTCCTCGCGCAGCAGTGCGGCTCCCGCGGTCAGCGCGCTGACCTTGTCGAAGGCGACGCGGCGCGGCAGCGGCGCCATGCCGCAGTTGGAGCTGGGGATGAGCTTGTCGGCATCCACGAACTCCAGGGCGCGGCGGAGGGTGTCGGCGACCTCTTCGGGCGTCTCGATGCGCTCGCTGGCGACGTCGAGGGCGCCGAGCATGACCTTCTTGCCGCGGACCAGCTCGACGAGGTCGATCGGCACGTTCGAGTGGTGGCTCTCGAGCGAGACGATGTCGATGCTCGAGCGCTGCAGCAGGGGGAACGACTCCTCGTACTGGCGCCACTCGGAACCGAGCGTGGCCTTCCAGTCGGTGTTCGCCTTGATGCCATAGCCGTAGCAGATGTGCACGGCCGTCTCGGCGCGCAGTCCCTCGGCGGCGCGCTCGAGGGCGGCGACACCCCAGTCCTTCATCTCGTCGAAGAAGACGTTGAAGGCCGGTTCGTCGAACTGGATGATGTCGACGCCGGCGGCCTCGAGCTCGCGCGCCTCGTCGTTCAGGATGGTCGCGAATTCCCACGCGAGCTTCTCGCGGCTGCCGTAGTAACGGTCGGAGAGGGTGTCGATCATCGTCATGGGACCGGGCAGAGCCCACTTGATCGGCCGGTCGGTCTGCGCGCGCAGGAACGCGGCATCCTCCACGAAGACCGGACCGCGACGGCTCACGGCGCCGACGACGGTCGGAACGCTGGCGTCGTAGCGGTTGCGGATGCGCACCGTCTCGCGGTTCTCGAAGTCCACGCCGTCGAGGTTCTCGATGAACGTGGTCACGAAGTGCTGGCGCGTCTGCTCTCCGTCGCTGATGATGTCGAGGCCGCGGCGCTCCTGCTCCTGCACCGCCGAGCGGAGGGCGTCGTGCTTGCCCTCGACGAGGACGTCGCCCTCGAGTTCCCACGGCGACCAGAGCACCTCGGGCTTGGCGAGCCAAGCGGGTTTCGGGAGGCTGCCGACGGTCGAGGTGGGCAGGAGCGTGGTCACGGCGGCGGATCCTTCGGTGGTCATCGGACGGGTGCGGCGTAGTCGGCGGCCCACGCGTCGAGGATGTGACGGTGGGGCTTCACGAAGTGCTCCTCGGCGTAGCGGCCCTGCGTCACGGCGAGCTGGCTGCGCTCCTCGCGGTCGTAGTCGATGCCGGTGCGCACGAAGTCGGGCTCGTCGAGAGTCGGGCGGTACACCTCGCCCGCGGGGCTGACGGCGTTGTAGATCTCCGGGCGGTAGATCTTCTGGAACGTCTCCATCGTGGCGATCGTGCCCGCGAGTTGCAGGTCGGAGTACTCCGCCGTGAGGTCGTCGCGGAAGTAGAACGCCAGCGGTGCCACGCTGCCGCGCGGCATGAAGTACCGCACCTGCAGGCCCATACGGCCGAAGTAGTCGTCGGTCAGCGAGAAGGAGTCCTGCTCGTACTCGACGCCGAGCACGGGGTGCACGACCCCCGTGCGCCGGTAGGTGCGGCTCGTCGAGACGCTGATGCAGATCACCGGAGCCTGTGCGAAGCGCTCGCGGTAGGCGTCGGAGTCGAGGAAGTGCTGGAAGATCTTCCCGTGCAGGATGCCGAAGTCCTCCGGCACCGTGAACCCGGCGCCGCCGGCATTCGCCGCGGGCAGGACGACGCTGAAGTCGTAGTCGCGGAGGTACGACGAGAAGTTGTTGCCGACGATGCCGCGGTGGCGCTCGCCGGTACGCGTGTCGACGATGCTCACGTCGAGCACCTCGATGACGGGGAACTCCTCGTCATCGGCCCCGTCTGCGAAGCGCAGGTGCACCGAGACGATGTCGAGCTCGACGCGGTACTGGTCCGCCTCGCCGGGCACGAGCTCGTTCAGACGGTGGTTCATCATCGACAGGGCGTTGCGGAGGTTCTGCTGACGACCCTCGCCCCGCGCGAGGTTGGCGAAGTTCGTCGTGACGCGCGAGGACTCGGCCGGAGCGTAGTCCTCGTCGAAACGGGTGGTGGTGATGCTGAACGCGATGTCGTTCGCCATGACGGGCCAATCGGGTGCGGGGGCCGGATGAGCCCGCGGACGGTGGTGTCCTCCATCGTGCGCCGCCCCCCGGGTCATCGGGTAATTCCCGTCGACTATGCACTGATATAGCTTGTACCTATGGCAAAGCGCGCGAGCGGGATCACCCTGCAGCAGCTGCAGTACTTCATCGAGGTCGCGGCCGAGGGGTCCATCTCCGCCGCCGCCGATCTGCTCTACGTGGCACAGCCCACCATGTCGGCCGCGATGAAAGATCTTGAGACGCGGGTCGGCCGCGACCTGCTCACGCGTTCGGCCCGGGGCATCACACTGACCAACGACGGCGTGGAGTTCCTCGGCTACGCCCGGCAGGTGGTGGAGCAGGCAGAGCTCCTCGAGCAGCGCTACCTCGGCCGCCCTCCCTCCCGGCGCCTGCTGGGCGTCTCGGCGCAGCACTACTCGTTCGTCGTCGACGCGTTCGTGCGCATGGTGAAGGCGACGGATGCCGCCGAGTACGAGTTCTCCCTCCGCGAGACGCGCACGTTCGACATCATCGAAGATGTCCGCACCCTCCGCAGCGAGCTCGGCATCCTGTTCCGCAACGACTTCAACCGCAACGTGCTCGACAAGCTGCTGCGCGACTCGGGCCTGGCCTTCCATCCGCTGTTCGTCGCGGCGCCGCACATCTTCGTCTCGCGCCGCAACCCCCTGGCATCCCGTCCGCGCGCGACGCTCGACGACCTGGTCGACCTCCCGCGCCTGACCTTCGACCAGGGCGCGAACAACTCCTTCTACTTCGCCGAGGAGATCCTTTCGACGCTGTCGAGCCGGCAGGAGATCCGCGTGTCCGACCGCGCGACCATCTTCAACCTCATGATCGGCCTCGACGGCTACACGATCTCGACCGGCATCATCAGCGACGACCTCGATCCCGAGATCGTCGCCGTGCCCCTCGACATCGACGAGCAGATCGAGATCGGCTGGATCGACCGCACCGCCATCCCCCTCACCGAGCAGGCCCAGCGTTACCTCGGCGAGGTGCGCGCGGTCGTCGCGGAGTTCGGGGTGGAGCTGCTCGACTGAGAGGCGGGCTTCGGCTGGCGCCGCATGCGGGAGGACCTCCGCGCCGGGACGTCGGTTGTGCGGGAAGTGGTCGAGGCGGGCGAATCTCCGCTCCCGCGGGATCGATGAGATGGGTGATCTGTCGCGGCGCGCCTCCTCATTCAGGCGCATGTGCAGCTCGTGCCCAGCGCGGGAGCGCGGACAGGCTCGCTGGCTTCACCTTCGCATGACGCAGCACGCATTCCGTGCACCGCATGGTCCTCCGGTGCTTCTCTGAGCGCGTGGACGACTCGACGTCGTCCGCCATCAACGGAGGAGAGGAACGATCATGATCAAGCCAACGACGAGAATCGCGGCCGCGATGACCATCGCAATCGCAGTGAGTGGAGCGACTCTCGTCGCCGCTCCCGCCGCTTTCGCGGACAACGGCTCGTGCGGGTATTACTCCGAGTCCCGAGCTGTCAACAGCACGTCATTCTGTGCGAACAAGGTCGTTCAGAGCCAGGTGAAGGAGGGCAGCACAATCCATTACGCGCGCTGGGCGCCCACGGGCCAGACGTCGTGGCAGAGCGCGAGCTACGCGAACGTGGTGTGGTACACCTACGCCTTCCACACGGTGTGAGAAACCCTGCTGTGCGGGAGCGGTCGCGTCTTCGGGCGGTACTTCTTGGATTGGTGTGCGTCAGTGTCCTCTCGGCGTGCGCCGATCCGGATACGAACGCAGGTGCGTCGAGTGGTCGGGGCGAGCCGCCCCGCGTCGCGACCTCTCCCGCATTCCACGGACCGTGGTCGGACTGGTTCACACGCATCTTCGAGAATCCCGACACGACATCCGCACAGAGGGACATCCTCGCCGACGGCATCGTCACCGACACCGAGTACGCCGGTCTTCGCAACGATTTCACCCGCTGCCTGGAGGACCTCGGTGTCTCTGTCGTGCTCGATCCCGATGGCGGGTTCTCCGTCCGGGCTGACGGGAAGCTCACGGAGGCTCAGGTGACGACCGACGCGGTGCCCGGGTGTGAGAAGAAGACCGTCGGATCGGTCGCGATGCTCTACGAGCAGATCCGACGGAATCCCGAGCGCAAAGATGAAACCCTCATCGTGGTCGAGTGCTTCAAACGGCACCACATCGTCGCCGTGGCCTACACCGTGGCGCAATACGACAAAGATCTGGCGGACCAAACGGGAGTGAATTGGTCGGCAGATGACGTCCGACGATGCGTCCAAGATCCGTTGGGCGTCGTGGGTGCGCCCTAGCAGGTGCGATCGAGTCATGAAGAGCCGATCAGCGGAGAGGCGCCAGCGGGCCGTCATCCTCGTTGGCGCGCTGACCCTTCTGGTCGGCTGTGGGGCGGCGGTCGGATACGTGCAGGGCAGGCTTTCCGTGCCCACCGACCTCGCGCCCCCGTTCGCGGTGGAACGCTCCGACGTTCAGGTGAACGACTTCTCCGACCGGCACACCGTGGTGATGGAGGTCTCGCTCCACACCAGCTGGAGGGTGCTCGTCCAGACGAGCGGAATCGTGACCTCGAGTTCTTGTGCGCCCGAGGCGGCCATCGTCAGCGGCGACTCGGTCTTCGCCGTCGACGGCACGCCGCTCATCGATCTGTCCACCCCGCATCCGCTATGGCGGCCGCTCGGCGCCGATGCGAAGGGGGGAGACGTCCGCGAGCTCCAGCGCTCGTTCGCGAGCCTCGGGTTTCGCGGAGCGATCGATGGGGTCGTGGGGCCGCAGACCATCGCCTTCTTCAACGGTCTGCGGCGCGCGATCGCATCAGATGCTCCCCTTGTCACCGAGATCGCACCGTCCGACATCGTCTGGCTCCCCGAAGAGTCGGTGACCGGCGCGAGCTGCCCCGTCCCCGTGGGAAGCGTGGTCCATCCGGGTGACGTCCTAGCGGAACTCCCGCCTCGTATCTCCGCGTTGAGAATCGGCACTCTGCCGGTCGCCATGCCTGACCTGCCGCGGACCGTCGTCATCGACGGCGTCTCGGCGGCAGTCGATGAGCAGGGAAACGTCGATCGACAGTCGTGGCCGGAGATTTCGGAGACGCCCTCTTTCGAGGCGTACGTGGCGGATCCGAAGACGGTCGTACTCAAAGGTGACGTTCAGCTGACGACCCCAATCCAGGTTTCTCGGATCCCTCCGTCCGCCATTTTCGGCACGCGCACAGGTAAGGGGTGCGTCTCGGACGGCGTGCAGACGTACGAGGGAGAGATCCTGACGAGCGAGCTGGGTTACACGTTGATGAGTTTCGCGTCGGGGAGCCCCTCGGAGGTCCTCATCGCTCCTGACGATCAGCAGACATGTCCCTGATCCTCGACGACGTCGGCCATGAATACGAGACGGGACGTGCTCTTTTCTCGGCGATCAGTGTGGAGTTGATCCCGGGCCGAACCTATGCCGTCGTGGGCCCGTCGGGTGCCGGGAAGAGCACTCTTCTGAACATCCTGTCCGGCAATCTCGAACCGACCCGAGGGCGTGTCGTCCGTGCGAGGTCGACCACGTCGAACTGGGTGTTTCAGAATCCCCACGGGGTCCCGGGAAGACGCGCCCTCGATCACGTCGCGTTGGCATTTCTTGCTCGTGGCGACAGTCGCGCCGAGGCCGAGGGCAAGGCGCGGGATCTCCTCGACCAATTCGCATTGGGCTCCGTGGCGGAGGAACGGTTTCGCCATCTCTCGGGAGGGGAAGCGCAGCGTCTGATGCTGGCGCGTGCCATCGCCGCAGCGCCCGGCGTTCTGCTGGTCGACGAGCCCACCGCGCAACTCGACGTGCGAACGGCCGCCGTTGTGAACGAGTCCTTGGGACGCCTGGCGGAACGAGGATGCATCGTGGTCATCGCCACGCACGATGCGGGCACGCGAGACTCCTGCACCGACGTCCTGGACTTGGCCGGGTATCAATCGTGAGAGACGGGTCGACGATCCGGCCGACAGTGCTGTGTTCCGAAGCGGGGCGAAACCTGGTGTCGGGAACGACCCGAGCGGTCCTTCTCGGCGCCGTTTGGTGCGTGTTGCTCTCGGTCGTCTTGGCATGGAACGCGGCAGTGACCGCCGATCTCCTCGCTGCGTCGGCGACATACCGTGACGCGGGCGCCAACATCATCGTGGTCGAAGCCGCCGGTCGCGTCGACGGCTTGCGGTGCGCGAATCTCGCGAATCTACCCAATGTCCGTCATGCCGGCGCGCTGCGGTCCGCCGCGCGACAGATCACGCCGACCATCACTCCGGGGGTGGAGCTTGCCACCTTCGATGTCACCCCCGGCCTCCTCCCCATGCTGCGGCCCGATACGGGTGACGCATATGGTGTCTTCCTGTCCGCAGAGGCGGCGAGAGCCCTCGGTGCAGACAGGTCCAGGTTGGAGCTCGTCACGGGCGAAGCTCATCTGGCAGGCACCTTCGCCTACCCGGACGACGGTCGAAGGGCGATTCTCGGCTATGCCGCCATCGAGACGGCTCTCGTCTCGGGGGTCTTCGATCAATGTTGGGTGGACGTGTGGCCGGAGTCGCCCCGCATCCAGTCCATAGCCAGTTCGACGGTGGTGGGAGGAGACGACGCGGGTCAGGGCCCCCCGACGGTAGGTCAGCTCAACGCGTCGATGGGAATGAGCTTCAATGGCGAAGCGAAGTATCGCGGACGTGCCAGCGTGCTTGTACCGGGATCGCTCGTGGTTCTGGGGGCATCGCTCGGCTTCTTCGCCGTGCGGTCCAGGCGTTTGGAACTGGCTGCCGCTCGACTGATCGGCATCCGCCCCTTTCATCAATGCGTCATGCTCCTTCTCGAGTCGAGCGTCTGGCTGACGGTCTCGTCGGCGGTCTCGCTCGTGGCCACGTCTGCGCTATCCGCGGTGCAGGCGAGGGGCGCCTTTCCTCCGGCGATGGAGTTCTCCGTTTTCTCCGCAGCCGTGGGAATGGCCGGCGCGCTCTGCGGCGCATTGTTGGGGGTCGCATCGGTCGATGCAGGACGCGCGCTCTCGTATTTTCGTGAGCGTTAGGCAGGGCCGGTGCCTCTGGTCACGGTGCGGGGCACCCGCATGCCGCTGCGGTGATGCGGGATGCGGCACACTGACCCGCATGCACGGGGGAGCACGACGCGGTATCTGTTCGGTGGCCATCGGCCTGTCTGCGTTGCTGGCGGCGGGGTGCGGGGTGATGCCCTCGCCGGAGGCGGAGCTGGAGGACGCGCTCGCGCGCTCGGTGGACGGGGCGCAGGACACCTTCTGGCCGTATCGCGCCGACATCGTCTCCGACCCGGAGGCGACGATCGCCCGGATCGGATTCGTCTCCGATGTGCGACCCGCGTACGCCGACCCCGCCGTCGTCCCGGCCGGGGGGTTGTACAAGCTCTTCGGCCTCGCGACATCCGATGACGGAACGTCTCTGATGCTCGCGACCTCGGCGGGGGTCGAGACGGGCGGTGGACTCTTCTACGACCAGCGCAGCGCGGCCGTCTGCTTCGAGCTGCGTTTCCCTGCCGGTGAGCGGAAGATCCACACCCTCGCCTCCGACTGCACCGACGGCGCCGGCCACGGTCTCGCCGATGTCGCCGATGTCATCGACTACTCGCGCTACGGGGAGCCGGAGTCGATCGACGGACTCGACGTGCGCCGCACGGTGACCGCGGAGGACTACCCGTCGCTGCCGTGCCAGTGCGCCAGTGGCGGGACCTGCGACTGCCCGGGCGGGTGAGGCGGCCGGTGAGGCCCCACCGTGGGAGGCGGGCCCGTCACGACCGGCCTCGGAGATCCGCCTGAGCCCCCCGCACCGGTGTCAGGATGGGGCATGGCATTCGGTATGGCCCGCGACGTCCTCCGTCCCTCGGACTCCTCGCGCGCGGATCGGGTGACCTACGTCGAGCTGTTCTTCGACCTGATGTTCGTCCTGGCGCTGACGCAGCTGTCGGCCTACCTGTACGAGAACCAGACTCCGCTCGGCGCTCTCGAGGGCATCATCATGGTGTGCGCCCTGTGGTGGGCGTGGGTGTCGACCACGTGGGTGACCAACTGGCTCGACCCGGTGAAGCTCCCCGTTCGGGGCGCGGTGGTCGCACTGGGTTTCGTCGCGCTCGTGATGAGCGTGTCGATCGCTGAAGCATTCGGTGATCGGGCGTGGGCGTTCGCGCTCTCCTACGTCGTCCTCCAGGTCGGTCGAACGGCGTTTATCGTGTGGGCGACGGCGCGCCACGACCGGCGGGTGGCGCACGATTTCGCTCTGATCCTCGGGTGGACCGCCGCGGGCGGCGCCCTCTGGATCGTCGGCGCCGTGCTGCCGCATGCGTGGCAGCTGCCGTTGTGGACCGCGGCTCTCGCTCTCGAACTGCTCGGTACGACCCTCGGGTACCCGATACCGGGTCGAGGGAAAGTGCTTCTTCGATCGTGGGATCTGTCCGGCCCTCACATCGCCGAACGGACCTCGCTCTTCGTCCTCATCGCCGTCGGCGAGGGGTTGCTCATCACCGGCCTCGCCTTCGTCGAGAAGGAGTCGTCGGCGTCGTCGGTCGCGTCGCTGGTGACGGCCTTCGTCACCGCCGCGGCCGCATGGTGGATCTACTTCGACCACGGCGAGCGCATCGGTGCGGAGGCGATCGAGGCGTCGGACGAACCGGCCCGACTCGCCCGCACCGCGTACACCTGGGTGCATCTCCCGATCATCGCGGGAATCGTCCTGATGAGCGTGGGCGACAAAGAGATGCTCTCGCATCCCGACCAGCGAAGTGTTTCCGCGACGATCGTCATCGTCGGCGCACCCATGCTCTTCCTCGCCGGCACCGCGCTCTTCCGGCGCACTCTCGAAAGACGGTGGTCGCGAGCTCAGCTGATCGGCCTCGTCGGTCTGGTCGCGCTCGCGGGGGTGGCCTTCTTCCTCCCGTTCTTCGACGCGCTCAGGCTGTCGATCGCGGCCGCGGTCCTTCTCGTGGGCGTGGCAGCGGGGGAGACCGTCGAGCGGATACGTCGCGGGAGGAGGGCGGGGGGATGACTCCGCGTTCGCGAGCCGCTCGCTACTGACGAAGAGTTCGCGCACGCGGAAAACCGCCTCTGGAAAGAAGGCGGTGTGAGTGCTCGGACTGTGCGTCTCCCCTGGGCATCGCCGAGGTCGGTATGCGGGGAACGCTGACGTGGTGGGCACGGTAGGACCAGCTTCTAACAAATCGGGAGGGCTGCTGCCACCTCTGGAGAAACTGCAGAAGCTGGCTGAACTCGCCGCGGTCGTGCCTGCAGATTCAACCGCTGACCAGGACGACACGAGTCGCTCATGGCTCATCCGCCGCCGTCTCGCCGACAAACAGGTTGCGGAGTTGGTCGAGCTGTACCGATCGGGTGTTGGCACACCGGCACTCTGCGAGCAGTTCGGTATTTCTAAACCAAGTGTGTTGGAGCTCCTTCATGAACGTGGCGTGCAGATGAGGCGTCAGCCCTTGACGAAGGCGCAACGAGTTCTCGCTGTGCAGCTGTACGAAGATGGTCTTGCGATAAAGCCAATTGCGGCCAAACTCGGCTCCAGCTTCGGTGCAGTGCATCGAGTGCTGAAGGCAGAGGGTGTCAGGCTGCGTCCGCGTCCTGGTCGATGAACGCGCACACTTTAGAACTACGATGACGGCGTGAGTGCAGCTATACGTTCGGGGGACACGCGCCGGCCCACTGTCTTCATTGGTTCGTCATCCGAGGGGTTGAGGATCGGTCGCTACTTGCAACTTGAGCTAGAGCAGGCTGGTGACTGCCTTGTCACTCGATGGGACCAAGGAGTTTTCCACGCCTCGGGTTACACCATGGAGTCTCTAGTCGAAGCCGCTCGCCGGGCTGATTTCGCAGTGCTCATCGCCTCCGCTGACGACACCGTGGAGTCCCGTGGCACCATGCGCGTTGTGGCGCGAGACAACGTGATCTTCGAGCTCGGGCTGTTCATCGGTGTCCTGGGACGCGAGCGCACATATATTGTCGCGGACAAGTCACGAGATCTTCAGCTGCCGTCTGATCTCGCAGGCCTTACTTGGTTGCCATATGCGGAGCGTGCCGACGGCAACATTCAGGCGGCCGTCAACGCCGCCGTGGTCGGGATCATAGAGAGGGTTCGGCAGCTTGGTCGCCGCGATAAGCCGACGGACGGCCAAGCGCCTCGACAAGGTGATCACCCACATGCACTGACGATCGAGATCGACCGAATCTGCAGCGCTGCTCTGGCTCAAGGATGGAAAGTCAAGGCGAACTCTGACACCGTTCTTCGACTCCAGAGTGGCAAGGGCGAGCGTTTCACATTGACCGTCGGGGACGCCCTCGCCACGCGTCAGGAGCTTCGACAATTCGCTGCCAAACTTCGGGCGAACGGGTTGCGTGTGAGCCAAAGTGTGAGACGTCCGATCGCCGAGGCGCCACAGGCTCGGTGAGGTGCGAATGGGTTCTCCCGCGGCCCCTTTCCGGCACCGCGGGAGAACAGCGCTCCAACTCAGTCTCTACTGAGAGTCCCTTACGGGTCACTGCGCCTTGGTCGTTGTCATGATGCGCGTTGTGCAAGCGCCACCATTGCCCCTGGCGTAGGTAGGAACGGCACCTGGCCGTCGACAACTTGCGTCACGCGCCACCATTCATCGCGACGAGTTTCATGCTACATAATCGCGGATGCTCGTCCTTGCACTTGCCCGCTCATCCCGAGTCTCTGGGATGTGGTGGGAACGCTGCCGAATGCGCCTCCTTCGTTTCGCCGGTCAGCGCCGTCTCACAAGGCCGTAGGGGGCGGACTGACCCGTCCAGCAGCGAAGTTGCGGCGGTTTGCCCAGCTCAGATCGCGAACGTCAACGTCCTGGATGGGTTCGTCGTACCAGGGATCGCGCCCCGGAGGCGCAATCTGATTGAACGTCTCCTGATCGAAATCTTCAGACAGCTTCCAGTCTGGCTGGATGCCTGTGATGGTTTGGGCGGAGACGAGTCTTGATGCCAGGACCGAGATGTGCACTTCTTTGCCGTCGAGGAGCTCGCGGACAGCGGCCCGGAGATCCTCCGCGCGATGTCTCAGGACGAAATGGACTTGGTATCCGACGCCCGAACCAGCCGCCGCGTCGTCGCCCTGTTTGAGGTGATTTAGGAAACCCGCGATCGAGTCATCCACCAAAGTTGCCGTCGCGGTGTCGTACCACGTTGGCTTCGCCGACCGATACGCGTGGTCGATGCTGTTCTCTACCCTCCGCCAGGCTCGGATGCGGCGTGCTGGGTTGTCGATTTTCCACAGCACGGCTTGGACGGTCTCGGGTGGCGTGTCCTTGCCCAGCGCGACGAGCAGTTCTGCGATCCAAGCGAGGATCTGATCAAGGTCGCTGAACGGCACGGCGTCGTCTGAAGGAAGCAGGTTCGCGATCTCAGCAAGAACTTCGGCCAGCTGTGCTCTGTCGGGGTCTCCGGCTGGTTGATTCGACGGGCTCTGACACTTCCCAAGAACCAAGCTTCGCTGCTCATCCGCCGTCCCGATGAGTAGGCGCGTCAATGGCTCGCTGTCCCCGCTAGTCGCCGCCTTGACTGCGGCATCGACCGTCGCATCGCTGACGTCATGATCAAGGATGCCCATAGCAAAGTACCGGTCAAAGTACTCCTCGTGTTGGACGCTTTGGCGACGAGTGCTCGCGTGAACCGAGAGCTGGTCCTTCGTTTGGTTCTTCGGGAACAATGAGACGAGCAGTTTGCGGGCAGTGCCGCGGCGGTCCGTCGGGACAACTTTAAGGAGCGACTCGATGTCGAATGGCTCATATGTAATCGATTTGGCGTCGAACTTCATCTCCCCGGTGTGCCCGGAGAGGAGTTCGCTTCTGTATAGCGGGATCGCGTTGAAGAGAGCGGGGAAGCTGACGCGGATGAGAGTCAGGAGCTGGACATCCTCGTCATCGATCTCGTTCGGAGGTAGGAGTGGGATGTGGTGCTGCAACTGAGCGACATAGCGATCAATCGCTCGGGGAGTCGTCAACAGATCCGTAAAGCACTTGACCAGGGCTCCTAGACGCTGACCGGACAAACCATCGTCGACGGTCTCTCGTGAGATCTGAGCAAGCCCGGTGTTCAATCGCGTGACCTGTTGGTGGCGCAGCAGCGGGGGCACAAAAATCGGGTATTGAACAATCTTCTCCATGAACCGCTCGGCCGAACCATCATGGGGATTAACTGCACTCGATGCAGTCATGCTCCGATAAAGGGTTTCATCGTCGTACGCGAGCAGGTATTGAACTCCTGCGAACCTGCCGAGCAGTCGTACCACTTTGAGCAATGCCAATAGCTCATCACCGTGGAGTCGGTCGATGTCGTCGACGACCACGAGTATGGGTTTCTTGAGTTCCGCAAGTTCCTTAGACGCCTTGCTGAACGCGACTTGCCAGGACGGTGACTTCGCCAATGCCTCGCTGATGAGCCGAGCCCCTTCAGCAGCGGCGCCACCAGCATATGGGATCAGGTTCGCGGCGGGCGCAGCGACTGACGCTGTCACGGCAAGAGCTTGCCGCACCTGCTTTCCCTTCTTCTTAGGTAGCACCTCCGCGAGTGATGAGTGGAACTCGCCCAAAAGCCCGGAGATATCACTAGTCGCCCAGGGAGTAAATCGTGCTACGGCCCACTCAGGGTGCTGTCCCTGTAACTCCTCGACAATCATGTTGACCAGCGAGGTCTTCCCGCTGCCCCACGGTCCGCTGAGCCCGAAAACGGCGCTCGACTCGAACGAGTGGGTCGCGTGGATCAGCGCTGCGGCTCGCTCTGCGTATGGTGATCGCCCCAGCGCGTCCTCGTCCTTCGAGCTGAGCGCCTCGTCCGTCCAAGCGTTCTTTTTCAAGATCTGACCGTCCCGTGTTCGTCGTTGGCAGTCTCGGGTGCCTCGATCGAGCGATCGGACCAAGACATTAATTGTCTGGGTTATCCACCCAGATTAGATGCACTCGCTCGATAGTGCTGCGTGACGGCGGCGGAAAGCGACCCGGTTTCGGTGCCTTCGTATCTGGGAAGAGTCGTCGCTGGAAGGGCCGCGCCACCATTACGCGACTATTCCTCGTCAGCGTAGATCGCCGCCCTGAATTCGTCGGCACGCGACTGTGCCGTGATACGGCTGCAGCGGTGGGAAGAGTGCGGACCACTGGGAACCAGACGGCACGGCTCTGACATCGGCCGGCTCGGCGAAGCTGCACGCGACCTGGATGCGCGTATTTCATGCGGCCACCTCTCGGCTGATGACATCGCCCAGCGCCCTCCGCGCCCGGAGTTCGTTACTGCGTTCCGGCTCGCCGTCGACCGGAGCCAGCTCCGGACGTTCGGCATATTGAGCTGCGAAATCCCACTCGACTACTTTTGCATCCCACGCATCAACAACCTTCAGCCAAGCCTCGAACAAGTCCCGCACTTCGCGCGTTCCGTAGGCGGCCAGCAGCGCCCGCGCCTCAGCCCTGTCGTTACGCGAAGGAACGATGATCTTGCGACGGGGCACATGAATGTCCCATCTCGGGTCCTGGGTGTCGGTGTAGTTCCAGATCTGGTCTTGTACAACGAGGCCTCTCGTTTCGACGATTCGCAGTACTTCTATGTAAGCTTCCGCGCGCCGCTTGGCGTCATCGCGTCGCAGTCCACGGTTGGAGTCCAACCGTGCGAGCCAGATGCCGACAACGCCCAGGGTGAGCGATACGAAGGAGGCGATGACAGCTGCCCAGCCAGGATCGATCATCGCTCCAGATTAGAAGCTCGGGTATTGCGTTAGCTCATCCCGACGGCGAGTCGACGTGTGGTAGAGGTGCAAGCCTCGCGCGGATCTACCTGTTTCCAAAGCAGTGGTGCTCCGCGCGTCTTCGTGCGAGACCGCCATGTTTCGACGCGGACGCAGCGAAATTTGTGAGTGACGAAATCTACTCCTCAAAGAACAGCGATTCGTCAGGATCGACCCCCACGTCGAGTTTGCGCCAACCTACCTCGATTATTCCTCCAGACTGTCGCCGGGCAGCGGCGATTCGGAGCTGGGCCGCGTTATAACGCGCGCCCTGCGCCGGCGTGAGGTAGGGCGTCAAGGAGGCCACATGATCGGCCCGATTCGACGCGACCTCGAAGTCCACATCCGTCGCCTCGGCCGCTGCTTCAAGCATCTGCACCGCACGTTCCACCGTGGAGCGCTTCACCTGACGGGGCAGCTCAGGGACGAGGTTGATCATCCCGTCCTCACTGACTATGACGACCAGGCACCCTTTCTCGTTGGCTGCAGCTTGATAGCGAACACCCGAGTTGTATCGCGCCCCGCGGGCCGCGTCGCCGATGTCGGGGCCCGCGACTCCATCCAAGATGACGCCCACGGCGACGCACGTGCCGTCGGGCCTTAGCAGAATGGCGCCGTCTATGGACGTGACAGCCGCGAGGGCGTTACCACTGAGCTTGCGGGGCTCGATCAAGGTCGCTTGGGCTCTAAGGCGGTCGGCTTCAGTGTCGGCGTTGCGATGGACTACCAGCATCGTCCCGTGCTGCTGGTCGGCGGCCCCCCTTACCTGGGACCACAGCTCCGCAGGGTCTACGTCTTCTCCCAGTACGCGCCGTGCTGTGTCGATGAACACTTCTCGAGATATACGTTCTTTTGGCAGTAGCACTCGTCCGTTGTCGACTCGCATCAGGCCCGCATTGTTATGGGATATCTCCCACGTGCCTCGCGAAGTGACTGTGACGTCGTACGCATTTTCGGCGTCCGGGTCATAGCTCTCAAGGAGTCGACCCAGTCCAAAGATATCCATGCCATCGGTGATCAGCGCCATGTCCACGCTGGACATCTCCAGCGCCTTCCTGAATACGCGCGATCGACGCACGCTCAGAGGTGGATCAAACATCAGGTCGAATGAGAGCGCTTCATGCGTCCGTTTCGTCAGAATAATCGAACCGAGCGCGGTGCGGCCCTCATAGGGCTGGGCCGCGACTGCGTCCATGGCGGTCATGAATTCCGTGCCCTCCCACGAGCCGTGAACAGCCACCAATACACTGAGGAAACGTTGCGAAGCGCGACGAATCACGTCACTGGCGATGACGTGTGGCCAGTCCGACCAATCTTCCGGCGGTGTGAGACGGTTCAGTTCCGCGCTGGCGGTCCGTACAACCTCCTCCGCGACGGCATACTGGAGGGACTCGATCGTAGTAAGCCGACCGTCCCGATGTTCGTGAGCTAAATGCGGAAGTCGTTCCCACGCGGAGCTTACGACTGAAATAACAGGGTAGACGCGATACTGACGGACTCGGCGGGGATAGCCCACGTAGAACAGGCGACCTGCTCCTGCAGATGAGCTGGAGAGCGCCTGGGCGATAGCGTCGCGTCGGCACTCCTCTTCGCGATTTTTTATCATCCGCTCGAACGACGCTGTGTCGCTATAGATCAGCCCCGCGTCCGGATGATTTGCAAACAGCTGATCGGCAATCGCTAGCACGTTCTTCAATATTTCGGGGTGGTATTCCCGGTTCTCTGGTTCGATGCAGATCGGCCAATCGGACTCGCCCTCCTCTTGGAATCCAATCAAGAGCGCTTCGGGTGCAGCATATACCCCTATGGATTGGAATGCGTGCTCAGCCACAGATTGAAGGCTGTGTCTGAAATGGGATTGAAATCCCCACATGAATTGATCGATGTATGCGCGCATTAGTGGACGCCTCTCAATGTTGAAGCGGTCGTGCTTCGGTGAACGCCACGGACCGAACTCACGGGGTCTTGTCCAGTCGGCGCTGAAGGTACCCGGCGTCCGGCGGAGCCACTAATGGCGTCGCTAGCGTTACTCCGTCGTGGGGGGCCAGTTGCGCAAGCAGCGCTGGATCGTTCATCAGCTTCGCACCATTCACGTGAACGATTAGGTCGGTGCCGATCGTCAGGTAACCAGCATCAAATGCCTTGTCAACAAGAGTGGAGAGGCAGATTCCGTTGGCGGGATCGGTGCGGATCGAGGCGTCATCGGCCCAGGGAACGATGTGGGAAGCGACGAGAAATTCCCTTGTGGCGATCCCCGTGATCGCGCACTTCCAGCCGTAGTTGTCCTTAACAACCTTGGCGAAGGCGCGCTGGGCACTGCCTCTCGTCCGAATGGTGGAGTAGTTGTCGCGGACCGAGAAATCACCGGAATCGATCTTCTTGAGGATCTGATCAACAACGGTCTGGCTGAAGGGTGCGGCTTCAGCAAAGCTGTCGTCGGTGCCGAGGTCCGGGCCGAGGCTCGCGTAAGAGGCGTTCGTCCCATTCATCGTCGTCAGAGGGGCGATCCGTGCCGTCGGTGGGGCTGGTGGTGACGTGCTCCAGGCGTCGTGATTCCGGTCGGCGTCGAAATAGACGGGGGACGCTCCAGCAGTCGTAAAGTCGGCCGACTGGCACGCCTTCCGCTTGGTAAAGCCGGTGGTTAACGCCTCGACGGTAGGGGGCATTAGTGAGGTCGCGGCGAAAGCGAGGGAAGGCGGAGGATTTATGATGTATGCACGAGCGTGAAGAACGTCGTCCTCGCCGACCAGCTTCACGCCCACGAGAACGCCACTGATCCTGCGTGCCGTGAATGCTCTTAACGCCGTGTAGGCGTCGGCTTGCTTCGTCGCGTTTGGATCGCCAGGGAACGTGCCGGGGCCAGCCTCCGTCGGGTCTGGCGTTAGCCGCCATGGAGCTGGCCCGCGGAGCCCGGTCGTCCAGGACAGGTGCAGGCGGTCATTCGACCACACCGTGAACCCGGGTGTTGATCCGCCCGGCCACTGATAGTTAAAGGTCGACCGACCCGTTCCCGCGGAGGGTGGAAATTTGGCTGATAACAGCGAAGCGTTCGGTCCCGACGTCTGCAGGTAGTCCTTAGTGAAGCTGCGATCTCGTGGATTGTCGGTGAATCGTCCGTACGTGGCTTTTTGAGCGCTTAGGCCAAATTGCCACACCCAAACGGCATCGACTTCCTTCAGAACCATGGCCTATTCACCAATGACAATCGCCTCGGGAGATTCGCGCGACTCGACCTCGCGCCGACTCTGGGCTGCTAGCGAACGGCGTGTGGTGAAGCCCACCACCCGCGCGCCGGAAAAGAGTTCGCGGACACCCTCGGTGTCTCGGTTCGACATCACCCACTTCACGCCGCGATCTGACAGCTCATTGCAGAGCTCAGCCAGCTCCGTCAGGTCGGCAAGCTCAAACACCTTGGCGGTGTACTTATTGAATTTCGAGGTTGGTTCTTTCTCGACCCCCGGCTTGCTGTAGATCGGCAGGTAGGGCGGGTCAAGGTAGACAAAGTCACCCGCGCGGGCTTCAGCAAGGACCGTGCGGAAATCCGCCGCCTGGATGGTCGCCTTCCGTAGAACCTGCTTGATCTGAGCGAGCGTTTCGTCGTTAAACCCCTTGAATGGCCGGTCGCCCCAAGGTGTGTTCATAGCGCCAGTGCGAGAGTTTTCGCGCCACAAGTGATTCCAAGATGTGCCATTGAGGTACAAGAAGCGTGCCGCGCGTTCCACGAGATCGGTCGGCGCTGCCGCACGCACCTCGTAGTAGAACTCCTTAGAGTCGCGCTCCTTGTACTGATTGAGCAGCGGCACAAGTGAGTCCTGGTGGTCCCGCATAGCGACCCACGCTGCGACTAGATGCTCGTTGAGGTCGGCGAGCGTGGCGACACCGTTGATTCGTTCGTGGGCGGCGAGGAAGACGGCACCGCCCCCGAGGAACGGCTCGAAGTAGTTCTCGATGCGTTCCGGGATGTGGGGCAGGATCTGCGGGAGGAGGCGCGACTTTCCTCCTGCCCAGCGAACAAAGGGTCGAACGGGTGCCCCGCCTGGCCCTGAGCCCCCAGCTGGTGCATCAACCGTGCCGAGTATCGTGGTCATGGTCGCGCCTCGCTCTTGGTGTCGTTGGTACGTGTCATCGTATTGAACAGGCAACCACCGACATGGGCGGGCTCGCCGTCCTAGCCAAGCGAGGTAACCGAAGCAATGTCCGACGTCCAGCTCGTATGGCCGAACAAGCACCTCACGCTGCGTGCGTCCGGCGCGACGAGCTACGAGTGGCTGTCTCCGGCGGATACTCGGCTTGCGAAGCCAGCGCGGGTAGATCCGATCAGCGTCGGACCGCTCACCGCAGCCTCGAACGTGCTCGCGATCGGCGACGGCCTCGACGTCCTCGAAGCACTCGCATCCACCCCTGTATTTCAGGGCGGCATCCGACTCGTGTACATCGATCCGCCGTTCAACACGCAGGTCAACTTCCGTCAGTACAACGACTCGATGCAACGGGCGAAGTGGCTATCAATGATGCGCGACCGACTGCTCGCCCTGCGTGACCACCTTGCGGCAGACGCATCCGTCTGGGTGCACCTCGACGATGCCGAGGTCCACCGCGCTCGGGCCGTCATGGACGAGGTCTTCGGGGAGCAGGCGTTCGTCGCGTCCGTCATTTGGCAGAAGAAGACAACCCGAGATTCCCGTGCGGCCTTCTCCTCCAACCACGACACGATCCTGGTCTATGCACCGAGCGGCCCGAAGAAGTGGAAGACGTCACGGAACCTGCTCGTCAAGGATGATGCGCTGCTTCGCAACCGCGACGACGATCCCCGCGGCCCATGGGCAGACGCTCCGTTTACGGCTCCGGGGTACCGCCGCGCGCAGCAGTACGACATCGTCACACCGACTGGCGCGGTGCTGAGGCCGCCGCGCGGACGTTCTTGGTATGCGACCGAACCGACCTTCAAGGATCTTCTCGCTGAGGATCGCATCTGGTTTCCGAAGGGTGGGGATGGGTCACCTCGTCTCAAGTTGTTTGCACACCAACTCCGAGGCCTGGTCCCATTCACCGTATGGGGATCCAGCGACACTGGTACAAATGACGATGCCAAGCGGCACCTGCTGGCTCTGTTCCCAGACATCGAGGTCTTTGACACCCCGAAGCCGGAGTCGCTCCTCGAGCAGATCATCCACATCGCAACGAACCCAGGCGAGCTCGTCGTCGACATCTTCGCCGGAAGCGGGACGACGGCTGCGACCGCACACAAGATGCGGCGACGCTGGGTGACAGTAGAGCGAAACGCCCAGACTGTTGCGGATTTCACCCTTCCTCGCCTGAACGCGGTTGTTCAGGGGGAGGATCCCGGCGGTGTGACGTCAACGCTCGCATGGGTCGGCGGGGGAGCCTTTGAGGTCGTCAACGTCTCACCTCGCTTCGGAGTAGCGGGACTGGGTGCCGCCAGAACACGAATTGCCAAGCTCGCAGAAGCTGGAAGACGGAACATAATCGCGCAAGGCGCGTAAGGCGGTGCCTGGTGACTCTGACCCTTGCTCCGTTGTTACGGGATGCTGGCATTGATCCGGCGTTAGCGCTCGTCATTCGTCACGCCTACGTGCGGGAACACGAAGACTCGGGGCTGGTCGGCCTCCATGCGCATTCGACGCACGAACAGATACTGGAGTACACGCGCAATCAGTCTTCGGAAGCGCGGAAGTTTCCCGCCGCGGCTCCGCGGCTGTGGGTTGTCTTCATCCGTGAGGGCGGTGATCGAGCCAGGCTGTGGTCGGTAATCGAGAACCGCGGTGAGATAGGTAACAACGGGATCCTGCGTACCTTTGACGTCGTCCAGACGAGTCACATGGCTGACCTTCGCAACCGTCTCGTGATTGCGTGGAAGTCTCCGCGTTCATGGCGCATGAGCGGCACCGCAGCTGGCGCGTATCCAGTGGTAGGCATCAGCGACGCAGAACCTGTTCCGTTTCCGGGCTTCGACCGCCTAATCCTTAGCCATACCGAGCTTCAGGCGGTCATGAGAGAACACCGCTACGCCGCATGGCGAACGGCGCTGTCCTCAGTGGTGGGGATCTACTTGATCACGAATACCGTGAATGGTCGCCACTACGTCGGCAAGGCAGACGGTGAGGAAAGCATCCGGCAACGCTGGAGCGCCTACGCGACGAACGGTCACGGGGGCAATGTGGAGCTCCGTAGTCTCGATCCTGCGCGTTTTCGGTTCGCTATCCTGCGCGTCTTTGACCCATCCACTCCAACGTCCGAAATCAACGCAGCGGAGAGCCACTTCAAGAGAGCATTGGACTCGATCGTCCACGGGCTTAACCGGAACTGAAGGGCTGTTCTGCTCCCGAATACGCACCGGCCGGCGGCGGTCGGAGCTTGAAGGTGAAGAGACGGTGGCCATCAATGATGACCACCGTCCTCGTCAAGGTTGATTCCTCTCGCCTTCGACACCTCCGACGCGCTCGATCTGCACCTCCACACCGGTTGACATCTCCAGCAGGAGCGCCGCCCAGATGACCGTTTCAATGTAGTCGTCGCGGTCTATCGGCTCCTCGTTCCACATGCTTCTACCAAGTTCGCGGGTCCGTACCCGATAGATGCCGGGCTCTAGCAGCCGCCGCCCGAGCTCGCTCGGCAGGTCTGTACTCTCACCCTCGTTGTCGGTCAGTCAATCAGCTCTCCCTGGTGCTCCGTGACCCCTATTACCTGGGCATGGTGACCTACAAGGGGCAGGTGTTCGATGGACGCCACGAAGCACTCGTTTCAGCGGAGACCTTCGAACGCGTCCAAGAGGTGCTCGCCGTTCGCAAGAGGCCAACCCAGCGAGACCAGGTGCATGCGCACTTCCTGCGGGGCTTGATGTGCTGCGATCGGTGTCACGAAGCGGGGCGAGAGCGCCGCATGATCTACACCGAAACGAACAACGGAAAAGGTGGAATCTATGGATACTTCCTGTGTCGCGGTCGTCAGGATGCTACGTGCGATCTCCCGCACCTCCCGGTCAAGGACCTTGAGCGCGCCGTTGCTCGCGAAGTGCGTGGGCTCACCCTCGATCCCGGCTTCGCGGCCGAGATGAAGCGCCATGTGCACGAAGCCCTCACTGTGCAGCAACAGGGGGAGAGGGAAGCGCGAGCTCGGCTGGCAGGGCAGTTGAAGAAGCTCGAGGTGCAGGAGTCGAATCTGCTCGATATCGCTGCGGACGGAGAACTTTCCGCGGATGCGGTCAAAGCTCGGCTGCGTAGTCTTGCAGTGCAACGCCGGACGATCGTCGACAAACTCGCTCGCTCAGATGAACAGATCCAGCGTCACGCGGACGTGGTGCTGGCGTACCTCGACCTGCTCGAGCGCCCTTACAGCTTCTACGTCTCCGCATCCGAACCGATCAAGCGGCGCATCCTCGAGGCCTTCTTCTCGGTCCTCTGGATCGAGGATGAGTCCCACCAGGTGCGCGCTCAGGGCCAGGTGCACGAGCCGATCGCTCTGATCCGAGAAGCCGCCGCCGAATGGGCGGACACACACGCAAAGAGCGCCAGCGATACCGCTGACGCTCTGGACTCCACCCCGAGCAACCTTTATCTCAAGGCAATTTGTTCGAGTAAGACAAGTCTGGTGGGCCCGGAGGGGCTCGAACCCTCGACCCGCGGATTAAAAGTCCGATGCTCTGCCAACTGAGCTACAGGCCCTGATGACTCCAGCCTACCGGGACGCCCGAGCCCGACGTGCTCACCGGCGCGAGCGCGCGACGATCCAGAACAGATAGGCCCCGCCGACGACGCCGGTGAGGAGACCGACGGGGATCTGCAGCGGCGCGAGCGCGCGCTGCGCGACGACGTCGGCGATCACGAGGACGGCCGCGCCGGTCAGGGCCGACCCGAGCAACGGGATTCCGCTCGTGCCGAAGAGGCGCCGGGCGAGCTGGGGAGCCGCGAGGGCGACGAAGCCGATCGGACCCGACACCGCGGTCGCCGTGCCGGTCAGCAGTGCGGCGACGACGAGCAGCACGAGCCGTACCCGCGGGGTGCGCACCCCCAGCGACCGGGCGGTGTCGTCGCCGAGTTCGAGGGCGCGCAGATCCCGCCGGCGCAGGATGAGCACGACACTCAGGATGCCGGTCGCCCAGGCGAGCAGGGCGACGTCATCCATCGAGGTGGCGGCGAGACTGCCGTGGAGCCACTGGTCGGCGTTGCGGGCGATCTCGATCGGCGCGCGCGTCAGCAGGTAGTCGTTCACCGCGGCCAGCAGCATCGACAGGGCGATGCCGGCCAGGATCGTGCGTTCGCGGGAGACGCCGACGCTGCGCGCGATGAGCATGACGACGGCCACTGTGAGCAGTCCGCCCATCCACGCCCCCGCGGCCGGCGACGCCGTGGGCGCCACGACGATCAGGCCGACGAGCGCGCCGGTGGCCGAGCCGGCCGTGAAGCCGACGATGTCGGGGCTCGCCAGCGGGTTGCGGGCGAGAGTCTGGAAGACGGCGCCCGCCAGACCCAGTGCCGTGCCGATCAGCAGCGCCGCGAGCACGCGGGGCACGCGCAGCCCGAGCACCACGACGCTCGTGCGCGCATCGGCGCCGCCGGAGAAGACGGACGCCACATCGCTCAGCGACGTCTGGAAGGACCCCGTGGTCACCCCCACGAGGGCGGAGCCGAGGGCGACGGTGACGATCGCCGCCGTGACCAGGGCGTACCGACGTCGTCGGGCGACGGCCGCGACGGAGCTCACGAGGCCCTCCGGATGACGAGCCACAGCAGGAGCGGGGCGCCCAGGAACGCGGCGACGATCCCCGCCTCGATCTCCCCGGGGGGAGCGATGACCCTCCCGATGACGTCGCTCGCGACCGTGAGGGCGGCGCCGGTCACCGCGGCGACCGGAAGCGACGAGCGGACGCCGACGCCGACGATCCCGCGCACGAGATGAGCGACGAGCAGTCCGATGAATGCGAGCGGTCCCGCGGCGGAGGTGGCCGTCGCGCACAGTAACGTGATGGCCGCGCCTGCGCCGAGGACCACGAGGACGGGGGACACCCCGAGCGCGCGCGCCAGGTCGGCGCCGAGGCGGAGCTGATCGAGACCGCGCGAGACGATGACGGCGAGGATCACACCCGCGAGGGCGAACGGCAGCAACTGCAGGGCGACGTCGGGATCCCGGCGCTCGAACGAGCCGACCGCCCAGAAGCGGAAGGACTCGAAGGTGTCGTCGTCCACGAGCGTGATGATCCGCACGAGCGCCCCGAGGCACGCGCTCAGCGCCACCCCCGCCAGCACGAGACCCACGGTGTCGCCCCGCCGACCCGATTGTGCTGCGGCCGTCACCAGCAACGCCGCACCCGCGGCTCCCGCGAAGGCGAACCACACGTATCCGCTCGCCGTACCGACGCCGAAGATGGCGATCGCGGTGACCACTCCCACCGCGGCCCCCGCGTTCACGCCCAGCAGGCCCGGATCGGCGAGGGGGTTGCGCGTCACGGCCTGCATGAGCACTCCGGCCACGCCGAGGCACGCGCCCGTCAGCAGTGCCGTGAGCGTCCGCGGCGCTCGCAGCTCGTGCACGATGACGCCCGCGGCATCCCGCGAATCCGAGAAGAGGGCGGCGACGACATCGCCGGGGGCGAGAGGGCGAGACCCGACGGCGAGACTCGCGATCACCAGCAGGGCCACGGCCCCGAGCATCACGAGGGTCAAGACGAGGGCGCGCGCGCGTGCGCGACGACGCCGCGCGATCACGCGCTCCGCGACGGCCGTCGGGAGAACGGCGGCGGTCACGTCGGGCACACAGGTAAGGATAACCTAACTGGGTGATCGTCTTTCGTTCTTCGTCCGTGACCGACCGTTTCCGTCCCCGACGCCTGCTCGGCATCCTTGCCGCCGCGACCATCCTGGCCCTCACCGGGTGCGCCGGAACGGCCGCCCCCGCGGCATCCATCGACTCCGAGGCCGGTTCGACCGGGGAGTGGGTCGTCGCGCGCGACCTCGAGCCAGGGATGGGCTCGACCGAGGGCGACGGGGTCTTCCCCCGCTCGGTGACCCACTTCGCGGGTGTGACCGAGATCCCCGCGGCCCCCACCCGCATCGCCGTGGTGTCGACGGGCCAGCTCGACGCCCTGCTCACTCTGGGCCGGGTGCCCACCGCCGCCACCCGCGCCGAGAACAGCGGACTCGTGCCCGCCTACCTTCGCGAGGCTTTCCCCCAGGATGCTGCGGCCCTGGACGCCATGACCGACATCGGCCAGCGCACGGAGCCCGACCTCGAGGCGATCGCGCAAGCCGCCCCCGACCTCATCCTCGTCAACGCCACGCGCGGCGCCGAGCTCTACGACGCTCTGTCGGCAATCGCGCCGACGGTCGTCACCAAGGGAAACGGGGTCAATTGGAAGAGCGACTTCCTCCTCATCGCCGACGCGCTCGGCGACGAGGGCGCGGCGCGGGGCGTTCTCGACTCGCTCCAGGGTGACAGCGCGGCGTTCGCCGCCGGACGCGAGGCGGAAGCGACGACCGTGTCGTTCCTGCAGTCGACGGGTGACCGCACGCGCATCATGGGTGTGCCGTCTTTCGCCGGCGGTCTCGCGCAGGATCTCGGCCTCGGTCGCCCCTCGTCGCAGCAGTTCGACGAGACGTCGCAGGAGATCAGCGCGGAGCAGATCGATCTCGCCGACGCCGACCACGTGTTCTACGCGGGCACGGGGGAGGGCGTCGCGTTCATCGAGAGCGCTCCGCTGTGGACGACGCTCGGAGCGGTCACCGACGGGCGGGCCGTACCGGTGGACTACGACCCGTGGTTCATGAATGCCGGACCCACGGCAGCCCGGCTCGTGCAGGACGAGATCATCAGCGAGGTCGATGCCGGCTGACCGGCAGACGAAAGCGAGCGCCGGACCCCCTCGCCTGGGGTCCGGCGCTCGCCGTCAGGTCCGATCGGTCGTCGATCGGTCGGATGCGTGATCGCTCACGCTCCGAGGACTTACATCGGGGGCATCAGCACCGAGTCGATGAGGTACACGGTCGCGTTGGCGGTCTGGACGCCACCGCAGATGACGTTGGTCGAGCCGTTGACCGTGATCGCGTCGCCGGAGCCGGCGACGGTGACGTCCTGGCCCTCGACGGTGGTGTGCGTGCCGTCGATCTCGTCGGGCGAGAGCTGACCCTGAACCACGTGGTACGTGAGGATCTTGGTCAGGGTGTCGGTGTCGGTCTTCAGCGAGTCGATCGTCGCAGCGTCGATCTTGGCGAAGGCGTCGTCGACCGGAGCGAAGACGGTGAACTCGCCGCCGTTGAGGGTGTCGACCAGGTTCACGTTGGGGTTCAGCTGACCGCTGACGGCCGCGGTGAGCGTGGTGAGGAGGGGGTTGTTCGAGGCGGCGACGGCGACCGGGTCAGCGGCCATGCCCTCGACCGAACCGGCACCCGAGGGAACGGCGGCGGCGTAGTCGGCGCAACCGGGGCCCACGAGGTTGGCGGCCGGGTCCATCATCGACGACGACGCCGACGCGGAGGGCGAAGCGGCCATCGAGGGGGCCGACGAGCTCTCCTCGGCGGTGCTGCCCGAGGTGGTGCCACCCGAACATGCGGTGAGAGCGAAGGCCGAACCCAGAACGAGGGCGAGACCGGCGACGACAGGCTTCTTGTTGGTGAGCATGACATTCCTCCGAAATCGTTCGGATCGCGGTCTGCGACCCGGCAGGGACACCCCGGTGCGAGGGGCGGTTCGCCGTGGAGCGGCTTACACAGGGTCTTCGGGACCCCCCGGGGATCGGATTGCGGAATGTTGCGCACGGACCCCGAAACGCCGTCCGAGTTGAAGGAAAAGCCCAGATCAGAGGTAAATAAATATTCTTCCGAATATTTTTCGAGCACCCCGTGGGGGTTCGTTCCCGCCCTCCCTAGCTCAACCGCGACGCGCGCGCGTATGCGTGGGACTCTCCAGGCCGGTAGGCAATGATGGATGACATGGTGATCGACGGCTTAGACCTCCCCGACGACGGGACGGGATCGGTCGACCAGATCGGCGCCCTTCTGGTGCGCGTCGCCGCCGGCGACCGTGCCGCATTCGCGGGCGTGTACGACGCTCTCTCCGCGCGGGCCTTCGGTCTGATTCTGCGCGTGCTCGTCGACCGCGCGCAGAGCGAGGAGGTCCTGCAGGAAGTCTTCCTCGAAGTCTGGCAATCCGCTTCACGGTTCACTCCGAACAGAGGTCAGGGAAGATCGTGGGTGCTCACGATCGCGCACCGGCGAGCGGTGGACCGGGTCCGGTCGTCGCAGTCGAGTACGGATCGAGATGTGCGCGCGGGATTCCGCGATATGGACGTCGCTTATGACGATGTTTCCGAGAGAGTAGAACTGAAAATGGAAGGGCGGCGCGTCGTCGATGCATTGGCGGCGCTTCCCGACGCCCAGAAGGAAGCCCTCACGCTCGCCTATTTCGGCGGGTATAGCCAAAGTGAGATCGCGACCCTCGTCGGGGCGCCGCTCGGAACAGTCAAGACCAGAATGCGCGACGGGTTGTCGCGCTTGAGGATGGAGATGGGGGTGGACAAGTGAACGAGAGGGATTTCGCCGACCTCGCCGTCGGACACGCGTTGAACGCGTTGTCAGAGGCAGATGAGCGCGCGTACCAGGAGGCTTTGGCGGGAAATCCGCATTGGGACCACCACGTGCGCGACGCGAGCGACATCGTGACGGCGATCAGCGCCTCCGTCGAGCCCGTCGAGCCCCCGCCCTCCGTCCGCGCATCCCTGTTCGCGCGTATCTCGGAGCTCCCG
Source organism: Microbacterium galbum (assembly GCF_032464915.1). Lineage (NCBI taxonomy): Bacteria > Bacillati > Actinomycetota > Actinomycetes > Micrococcales > Microbacteriaceae > Microbacterium > Microbacterium galbum. Next base: position 246,809 of record NZ_JAWDIS010000002.1, on the reverse strand, counting down.
CAGGACTCGGCCTCACCGGTCGACGAGTCCTCCTCGCGTCTCGATGAGGAGGACTTCGCGGCCGTGGGTGCCGCTCCGGTCGCACCCGAGCGCGAGAGCGTCACCATCGGTCCGTCCGCAGCATCCGGATGGGGACCGCGTCGGTGGTTCACGCTGGCGGCCTCGTTCGCGGCCGTGCTCGTGCTCGGCTTCGGTGCCGTGACCGTCAGCCAGATCTTCGCTCCCCCGGCCGCCGTCGTGGCGCTCCAGCAGATCGAAGACGCCCCCGACGCGCAGTCGGCGACCGCGACGATGCCCGACGGCACCGTGGCGACCGCGCACTGGTCGCCGTCGACGGGGCAGAGCGTCCTGGTCACCGACGGCATGCCGGCCCCCGAGCAGGGGAAGACCTACGAGCTGTGGTTCGTGCGCGGCGAGACGCCGATCGCCGCGGGCACCTTCGAACCGGATGCCGATGGCAAGGCCACGGCGGTCCTGCAGGGCGAGATGCACAGCGGCGATGTCATCGCCGTGACGATCGAGCCGGCGGGCGGGTCGCCCGACGGAACGCCCAGCTCTGCTCCGGTCGTCGCCGTCGCCACGGCGTGACCCACGGCCGGTGAGCGGGTCGTCCGCGGCCCGCCCGCGGCGGGGCACGCTCTAGCCTGGAACGATGAGCGACTCACCCCGCGAATTCCACAAGCCGGTCCGGCGTCCCGCCGAACTCTTCGACCGCCTGTTCTCGGCGGAGGATCCCGCCGAGGTGTCGCGCGTCGCCCACAGCACGGCTCAGGCGCTGCTGTCGCGGGTTCGCGCCGACCCGAGTGTCGACGTGGTGGAACGCCTCGTCGCCTTCACCGATGATCACGGGATCGACGACATCGCCGAACTCTGGTCGCGCTCGCCTGCCCGGTCGCTCCCCGGTGCCCTGTGGCGTCTCTACCTCCTGCAGCTGATGATCCACGACGACGCGGCGACGGCGGCGCTGCTGTACGAGCGGGGACGGGTGGAGATGGCCACCGTCGATGCGGTGGTCGCGGGGGCGCCCGCCCCGGCCGGCCCGGAGGAGCTCGTGCAGCTCATCGACACCATCCTCCGCGGGCTTTTCGACGGCGATTTCGCGGTGGCTCTCGACCGCGCCGCCGCTTTCTGCCGCGTCCAGGCGGCCGGCTCGACGCATCTGGCCGACGATTACGAGAACACCGAGTCGGAGCGCGCGACGGCGCTCACCACCCGCGCCCTCCGTCTCGCCACCTATGCCGACGACCTGTCGGCCTCCGCGTCGCTCTGGCGCCGCGACGCCCTCACCTGAGCCGCCCCCGCCTCCTTTCCGCGCAACCCCGGCCGCTTTCTCCTCGAGTGTCCAGGACGCGCCGCATCCGCACGGCGGTCGCGGCGTGTCCCGGACACTCGTCTCAGGATGCCGCGGCGCGTGCTTCTTCGGCACCGCGCGGCGCAGAGACCGACATCGGGTCACGCGGCGGCGCCTTCTTCCGTCGACTGTCCAGGACACGCCGAAGGCACGCGCCGGTCGCGGCGCGTCGTGGACACGCGACCCAGGAGGGCGCAGAGCACGGACGCATGGGAGAGCGCGGCGGTCGGGGGAGAACGAGGCGGTCGACGGGCGGGAGGACTGCACGCCGCATCGATGATGAACGCCGGAAAAGATAAGTGCCGGACCGCAGAACGCCTCTCGGCGCAAGGCCGCTCAGAGCGGCAGAAGATGGAGCCCGGGGTTACTGCGGCCCGGCTAGAAAAGTGTAACAAGGCCAGCCCCGAGACATTCCCTCCGCGACCCCCGTTGACAAGACCCGGGCGTGTCGGGGTCTCCCCGTAGGCTCACGTCATGGTTCTGCGCTTCGCTCTCATGATCGACCCCGTGGCATCCCTCGAGAAGGGCGGCGATCTGCGAAGCACGCTCCGCGTGATCGACCCGTCTGCTCCCGCCCTCGAACTCGGCGACCTGAGCGCGCAGCGCGGTGACGGCGTCTTCGAGTCCATCGGGGTCGTCGACGGGCACCCGCACGAGGTCGGCCCGCACCTCGAACGACTCGCGCACTCGGCATCCCTGTGTGATCTGCCGGCACCCGATCTCGCGCAGTGGCGCGCGGCGATCCAGCGCGTCAGCGCCGAGGCGGGGCCGGGGGAGAGCGTCATCAAGCTCATCCTGAGTCGCGGAATCGAGGGCGGCGCGATACCGACCGCCTGGGTCACTCTCGCGACGGCCCCCGACAACTCCGCGGCCCGACGCGACGGCGTGCGCGTCGTGACGCTCGATCGCGGGTACCCCCTCGACGTGCCCGCCCGCGCGCCCTGGCTGCTCCTGGGAGCCAAGACGCTCTCGTACGGCGTCAACATGGCCGCGATCCGCGAGGCGAAGCGACGGGGTGCCGACGATGCCGTTTTCGTCACGACCGACGGGTTCCTCCTCGAGGCGCCCACGGCGTCCCTTCTCCTCCGCATCGACGGCCGGTTCGTCACTCCGTCGCCGAGCGCCGGGATCCTGCACGGCACGACGCAGCTGAGCGTGTTCGCGCACCTCGGGCAGCGCGGCTTCGAGACCGGGTACGAGAACGTCCCCGTGGGTGATCTCGAGCGGGCGGATGCCGCCTGGCTGCTGTCGAGCGTGCGCCTCGCGGCTCCCATCTCCGCCGTCGACGGCCGCGCCGTCGCCGTCGACCGGGGGCTCACCGACGAGCTGAACACTTTCCTGCTCGGTCGCCGCGACTGATCCGTCCCGTTCGAGAACGACGAAGGCCCCCGCAACAGCGGGGGCCTTCGTTCTCGCGGGGGCGAGTGCTTATCCGAAGCGTCCCGAGACGTAGTCCTCGGTGGCCTGCACGGTGGGTGCCGTGAAGATCGTGGAGGTGTCGTTGTACTCGATGAGCTTGCCGGGCTTGCCGGTACCCGCGATGTTGAAGAAGGCGGTCTTGTCGCTCACGCGAGACGCCTGCTGCATGTTGTGCGTGACGATGACGATCGTGTACTCGTTCTTGAGTTCGGAGATGAGCTCCTCGATCGCGAACGTCGAGATCGGGTCGAGGGCCGAGCAGGGCTCGTCCATCAGCAGGACGTCGGGGGAGACGGCGATCGCGCGGGCGATGCACAGACGCTGCTGCTGACCGCCCGAGAGGCCGCCGCCGGGCTTGTCGAGACGGTCCTTGACCTCGTTCCAGAGGTTGGCGCCCTGCAGCGACTTCTCGACGAGCGCGTCGCCGTCGCTCTTCGACAGGCGCTTGTTGTTCAGGCGCGCGCCGGCGAGGACGTTCTCGCGGATCGACATCGTGGGGAACGGGTTCGGCCGCTGGAACACCATGCCGACGTGACGACGGACGAGGACGGGGTCGACGCCCGGTCCGTAGAGGTCGTCGCCGTCGATCAGCACGCGGCCTTTGACGTGACCACCGGGGATGACTTCGTGCATACGGTTCAGCGTCCGCAGGAACGTGGACTTGCCGCAGCCGGAGGGACCGATGAAGGCGGTGACGGAGCGGGGCTCGATGTCGATCGAGACGCCCTCGACCGCGAGGAAGTCGCTGTAGTAGACGTTGAGGTCCTGGACCTCGATGCTCTTGGACACGAGAGGTGCCTTTCTGGGCTCAGCGCGCCTTGGGCGCGAACACCGCCGCCACGATACGGGCGATCAGGTTGAAGATGACGACGAGGACGACGAGGAGGAACGCGGCGCCCCAGGCGTTGGCCTGCGACGCGTCGATGTCCTGTCCGGGGAAGCTGTAGGCGGTGTACGCCATGACGGGCAGCGTCTGCATCGGGCCTTCGAACGGGTTGGCGTTGAAGTTGTCGGTGAAGCTCGCCGCGATGAAGATCGGAGCGGTCTCGCCGACGACGCGGGCGACCGCGAGCACGACACCGGTGATGATGCCCGAGGCGGCCGTGCGCAGCACGACCTTGATGATGGTCGCCGACCGCGGCACACCCAGCGCGAGGGAGGCCTCGCGCAGGTCGGCGGGCACCAGACGCAGCATCTCCTCGGTGGAGCGGATCACGATCGGGATCATCAGCACCGACAGGGCGATGGATGCCGAGAACCCGCTGAACGCCTTCGGGCCGACGATCAGGCTGAACAGCGAGAACGCGAACAGACCGGCGACGATGGAGGGGATGCCCGTCATGACGTCGACGAGGAAGGTGATCGCGCGGCGCAGCGGGTTGTTCGGCTGGGCGTACTCGACCAGGTAGACGGCCGCGAGGATGCCGATCGGGACCGAGATGAGGGCGGCGATACCCGTGATGATGAGCGTTCCGGTGATCGCCTGCCAGGCACCCGCGGTCGCCACGACCTCGAGGGTGTCGGGGTCGAATGCCGAGCCGCCGACCTGCGTGATGAACGGCAGGTTCACTACGGCGAGGCCCTTGGACACGACCGTGTAGAGCGTCGAGATGAGGGGCGCCACGGCGAGCAGGAAGGCCGCCGTGACGAGGCCGCGGATGACCCGGTCGACGGCCTTGCGGCGGTTCTCGACGATGGCCGAGCCGATGCCGATGGCGATCAGGTATAGCAGCGCGGTGAGGATGAGCCACGCCGCGAGGTTGAAACCGCCGAACAGCAGCTGCAGCACGGCGACGACGATCGCGACGCCCGCGAGCACCATCGGCTCGATGAAGCGGGGCAGCTGGCCGCTGGTGAGGGCCAGCGGCGCGGAGGGAGCCGTGACGGTCATGAGCGCTTGCCCTTCTTGCGACCCTTGGCGCCGGGGCCCGTCGCGCCGATGATGTAGCGGGCGAACATGTTGACCGCCAGCGAGATGACGAACAGCATCAGACCGGTCCCGATGAGCGCCGAGCGCTGCAGGTCGGTCGCGATGGGGAAGTTCAGCGCGATGTTGGCCGCGATGGTCTGCGAGTTGTAACCGTCGGTCAGCAACAGCACCGAGTAGATGAGGCTCGGCGAGATGATCAGCGCGATGGCCATGGTCTCGCCGAGGGCCCGACCGAGCCCGAGCAGAGTGGCCGAGACCATGCCGCTGCGGGCGTAGGGGAACACCGACAGGCGGATCATCTCCCAGCGCGTCGCGCCGAGGGCCAGTGCGGCTTCTTCGTGCAGACGCGGGGTCTGCAGGAAGATCTCGCGGGTGATCGAAGTGACGATCGGGAGGATCATCACCGCGAGCACCACCCCACCGGTGAGCATCGTGGAGCCTGTCGACGACACGGGGCCCTGGAACAGCGGGATCCAGCCGAGGTACTCGTTCAGGAACTCGCCGACGGGCAGGAGCAGCGGGCGCATGACGATGATGCCCCACAGGCCGAACACGATCGAGGGGACCGCGGCGAGCAGGTCGACGACGTATCCCAGGGCGCCGGCGATGCGGCGCGGCGCGTAGTGCGAGATGAACAGCGCGATGCCGATGGCCACGGGGGTGCCGATGATCATGGCGATGAAGGCCGCCCACACGCTGCCGAAGAGCAGCGGGCCGACGTACTCCCAGAAGTTCGACCACTGGCCGTTCTGGTAGCCGGCGAGGTCGCCCTCGCTCCAGTTGGCCGTGATCGCGGGGAGACCGCGCAGGATGAGGAAGATCGCGACACCCGCGAGGATGATCATGATCGACACCGCGGCGGTGGTCGACAGACCCAGGAAGACGGAGTCGCCGACCCGGCGCTTGCCCACGATGCTCGTGCGGGCCGGGGTCGACGTGGTCGGATCGGTCGGTGCGGACGGGGCGGTCTCGGTGTCGGAGACGGTGTCAGTCACGGGGGACCTCACGCTCGGCACGGGTCATGGGTGCTCCTCGGTCGGGTGTTCTCTGAGGATTCGGCTCAGCGGAGCGTTCGACCCGGGTCGAACGTTCCGATCAGCCCGGCCCGACCCGCACGAAAGGTGCGGGCCGGGCCGAAACCGAAGAGATGTTTACTTGATGGCGGCGAGCGTCTCGGCCGCGGCCTCGAGCACCGAGTCGGGCAGCGGCGCCGAGCCGGCGTTCTTCGCGGCGACCTGCTGGCCGAGCGAGCTGGTGACGAAGCCGAGGTACGACTTCACGAGCTCGGCCTGCTTGGCGTCCTTGAAGGTGGTGCAGGTGATCGCGTACGACACGAGCGGGATCGGGTAGGTCTCGGCCGTGAGCTTCGAGTAGTCGAACTTCTTCGCCAGGTCGCCCGTGACACCGGTGGAGGCGTCGACGGCCGCGGCCTCGAACGTCGCGGTGACGGCTTCGGCGCTGTAGGCGACGGCGGTGCCGTCCTGGACGATCGACGCGGCGTTGAGGTCGCCGATGGCCGAGTGGTCGGCGTAGCCGATCGTGCCCGAGCCGGCCTTGACGGCCTCGACGACGCCCGAGCCGCCCTTCTGCTTCGAGACGTTGCCCTCGATCGGCCAGTCCTTCCCGGCGGGCGAGGTCCACACCGACGACTGGGTCGCGGCGAGGTAGTTCGTGAAGTTCTGGGTCGTGCCCGAGCCGTCCGAGCGTGCGACGGTGGTGATGGCGCCGGCGGGGAGCGCGGTGCCGTTGTCCTTCGTGATGGCCGGGTCGGACCAGTCGGTGATCTGCAGAGCGAAGATCTTCGCGATGGTCTCGCCCGAGAGCTTCAGGTCGGTGACACCGGGGATGTTGAAGATGATCGCGACACCGTCGAGGTAGACGGGGATGTTGACGCCGCCCTCGGTGCACAGGGCCTCGGACTGGGTGGTCTGGTCGGCGTTGAGGGGGGCGTCGGAGCCGGCGAAGTCGTACGCGCCGCTCAGGAAGTTGGTGACGCCACCGCCGGAGCCCTGCGACTTGTCGTAGTTGATCGTGACGCCCTTGGCCTGCGCGTTGTAGGCGCTGGTCCACGCGGCCTGCGCGTTGGACTGGGCGCTGGAGCCGCCCGCGGTGATCGTGCCCGAGAGGTTCGGGTCGATGCTGAACGCCACGTCGGACGACGTGGGGGATGCCGAGGAGCCCGCGGCGTCGCCGGAGCCCGAGGTGCCGGCGCAGCCGGCGAGAGTCAGGGAGGCCACGGCGGCCACGGTGCCCAGCTGGGCGAGTCGGGAGAGCTTCACGATGTGAATCCTTCGCATGTTTGGGGACGGAACCCGGTGCAGGGTTCGTCGGGAACGGTAAACAGCGACTCTTAAGAGTGTGCGTTGCATGGGTGAACGGAAGGTGAACCGGGGTGGCCCGTCCGGGGTGTTCGCCTGGGCCTTGTACTGTTCAGCCCCGTGACGACCTCTGCCTTCGCCGCCCAGGGCCCGCTCGATCGAACGGATGCCGCCGCCCCCGCGCGCACGCTCATCGATCTGCTGTCGGCGGTGGCCGCCCGGCATCCGGAAGCATCGGCGATCGACGACGGTTCGGGCGCCCTCAGCTACCGCGAGCTGCTGGCGCGCGTCTGGCGGACGGCCGCGGCCCTTCACGATGCCGGCGTACGTCGCGGTGACCGGGTGGGGGTGCGGATGCCGTCGGGGTCGAAGGAGCTCTACGTCTCGATCCTCGCGGTGATGGCCGCGGGGGCGGCCTATGTTCCCGTCGATGCCGACGACCCCGACGAGCGCGCGCGGCTGGTGTTCGGGGAGGCGGGCGTGCGCGGGATCGTCGCGGGCGACGGGGAGTTCGTCTCGGGCGACGGTACGGGCGACCTCGTGCGGTTGTACGAGGGAGAGGCGCCCCACCCGAGCACGAGCGCCGTGCCGATCGTGGCGCCGCCCTCCGTCGACGACGACGCCTGGATCATCTTCACCTCGGGGTCGACGGGGGTGCCGAAGGGAGTCGCCGTCTCGCACCGATCCGCGGCGGCGTTCGTCGAAGCCGAGGGACGCATCTTCGTGCAGGACGAGCCGCTCGGCCCGGGAGACCGCGTGCTGGCCGGTCTGTCCGTCGCCTTCGACGCCTCGTGCGAGGAGATGTGGCTCGCCTGGGGGCATGGCGCGTGCCTCGTCCCCGCCCCTCGCTCTCTCGTGCGGTCCGGGGAGGACCTGGCGCCGTGGCTGCTGCGTCAGGGCATCACGGTCGTGTCCACCGTGCCCACCCTCGCCGCGATGTGGCCCGCGGACTCCATCGAGAACGTGCGCCTGCTGATCTTCGGCGGCGAGGCCTGTCCGCCCGAGCTCGCCGCCCGCCTCGTCGCCGAGGGGCGCGAGGTGTGGAACACCTACGGCCCGACCGAGGCCACCGTCGTGGCCTGCGCCGCACCGCTGGACGGCTCGCTTCCCGTGCGCATCGGCCTGCCGCTCGACGGGTGGGCGCTCGCCGTGGTCGACGGCGAGGGTCGGCCGGTGGCCGAGGGAGAGGTCGGCGAGCTGATCATCGGGGGTGTGGGGCTCGCGCGCTATCTCGATCCGGCCAAGGATGCCGAGAAATACGCGCCGATGCCGACACTCGGCTGGGAGCGGGCGTACCGCTCGGGCGATCTCGTGCGCTTCGACACGGAGGGGCTGGTGTTCCAGGGTCGCGCCGACGATCAGGTGAAGGTCGGGGGCCGCCGCATCGAGCTGGGCGAGGTCGAGTCGGCCCTCCAGGACCTGCCGCAGGTGAGCGCGGCGACCGTCGCCGTGCGCACGACCGAAGCCGGCGTACCGGTGCTCGTGGGATACCTCGTGATGGAGGAGGGTCGTGAGCTCGACCGGCACGCGGCCCGCGCGCTGCTGGCCGAGCGTCTGCCGGCGGCGACCATCCCGCTTCTGGGTGTCGTCGAGTCGCTGCCCGTGCGCACCTCGGGGAAGGTCGATCGCGCGGCGCTGCCGTGGCCGTTGCCCGGGGTGGAAACCCCCGCCGCCACCGACTTCTCGGCCGACGAGTCCTGGCTCGCCGAGCAGTGGCAGGCGGTGCTGGGAATGCCGGTCACCGATCGCAAGGCCGACTTCTTCGACCTCGGGGGCGGGTCCCTCGCCGCGGCGCAGCTCGTCTCGCGCATCCGCGCCCGTGTGCCGGAGTTCTCGGTGGCCGACATCTACGACGTGCCGCGGCTGGGTGCGATGGCCAAGGCGCTCGGACCGCAGTTGGCCGATGAGACGCCGGCATCCTTCCACCGGGCCGCCCCGACGCCGCGCACGACGCAATGGGTGCAGACGGTGCTGGGCGCTCCGCTGTTCATCCTCTCCGGCATCCGATGGCTCCTGTACCTGCTCACCGCGTCCGCGATCCTGCGGCTCCTGCCCGGATTCGACGTGCTGCCGAGCGTCCCGTGGCCCGTGCTGGTGATCGGCCTGCTCGTGTTCGCGACGCCCTTCGGGCGCATGGCGATCGCCGTGGCATCCGCTCGTCTCCTGCTCGCGGGGGTCCGCGCGGGCGACTATCCGCGCGGAGGCTGGGTGCACATCCGACTCTGGCTCGCCGAGCAGATCTCCGATCAGGTGGATGCGGTCGGCCTGGCGGGGGCGCCGTGGGTGTCGTACTACGCGCGCGCGCTCGGCGCGCGGATCGGGCGCGACGTCGATCTGCACGCGCTGCCGCCGGTGACGGGGCTGCTCGTCGTCGGCGACGGTGCGTCGATCGAACCGGAGGTGGATCTCACCGGGTACTGGATCGACGGCGACCTCGTGCGCATCGGCGAGGTGCGCATCGGCGCAGAGGCGACGGTGGGGGCGCGCTCCACCCTCGCGCCGGGAACGCGCATCGGGCGACGCGCCGAGATCGCGCCGGGTTCGGCCGTCTTCGGCCGCGTGAAAGCCGACCAGTCCTGGGCCGGTTCCCCCGCCGTCCGCGTCGGCGGCACCGCCAAGGACTGGCCGACGGAGCGCCCGGCCACACCGACGCGGTGGCTCTGGGCTTACGCCGGTTCGGCGGTGCTGCTCGCCCTCCTACCGTTGTCCGCCTTCACCGTCGGCGGGCTCGTGCTCGCGCACGGGGTGCGCGGATCCGCGACCCTCGGCGCCGCCGCGGGAGCGGCCTTCGCGTGGCTCGTGCCCGCCGTCGCGGTCACCGGCCTCGTGTTCGCGGCATCCGTGGTGCTGCTCGTGCGGCTGCTCTCGCTCGGTCTCGTAGAGGGGACGCATCCCGTGCGCAGCCGCGTCGCGTGGCAGGCCTGGACGATCGAGCGCCTCCTGGATGCCGCGCGCACGATCCTCTTCCCGCTGTACTCGTCGCTGTTCACCCCCGTCTGGCTGCGGATGCTGGGCGCGCGCGTCGGTCGCGACGTCGAGGCGTCCACGGTTCTGCTCATCCCGTCGATGACCCGCATCGAGGACGGTGCGTTCCTCGCCGACGACACCATGGTCGCCTCCTACGAACTGCACGCCGGGTGGCTGCGACTCGGGCCCGTGCGCATCGGGAAGCGCGCATTCCTGGGCAACTCGGGGATGGCGGCTCCGGGCCACCGCGTGCCGCGCGACGGGCTCGTGGCCGTGCTGTCGGCCGCGCCGCGCAAAGCGAAGGCCGGGTCGTCGTGGCTCGGTTCGCCCGCGGTGCGCCTGCGACGGTTGTCCGCGGAGGGCGACGAGTCGCGCACGTACCGGCCGACGGCGCGGCTCCGGCTGGCCCGCACGCTGTGGGAGCTGTGCCGTTTCGTTCCGGTGGTCGTGACGTGCGGCATCGGCCTCGGCGTGATCTTCGCGCTCGCCGCGCTGTGGGAGGGCCTCGGCCCCGTGTGGACGCTGCTGCTGTCGGGGGTCGTGATGCTCGCGGCCGGTGCGGTGGCGGCCGGGATGTCGACCGCGGCGAAGTGGGCCATCGTCGGCGTCATCCGGGCCGGGGAGCAGCCGTTGTGGTCGAGCTTCGTCTGGCGCACCGAGGTGTCGGACGCCTTCACCGAGATGGTCGCCGCACCCTGGTTCGCCCGCGCGGCGGCCGGGACGCCGGCCCTTGCGGTCTGGTTGCGCAGCCTGGGCGCGCGCATCGGCCGGGGCGTGTGGTGTGACAGCTATTGGCTGCCGGAGCCCGATCTCGTGACGCTCGGCGACGCGTCGACGGTCAATCGCGGCTGCGTGGTGCAGACGCACCTTTTCCATGATCGAATCATGAGCATGGACACCGTCGAGCTCGAGCCCGGGGCGACCCTCGGGCCTCACAGCGTGGTGCTGCCCGCCTCGACCCTGGGCGCGCACGCGACCGTCGGTCCGGCCTCGCTGGTCATGCGCGGGGAGACCGTCCCCGTCGGCTCGCGGTGGAGCGGCAATCCCATCGGCCCCTGGCGCGCGGTGAAGGTGCGCGCCTACCAGTCGACGACGTGAGCGGCGCCGATTCCTACGCCCCGCAGAGCGGAGACAGGTCGTACGACGTCGAGTCGTACGACCTCTCTCTGACCTATCGCGTCCGCACCAACCGCCTCGACGGGGTGGCGACGATCGTGGGCATCGCCCGGGAGTCCCTGTCGTCGCTCGAGCTCGACCTCGTCGGCCTGCGGACCGGACGCGTCCGGATGGACGGCGCCCCCGCGCGTTTCGCCGCGGGACCGCGCGTGCTGCGCGTCACCCCCGGCCGCACGATCGCGCCGGGGGAGCGCTTCGCGGTGGAGGTGACATACGGTGGTGCCCCCGCCCCTCGACGCTCGCGGTGGGGCACGGTGGGCTGGGAGGAGCTGACCGACGGCGCCCTGGTCGCGGGGCAGCCGATCGGTGCCCCCACGTGGTTCCCGTGCAACGACCGCCCCGATGCCCGGGCGCGCATGCGGATGGAGATCACCGTCGACGACGGCTACGCGGTCGCGGCCACCGGGGTGGCGGGAGCGACCGCCCGCCGAGGCGGACGGGTGACGACGACTTTCACCTCCGACGTGCCCACGGCGACCTATCTCGCGGCGGTCCACGTCGGTCGGTACCGGACGCGTCCGCTCGTCGGCAGCGGCGACGGCGTCATCCCGCCCGTGTCGGTCACGGCTCCGCCCGCGTTGACGTCGGCCGCGGATCGGGCATTCGCGACGGTGCCCGACATGCTGCGGCTGTTCGACCGGCTGTTCGGCCCCTATCCTCAGGAGGCGTGCAGCCTCGTCGTGACGGCCGACGAGCTGGAGATCCCGCTCGAGGCACAGGGGCTCGCCGTTTTCGGCATGAACCACCTCGTCCCCGCTGCGCAGCGGCTCGTCGCCCACGAACTCGCCCACCAGTGGTTCGGCAACAGCGTCGGACTCGCGCGCTGGAGCGACATCTGGCTGAACGAGGGCTTCGCCTGCTACGCGGAGTGGCTGTGGTCGGAGGAGTCCGGCGGCACCGACGTCGAGACCTGCGTCGCCGAGAACTACGCGGGTCTGGTGGCGAAGCCCCGCGACCTGCTGCTGGTCGACCCCGGTCCCGACGACATGTTCGACGACCGCGTCTACAAACGTGGCGCGATGGCCCTGCACGCGGTTCGGCGCGAGGTCGGTGACGCCGCGTTCTTCGACCTGCTGCGAGCGTGGACGGCCGAGCATCGTCACCGCCTCGTGACGACCGACGACTTTCGCCGCGCCGTGGAGGCTGCCGGGGGAGGGGATGCCGCGACGGTGCTGTCGCGATGGATCGACCACCGGGCGCTTCCCCCTCGTCCTTGAGCGGGTCGCGCGCCGCGCCCTCTCGGGCGATCACGTCGTGGGGCTCGATAGCGCGATCGCCTCAGGACAGGGAGACCGCCGCGACGAGTCCATCGGGGGCGTCGAGGTCCCAGCCGCGCCAGACGACGGACGACGTCGCGCCGTCGAGAGCGCCGGGCCGGATGGTCGCGGTCCAGGCGGTGCCGTCCGAGCGGACCTCGACCCGCGCCGGGTCGACCGCGAGTCCTCGGCCGTCCGCCTTGAGCACCGCCTCGACGCGGGCCCAATCGATGGCCTGCGCCGTCGCGTCCGGTCGCACCCGCTCCAACCCGCGCACCTCACGGGGAGCAGCGTCCACACCGAGCCGCGTGCGCTCGCGGATGATCGCGACGACCGCCCATCCCGGTGCGTACGACACCGAGACCGTGGCATCCGCCCCCTCCACGTGCACGCGACCGTGGTCGCCCGCGCAGGCCGGGCACCGCGAGACGAAGCGCGCCTCGGGCAGGAGCCGGCCTAGGAGGCGCCGCGACACCGCGCGACGGGCGACGCCCGCGGGGACCTCGCCCCAGGCGACGGTGAGCCCGGCGGGGAGCGTCACACCTGCGGCTCGTGCGTCTCGATCGCCACGATTCCCGCGCCCGGGTGCTCCACCGGCACGTGCACGACCGAGAACGCGGCCGGCTCGAGCGCCGAGGCGCTGCCCAGGTACGACCCGCTCATCGTGCCGGTGGCCAGCGCGAGCTCATGCAGGATGTCGGGGAGAACGGGGCCGTGGCTGGTGAGCACGACGGGTTTGCGCGACCGCACCCGCTGGCCGATGACCGACCGCGCGTCGGCGCGTCCCTCCTCCCACGCGTCCTGGCTGATCGACGCGGAGAACTGCACGCGTTGGCCGATGGCCTGCGCGATGGGCGTCGCGGTGCGGACGCACCGCTCGGCGGGGCTCGAGATGACCCGCCGCACGCCGAACGCGAGCAGCGGTCCCACGATCGCCTGCGACTGCCGCCGACCGCGAGGGGTGAGGGGACGCGCGTCGTCGGCGCCGTCCCAGTCGTCGCGCGAGCGCGCCTTGGCGTGTCGGAGGACGACGATGGGGAAGGTCGGCAGAGCACGCTCGTCGACCAAGCGCTGGAACTCGTCGAGGATCTCGACATCGACGGGGTAGCTGAGGCTCTTCCGTGCCTTCTTCAGGCTCATCCACTCGATCGCCGCGACCTCCTTGTTCGGCACGAAGCTGGAGGTGCGCACGGCCGCGTCGGTCGCCTCGGCCGCCCAGTAGTGCACGATCTTCGTCCGGCCGTTCGGCATCCGGTATCGCGACACCCCCACGGGCACGCCGAGGGCCACGCGGATGCCGGTCTCCTCCCGGATCTCGCGCACGGCGGTCTCGGCGAGGGTCTCGCCGGGGTCGACCTTGCCCTTGGGCAGCGTCAGGTCGCGGTACTTGGTGCGGTGGATGAGGAGAACACGGAGCTTCCCCTCGACCACCCGCCACACGACACCGCCCGCGGCGTAGACGGCCGTCTCCGTCACCGGGCCGTCCGGGCGCGTCGTTTGCGCTGCACGAGCGCCATGGTGTGCTCCTGCAGGTCGATCAGCGGGGCGCCCTCGGCGTCGACGCTGTGACGCGTCCACTCGCCTTCCGACCCCAAGTGCCACGAGCTGGTGCCGTCGTCCATGGCCAGATCGAACAGGGTCGTCAGCTCGCGCAGCTGGTTCTCGTCGATCACGCGCACGAGAGCCTCGACGCGGCGGTCGAGGTTGCGGTGCATCATGTCGGCGCTGCCGATGAAGATCTGCGGATCCCCGTCGTTCGCGAACGAGAAGATGCGCGAGTGCTCGAGGTAACGGCCGAGGATCGAGCGCACCGTGATGTTCTCGCTCATCCCCGGGACGCCGGGCCGGATCGAGCAGATGCCGCGCACCCACACCTCGACCGGGACGCCGGCCTGGCTGGCCCGGTACAGGGCGTCGATGATCTGCTCGTCGACCATCGAGTTGACCTTGATGCGCACGCCCGACGGCTTGCCGGCGAGGGCGTTCTGCCGCTCCTTCTCGATGTGGCGCAGCAGGCCCTTGCGCAGGTGCAGGGGCGCGACGAGCAGCCGCTTGAACTTCTTCTCGATCGCGTAGCCGCTCAGCTCGTTGAACAGGCGGGTGAGATCGCGCCCGACCTGGTCGTCGACCGTGAACAGACCGAAGTCCTCGTAGATGCGGCTCGTCTTGGGGTTGTAGTTGCCGGTGCCGACGTGGCTGTAGTGGCGCAGACGCCCCTCTTCCTCGCGGATGACGAGGGCGAGCTTGCAGTGGGTCTTCAGGCCCACGAGTCCGTAGACGACGTGCACGCCGGCCTTCTCGAGCTTGCGGGCCCAGACGATGTTGTTCGCCTCGTCGAAGCGCGCCTTCACCTCGACCAGCGCGAGCACCTGCTTGCCGGCCTCCGCGGCGTCGATGAGCGCCTGCACGATCGGGCTGTCGCCCGAGGTGCGGTACAGCGTCTGCTTGATGGCGAGCACGTGCGGGTCGCGCGCGGCCTGCTCGAGGAAGGCCTGCACGCTGGTCGCGAACGACTCGTAGGGGTGGTGCACGAGCACGTCGCCCTTGCGGATCGCCCCGAAGAGGTCGGCGCGCCCGTTCTGCTCCGGCGGCTGGAAGGCCAGGGCGGTCTTGGGAACGTGCGGGGGGTAGTGCAGGTCGGGGCGGTCGATCCGCGAGAGATCGAACAGGCCGCGCAGATCGAGCGACCCGGGCAGGCGGTAGACCTCCTGCTCGGTGATGTCGAGTTCGCTCAGCAGCAGCGCCCGGGTCACGTCATCCATGTCCTCGGTGATCTCGAGACGGATGGGCGGGCCGAAGCGGCGACGCAGCAACTCGGCCTCGAGGGCCTGGATGAGATTCTCGGTCTCGTCCTCCTCGATCGTCATGTCCTCGTTGCGGGTGAGGCGGAACGCGTGGTGGTCGAGCACCTCCATTCCCGGGAAGAGGTCGCCGAGATGGTTCGAGATGAGCTCCTCGAGGGGCAGGTAGCGCACCCCCGGGCCGTCGCCGGCGACCTCGACGAACCTCGGCAGCATCGGCGGCACCTTGAGGCGGGCGAACTCCTGGCGCCCGGTGCGGGCGTTGCGGATGCGGATGGCGAGGTTGAGCGAGAGCCCCGAGATGTAGGGGAACGGGTGCGCCGGGTCGACCGCGAGGGGCATGAGCACCGGGAACACGTTGCGCTGGAAGTATTCGGTCAGGCGCGCGGCGGTGTCGTCGTCGAGCGAGTCCCAGGTCACGACCTCGATGCCGGCCCCGGCGAGGGCGGGGCGCACCTTCTCGGTCCATGCGGCGGCGTGACGCAGCTGCAGGCGGTGAGCCTCGGCGGAGATGTCGGCAAGGACGTCGAGCGGGGCGCGACCGACGTTGGTGGGGACGGCGAGCCCCGTGACGATGCGGCGCTTGAGACCCGCGACGCGCACCATGAAGAACTCGTCGAGGTTGCTGGCGAAGATGGCCAGGAAGTTCGCGCGCTCCAGGACCGGGACGGTCGGGTCCTCGGCGAGCTCGAGCACACGCTGGTTGAACGCGAGCCAGCTCACCTCGCGGTCGAGGTACCGGTGGTCGGGGAGCTGGTCGTCCTCGGCTTCGACCGCCTCGTCGAAGTCGTCGTCGTCGGCGTCGCCGAGTCCGGCATCCAGCGCGTCGTGTTCCATCATCCCCACATCATTGCAGGGGTCGGTGACACGGGAGTGAACGGGCGGTTCCGCGCGTCTCAGGCCGGGGCGGATGCCGTGGCGGGCGCGTCGTCCTCATAGACGTTGAAGCGGTAGCCGACGTTGCGCACGGTGCCGATGAGCTGCTCGAGATCGCCGAGCTTGGCGCGCAGGCGTCGCACGTGCACGTCGACCGTGCGGGTGCCGCCGAAGTAGTCGTAGCCCCACACCTCGCTGAGCAGTTGCTCGCGCGTGAAGACGCGGGAGGGGTGCGTGGCGAAGAAGTGCAGGAGCTGGAACTCCTTGTAGGTGAGGTCGAGCGGCTTGCCGTGCACCTTCGCCGAGTACGACGACTCGTCGATCGTGATGCCGGAGGTCTGGATGCGCGTGGAGACCTGGTCGACGGTGCGGCGCCCCATGGCGAGGCGGATGCGCGCGTCGATCTCTGCCGGGCCGGCACCCACGAGCACGACGTCGTCGATGCCCCAGTCGGTCGAGACGGCCGTGAGCCCGCCCTCCGTCACGATGAGGACCAGCGGGGCCTCGACGCCGGTGGTCGACATGATCTTGCACAGCGACTTCGCGCCGACAAGGTCGAAGCGGGCGTCGATGAAGATGACGTCGGCGCTGGGGGCGTTGATCAGCTGCGCTGCCTCGGCGGGGATCTGGCGCACGCGGTGGCTCAGCAATTCGAGCGCGGGCAGCGCCGCACCGCCGCCGGGGGCGGAGCTGAGAACGAGAAGCTGAGCCAAGTGGACCTCCCCGCGCGGCCTGCCGCGCACCCGATCATCTTAGGGTGACGCGCCGCGGCGCACCGTCACCGGCGCTTCGCGTGCGCCGACGACGCCTCCTGGGCGATGATGGGGGGCATGTCCACTCCCGACCTCGCTCCGCGGCGCACCTTCGGCGGGATCGTCGCCATCTGGGTGCTGGCCGCTCTGGCCGGCGTGGCGATCGGGCTGTTCGTCCCGGCGGAATGGCGCGCCCAGTGGATCAGCGTCGCGCTGGGCGGCTGCATCATCGCCGCCTTCGCCGTGCAGCTCTGGTACGGCCGGTCGCAGGCGTTCATCCAGCGGATGGCGCTCAGCAGCCTCGGCGCACTCGTCGTCCTCGGCGTCATCACGGCCGGTTTCGCGCTGGCCGAGCTCGCCGCCCTCTAAGATCGACGTATGGACCTCCTCGCGCTCGAACTGTTCTTCGTGGGACTTCTCGGCCTCGCCTCGCTGGCGATCGCCTTCGTGTCGGGAACGGTCATCTGGAACCTCTATCGCGGCCAGCGCTGAGCGCTCTCGTGATCGAGATCCCGACAGACCTCCCGGCCGACCTCGTCCCCCTGTCGTGGCTCGTCGGCGTCTGGGAGGGCACCGGCGTCATCGACTACGAGGCCGGCGGTCGCACCTTCTCCGGTGAGTTCGCGCATCGCGTGAGCTTCAGCCACGACGGAGGCGCCTTCCTCAACTACTCGGCCGACGCCTGGCTGCTCGACGGAAACGAACGTCGCCCCCTCGTCTCCGAGATCGGGTACTGGCGTCTGGCGCGCCCCGCTTCCGACGCCGATGCGGGCCCTGCGCTGCTGCCGGCGACCGCCGCAGCTGCCGAGCGCTCCGCCGACGACGTGGAAGCCCTGCGCAACGCCGACGGCGGCTTCGACATCGAGGTCAGCCTGGCGCACGCCGACGGCGTGCTCGAGCTCTACGTCGGGCAGGTGAAGGGCCCGCGGATCGACCTCGCGACCGACGCGGTCGTGCGCACCGCCGGCGCCAAGCCCTACACGGCCGCCACGCGCCTCTACGGTCTCGTCGACAACCACCTGCTCTGGGCGTGGGACATCGCCGCCCTCGGGCGCGAGCTCGGATCGCACGCCTCGGCCCGTCTCGCGCGGGCGGAGTGACGTGAGCGCGCTCACGGACGTCCCCGGTGCCGTCGCCGACGAGCGGGGTCTCCGCCACGTCGGCTCGCCCGTCACGGAGCAGCGCAAGCTCGCATCTGGGCAGGCCCTCGCCCCCCTCGGCGACCGTCGCGTCATCTCGGTCGGTGGTGAGGACCGCCGCAGCTGGCTGGACTCGCTGTCGTCGCAGGCCCTGACTCACCTCGCTCCCGGCGTCTCGACCGAATTGCTCATCCTCGATCCGCAGGGTCGTGTCGAGCACGCGGCCGCGGTGGTCGACGACGGCGAGACCACGTGGCTGCTCGTGGACGCGACGGACGCCGAGGCCCTCGCGGCGTGGCTGACCCGTATGCGCTTCCGCCTGCGCGTGGAGGTGCGCGATCGCTCCGACGACCTGTTCGTCGTGGGTGGCACGCGCGCAGCCGTGGCGGCGTTGACGACGGTCGCACCCGTGTGGGTCGACCCGTGGCCGGAGGTCTCTCCCGGCGGGTGGGCCTACGCCCGGGTCGAGCCGCACCCGGGTGCCGAGCGCGACTGGTCCGAGGCGATCCTGGATGCCGAGGAGTACGCGCGTCTGGTGGATGCCGCCGTGCGCGGCGAGGTCGCGCTGGCCGGTCTCGATGCCGTCGAGGCGCTGCGTGTCGCGGCATGGCGCCCGCGCGTGGGTGTCGACGCCGACGAGCGGCTGCTGCCGCACGAGATGGACTGGCTGCGCACGGCCGTGCACCTGTCGAAGGGCTGCTACCGCGGGCAGGAGACGGTGGCCAAGGTGCATAACCTCGGTCATCCGCCGCGCCGTGTGGTCGCCCTGCAGCTCGACGGCAGCGACAACATCCTGCCCGCTCGGGGCGATGAGGTGCGCGCCGGCGACGCAGTGATCGGGACCATCACGTCGGTCGCCGTCCACCACGAGGAGGGGCCGATCGCCCTCGCCCTCGTGAAGCGCACCGCTCCTGAGGACGTGCCCCTGGTCGTCATGACCGCCGACGGCCCGCTCGCGGCATCCGCCGAGACGGTCGTCCCGGCGGATGCCGGAGCGACCGCCGCGGTCCCGCGACTGCCGCGCCTGGGCCGCCGCCGCGCCACGGAATGAGCACCGACGAGTCGTCGACGACCGTCGGGGTCGTCGTCCCTCGTTCACGCTGGCGGTCGACGCTGTCGCGCCGGCTGCATCGTGTACGCGAGTCGGTGCCCGCGATCGCGCAGATCGTCGTCGCCGCGACGGCCGCTTTCGCCTTCGCGCACTTCGTGCTCGGCCATCCCGTGCCCCTGCTCGCCGCCACCGTGACCGTATCGAGCCTCGGTCTGGTGCGCGACGCGAGACCATGGCGAGTGGCGGAGACCGTCCTGGGCATGCTCGTCGGCATCCTCATCGCCGAGGTGGTGCTGCTCGTGGCGGGCGCCGGGTGGTGGCAGATCGCGGTGGCGATGGCCGTCACACTCGTCGTTGCGCGTTTCCTCTCGCCGCAGCCGGGGTTCGCGCTCGCCGCGGTGGTGCAGTCGCTCATCGCGCTGGTGCTCGTCTCGGGCGCGCCGTTCCTGCGCCTCGTGGACGGGGCGGTCGGCGGTGTCGCGGCGCTGGCGGTGACGGCCCTCATCCCACGAACGCTGCGGCGCACGGAGCTGCGCGACGCCGACGAGCTGTTCGACGCCGTGGATGCGGCGATGGCCACGATCGTCCGGGCCCTGCGCAAGGGCGACCGCGCTCGGGCGGAGCGGGGTTTGGAGCGGGCGCGTTCACTGCAGACCTACGTCGACGCCTGGAGCGGGTCGCTGGAGTCCGGCCGCGAGGTGGCGAGGATCTCACCGTTCCTGCGCCGTCAGCGCACCGAGCTGCAGCGCCACGAGCGCGTGCGGGAGGCGCTCGACCTCGCGACGCGCAACCTGCGCGTCGTGGCGCGGCGCGCCGCCTACCTCTGCGCCGACGGCCAGCCTCGCCCGGTGCCCGCCGACCTCCTCGCCGAGCTCGCTCGAGCGGCCGCCCTCGTGCGCGACGGCCTCGACGACATCTCGATGGAGCCCGCGGCGCGGGAGGCGCTCACCGGCCTCACCCGCCGCCTCGACCCCGCGCGGCTCATGCCCGACGGCGGCATCGGCGAGCTCAATCTCGTCGCCGCGATGCGCCCGCTCGCCGTCGACCTGCTCGTCGCGGCGGGGATGCCCTCAGCCGAGGCGCGCGCACTCCTGCCGCGGATCTGACAGCTGCCGCCGGCGGGCTCCCTTCGTCGCGATTCGGCGCAGTCGTCGTCGGCGATCCCGCCGCCATCGGGCGCTCCGCGCGACTCACCGCGGAGCGACCGCCTCCCACGCCACCCCGACCTCACCCAGTCGCCATCTCTCGCGCCGGACCAGCGGCCAGCCCTCGGCGGCGAGGGCGGCCATCGCCGTGCGCCAGCGATGGGTCGGGCCGAAGGGCGCCACCACCGCCGCGCGCGTCCATTCCCGATCGAGGGATGCCACGAACTCGTGCACGCGCTCTCCGGCGACGTTGCGATGGATGAGCGCCTTCGGCAGTCGCTCCGCCGCGACGGCGGGGGAGTCCAGGTGGCTCAGGCTCAGCGACACCGTGAGGCTGCGCGGCACGGCATCCGCCCCCACCTCCGCCCAGGTGGCGATGCGTCCGATCTCGTCGCACGTGCCTTCGACGAGGATGCCGTCGGGCTGCAGGCGGCCGCACATGCGTGCCCACGCATCGGCGACGTCGGCCTCGTCGTACTGGCGCAGCACGTTCATCGCCCGGATGACGGCCGGGCGTCGACCGTCCGACACGGGGACCTCGAAGCCGCCCCGCGCGAACGCGATGCCGGCGACCCCCGCGGCCTGCTCCCGCGCACGCGCGACCCGTTCGGGGTCGATCTCGAGGCCGAGGACGGTGGCATCCGTTCGCTGGCGCGTCAGCCGGGCGAGGAGTTCGAGGGGCGTCACCGCGCTCGCGCCGAATCCGAGGTCGACGACGAGGGGGTCGTCGGTGCGCCGGAGCACGGGGTGGCGCGCGATCCACCGGTCGACGCGCCGCAGGCGATTGGTCCCCGTGGTGCCGCGCGTGGGGCGTCCGACGGGAGAGGGTGTCACTCGGACATGATGCCAGCACCCACTCGCAGAGCGCGGGTCCCGCGTCGATAGCATGGAGTCATGCCTCACACGCTGATCCTCCTCCGCCACGGGCAGAGCGAGTGGAACAAGACCAACCAGTTCACCGGCTGGGTCGACGTGCGACTCACCGACCAGGGCAAGGCCGAGGCGAAGCGCGGCGGCGAGCTGCTGGCCGAGTCCGGCGTGCTGCCCGACGTGCTGCACACCTCGGTGCTCAGCCGTGCGATCCAGACGGCGAACATCGCTCTCGACGCA
The DNA here is from genome assembly GCF_032464915.1 of Microbacterium galbum. Lineage (NCBI taxonomy): Bacteria > Bacillati > Actinomycetota > Actinomycetes > Micrococcales > Microbacteriaceae > Microbacterium > Microbacterium galbum. The sequence continues at coordinate 225,518 of NZ_JAWDIS010000002.1, read as the reverse complement.
GCCGATCGCCTCTGGATCCCCGTGAAGCGCTCGTGGCGCCTCAACGAGCGCCACTACGGCGCCCTGCAGGGCAAGGACAAGGCGCAGACCCTCGAAGAGTTCGGCAACGAGCAGTTCATGCTCTGGCGCCGGTCGTTCGACGTTCCGCCGCCGCCGCTGCCCGCCGACGACCAGTACAGCCAGGTCGGCGACCCGCGCTACGTGGGCATCGACGGCGAGGTGCCCGACACGGAGTCGCTCGCCATCGTCATCGACCGCATGCTGCCCTACTGGCACTCCGACATCGTGCCCGACCTGCAGGCGGGCAAGACCGTGCTCGTGACGGCGCACGGCAACTCGCTGCGCGGCCTCGTGAAGCATCTCGAGGGCATCAGCGACGCCGACATCGCCGAGCTCAACATCCCCACCGGTATCCCGCTCGTGTACCGCCTCGACGACGACCTGAAGCCCCTCGGCCCGGGTGAGTACCTCGACCCCGAGGCCGCCGCCGCCGGCGCGGCCGCCGTCGCCGCGCAGGGCAACAAGCACTGACGCCGACACGACGAAGGGGTGGATGCCATGGCATCCACCCCTTCGTCGTGTACGCGGTCAGATGACCGGGCTGGGCTCGTGCTCGGCCTCCTCGTCGGCACCGGCCCAGTCGCCCGTGGCCAGGTAGACGACCTTCTTCGCGACGGACACCGCGTGGTCGGCGAAGCGCTCGTGGTAGCGGCTGGCGAGGGTGGCGTCGACCGTGGCGGTGGCCTCGCCCTTCCAGGACTCGCCGAGGACCTTCTCGAACACGCTGATGTGCAGCTCGTCGATGTCGTCGTCGGTGTCGCGGATGGACTCGGCGATGCGGAGGTCCTGCGTGCGCAGCAGCTCGGCGAGTTTGCGCGCCACCTCGACGTCGAGCTCGCCCATGCGCGTGAACGTCGTGCGCAGTCCCTTGGGGATGGCGCGCTCGGGGAAGCGCGAGCGGGCGAGCTGAGCGATGTGCTCGGCCATGTCGCCCATGCGTTCGAGCGACGCACTCACTCGTAGGGCGGTGACGACGATGCGCAGATCGCGGGCGACGGGCTGCTGGCGGGCGAGGATCTCGATGGCCAGCTCGTCGAGCTCGACGGCCTTCTCATCGATGATCGCGTCGGCCTCGATGACTTCCTCGGCGAGGGCGACGTCGCTCGTTCCGAAGGCGCGCGTGGCGCGGTCGATGGCGACCGTCACGAGGTCGGCGATCTCGACCAGGCGGCTCTGGACGTCCTCGAGGGACTGGTGGAATACTTCGCGCATCGCGGGTACCTTCCTCGTCGGCGGCACGGCACATGGGTGTCCCGCAACCCTCGGGGATTCTTCCCAGCGAAGGTTAACGAGTGGTGCTGTGACAGTGAATAGTAGCCGCTGCCCGGGCCCGGGCGGGGGTGAACGGCGGGTGACGTCGCATCCACCCCTTTACGCTGTGGATATGGAACAACCGCAGCTCTCGCTGCTCGCGCTCCTGGCAGGCCTGCTGATCGGGGCCGCGGTGGTCGGCCTCATCGCCGGAGCCATCCGCGCCCGGAACCGCACTCTGGCTCAGACCTCGACCGAGGTTCCGGAGGGCGTGGAGGCCATGCTGGATGCGATGGACGACCCCGCCTTCGTCTGCGACACCTCCTCGACGGTGCTGGCGCTCTCGCCGGCGGCCGAGGTGTTCGGCGTCCAGGTGGGCGAGGTGATCGCCAGCGACGAGCTCAAGCGCGTCGCCCGCGTGGCCCGCGACACAGGCGCCGGCATCGCCGAGAATCTGCGTCTGCGCCGAGGTGCCGCCCCCGCCGAACCCAGGCTGGTCGCGGTGCGCGCCACCCCCATCTCGGGACGCCTGACGCTGCTGGTGCTGCGCGACATCACCGAGCGCGAGCGCGTCGAGGAGATGCGGCGAGACTTCGTCGCCAACACCAGCCACGAGTTGAAGACGCCCGTCGGTGCGGTGAGCCTGCTCGCTGAGGCCATCGAGTCCGCCGCAGACGATCCCGCACAGGTGCGGCACTTCTCCACGCGTCTGCAGGCCGAGGTGACCCGGTTGAGCGCGCTGGTCAATCGCATCCTGAGCCTGTCGCGCCTGCAGGCGGCCGACGAGCTGCGCGACGTGCGCGACGTCTCGATCGACGAAGTGGTGACCGCCGCGGTCGAGGCCTACACGGTGCAGGCGGACGCCGCGCAGGTGACCGTGGTGCGCGGCGGCACGAAGGGGTTGTGGGTGCGCGGGGAACCGCAGATCCTCACCGAGGCGCTCGGCAATCTCGTCGCGAACGCGATCGCGTACTCACCGGAGGGCTCGAAGGTGGGCGTCGGGGTCAAGCTCGACGACGGCGTCGTGGAGATCGCCGTCACCGACCGGGGGATCGGCATCCCCGAGAGCGACCAGCACCGGGTGTTCGAACGCTTCTACCGCGCCGACCAGGCCCGCTCGCGACGCACCGGGGGAACGGGTCTCGGCCTGTCCATCGTGAAGCACGCGGTGCAGCGGCACGGCGGCGAGGTGCGCCTGTGGTCCCGGCCCTCCCGCGGGTCGACGTTCACCATCCGCCTTCCGCTGTCGGAGACCCCCGACCTCGACAGCGTCCGTTCCAAACCGCGTCGCAAGGGTCGAAAGGCCACCGCAGCGATCGCCTCACCCGTGAAGGGAGACACCGCATGACCCGCGTTCTGATCGTCGAGGACGAGCCCGACCTCGCCGACCCGCTGGCCTATCTGCTGCGCCGCGAAGGATACGAGGTCGAGATCGCCGAAGACGGCGCGCTCGCCCTGGCGGCCTTCCGCGAGCGCGGAGCGGACATCCTGCTGCTCGACCTCATGCTCCCCGGGATGCCGGGGACGGAGGTGTGCCGGCAGTTGCGCCTGACCTCTCAGGTGCCGATCATCATGCTGACCGCGAAGGACTCCGAAGTCGACATCGTGGTGGGGTTGGAGCTCGGCGCCGACGACTACGTCACGAAGCCCTACTCCACGCGCGAGCTCCTCGCGCGGATGCGGGCCGTGCTGCGCCGCCGCACCCCCGATGACGCCGATCTCGACGACCGTGTGCTCTCGGGCGGACGGGTGGTGCTCGACATCGACCGTCACACGGTCGCCGTGGACGGGAGCGAGATCAGCATCCCCCTCAAGGAGTTCGAGCTCCTGGAGGTGCTCATGCGCAACGCCGGACGCGTGCTCACGCGCGGTCAGCTCATCGACCGCGTCTGGGGGACCGACTACTTCGGCGACACCAAGACGCTCGACGTGCACATCAAGCGCATCCGCTCCCGTATCGAGCAGAACCCCAGCGAGCCCAGCATGCTCGTCACGGTGCGCGGTCTCGGTTACCGCTTCGAGGCCTGACGCTCGACCCGCCCCCGCGGACGACGAAGGCGCCGACGGAGAACCGTCGGCGCCTTCGTCGTTCGCGTCAGGACGCGGGGGTCGCGGAGGGCGACGGCGTCACGGTCGGCATGACCGGGATCGGCGTGACCGAGAAGGACGGCGTCGGCGTCGGGGCGAGGGGCGAGAGGTACTCGAGGGCGCCGTCGAGCACGGGCACCTGCATGAGCGAGCCTTCGCCGTCGCCGGACTGGAAGTAGACGGGGACCGTGGTGCCGGGCATCGCGTCGATGCCGTCGAGACGGAGCGGCTCGGTGTCGCTCGTGAGGTCGCCCAGGCTGACGGTGCGGTTGGCCGGCACGATCACGGTCGACTTCACGGCCGAGGATCCTTCGCCGACCTCGACGCGCAGCGTGAGCGAGTCGGTGGTGTCGTTGACGATGGCCGCGACGAGGTTGCCGGTCGTGCCCTCTTCGTCGGCGACGATGAGCGCGTTGCGCACGTGCAGAGGACCGGCGGCGGCCGGGACGTTCACGCCGTCGGAGGCGGAATAGTCGATGGTGGTCGCCTGCGGTGCGATGAGGTTGCACCCCGTCGTGCCCAGCACGACAGCGGCACCCACGGCGATGGACGCGATCAGGCGCGTTTTCACGGATCCTCCAAGAACGGCAGACGACATCGGAATCATCCTACGCGGTCCACGGCGGCGCCCCGGTCCCGCTTCGGCCTCGCGCGCGCAGAGGGCTGAGGGGTGCGACGGTGGGCGGAACCTTAGCGCATGCGGGCCTGTGGTATCCTGGATGTTGCCGAAAGGACATAACTCCATGCTTTTTGAGGTTGGCGAGACCGTCGTTTACCCGCACCATGGCGCGGCCACGATCATCGAGGTCAAAGAACGCGTTATCAAGGGCGAGACGAAGAAGTACCTGAAGCTCAACGTCACCCAGGGAGACCTCGTCATCGAGGTCCCTGCCGACAACGTCGACCTCGTCGGCGTCCGTGACGTGATCGGCAAGGAAGGTCTCGACCGCGTCTTCGACGTGCTGCGCGCGCCCTTCACCGAGGAGCCGACCAACTGGTCGCGTCGCTACAAGGCGAACCTCGAGAAGCTCGCGTCGGGCGACGTGATCAAGGTCAGCGAGGTCGTGCGCGACCTGTGGCGCCGCGACCAGGACCGCGGCCTGTCCGCCGGCGAGAAGCGCATGCTCGCCAAGGCGCGCCAGATCCTCGTGTCCGAGCTCGCTCTGGCCGAGAAGACCGACGAAGACCGTGCGAGCGTCGTGCTCGACGAGGTCCTCGCGTCCTGACGACATCGACATCGGCGCGCGTCCTGCCCGGGCGCGCGCCGATCGTCGTCGCGGCCGCTGCGCGCGCACGGCCGCGCTAGCGTGAACGGGTGACTCTCACTCCGGTTCCGCGTCTCGCGGTCATCGTCGTCGCCGCCGGTTCCGGCACCCGCCTGAAGGGCGGAGCGCCCAAGGCCTTCGTCGGCCTCGACGAGCGCAGCATCCTGCACCACTGTCTCGTCGGCGTGTTCGCGGCCGAGCCGGCGCAGGTGGTCGTCGTCGTCCCTCGGGGGTTCGAGGGCGAAGCCCTCACCGATGCGCGCGACGCCGCCGGGGGACGCGCCGACCTCGTCACGATCGTGACGGGCGGCGAGACGCGCCAGGAGTCCGTTTCCGCCGGGCTGGCCGCGCTGTGGGCCAATGTGGAGACCGTCCTCGTCCACGACGCGGCCCGCGCGCTCACGCCGCCCGCGGTGTTCGACCGGATCGTGGCCGCGATCGACGCGGGATCCGTCGCCGTCATCCCGACCGTGCCGGTGGTCGACACCATCAAGAGCGTCGACGCCGACGGCCGCGTAGTCGCTGCGGTCGATCGTTCCGAGTTGGCCGCGGCGCAGACGCCGCAGGGCTTCCGTCGTGACGTGCTCGAGGCTGCGCTGCGGGACGCGGACGCGGATCACACCGATGACGCCGCCGCCGTGGCATCCGCCGGTCACCCGGTCGCGACGGTGGAGGGGGACGCGGTGGCGTTCAAGATCACGACGGCCCCCGATCTCGACCGCGCACGGGCGCTCCTTTCTGAACGACTGTCGCCCGTCGCCGCGCCGACGCCGGTTCCGCGGGGGCCCCAGGTGGGTATCGGCACCGACGTCCACGCGTTCGGCGGGGAGGGCGCGTTGTGGCTCGCGGGACTCGAATGGCCCGGCGAGGTGGCCCTGTCGGGGCACTCCGACGGGGACGCGGTCGCGCACGCGATCGTCGATGCCCTGCTCGCCGCCGCGGGGCTCGGCGACATCGGAACGCACTTCGGGACGGACCGGCCCGAGTTCGCCGGCGCCCACGCCGATGCCTTCCTCTCGCACACCGTCGGGCTGCTCTCCGCCGCAGGGTGGCGGGTGGGCAACGTCTCGGTGCAGGTGCAGGCGAACCGGCCGCGGTTCGCGGCGCGACGCGTCGAGGCGGAGCGGATCCTCTCCGCCGCGGTGGGCGCCCCGGTCTCCGTCAGCGCGACGACCACCGACGGCCTCGGCTTCACCGGGCGCAGCGAAGGTGTGGCCGCCTTCGCGACGGCGCTCGTGGTCCCCGCCTGAGCGCGCGCGTCAGAGCCGTCGCGTCATGAACGTCGACAGCGGGTCGGGGGCGTAGGGCGGGAACGCCGGGCACTCCTCGAACCCTTCGCTGGCATACAGCCGGCGCGCCGGGAGGAAGTCGTCGGTACTGCCTGTCTCGAGCCAGAGGCTGCGGATACCGCGCTCGTCGGCGTCCTCGACGATGTGTCGCAGGATCGCACGACCGATGCCCTGCCCGAGGAAGGCGTCGACCACGCGCATCGACTTCAGCTCCGCCCGGTCGTCGCCGAGGTCTTTGCACGCGCCGATCCCGGCGAGCTCGTCGTCGACCCACGCCGACCACACCGTGATGCCGTCGGCGGTGAGGCCGTCGAGGTCGAGGGCGTGCACGCTCTCGGCGGGGGTGTTCTCGTGCATCCCCGCGAGGTGCGCGGCCGCCAGGGCACGCGTGGCATCGGAGGAGAGGTCGTCGGGGCGGATGAGCAGAGGCACTCCGGCACCCTAGCCGGGTCGTGTTTCACGCACGGGTCGCGCGGAGGGGCGGCCGGTAGGCTGGGAGGGTGACCGTTCGGCTGTATGACACGAAAGCGCAGGCTCTGCGCGAGTTCGTCCCTCTCGACCCCTCGAACGTCACCCTTTACGTCTGCGGTCCGACCGTGCAGTCCGGTCCGCACATCGGCCATGTGCGCGCCGCCCTCGCGTTCGACCTTCTCCGCCGCTGGTTCGAGCACCGTTTCGGGCGCGTCACCTTCGTGCGCAACGTCACCGACATCGATGACAAGGTGCTCGCCAATGCCACCGACGAGGAGCCGTGGTGGGCGCTCGCTTACCGCATGGAGCTCGAGTTCACGCGGGCCTATGCCGCCGTCGGGATCCTGCCCCCGACGTACGAGCCGCGGGCGACCGCCTCGGTGACGCAGATGCAGGAGCTCATCGCCGAGCTCATCGAGCGCGGGCACGCCTACGCCGCCTCGGGAGACGTCTACTTCGATGTGCGCTCGTGGCCCGCGTACGGCGAGCTGACGCGGCAGAGCTTGGATGCCATGGAACCCGCCGCCGACGCGGATCCCCGGGGTAAGCGCGACCCGCACGATTTCGCGCTGTGGAAGGGCGCGAAGCACGGCGAGCCCGCCTCGGCGACCTGGTCGTCGCCGTGGGGTGCGGGACGGCCCGGGTGGCACATCGAGTGCTCGGCCATGTCGCGCCGCTATCTCGGGCCCGAGTTCGACATCCACGGCGGGGGCCTCGACCTGCGCTTCCCGCACCACGAGAACGAGATCGCTCAGTCGAGCGCCGCGGGCGACGCCTTCGCGCGGTACTGGGTGCACAACGGCCTGGTCACCGTCGACGGGCAGAAGATGTCGAAGACGCTCGGCAACTTCACCCTGGCCGCCGACGTGCTCGCCACGCACGACCCCCGGGTCGTGCGGTACGCCCTCGCGGCGGCGCACTACCGCTCGAGCCTCGACGTGTCGGACAAGGCGTTCTCTGAAGCGGCGAGCGCGCTGGAGCGAATCTCGACCTTCCGCCAGCGCGTTCTGCGTGCCGCCGCAGCCGACCCGCTGGTCGTCGTGCCCGGCGAGGTGCCGACGGACTTCGCGGCGGCGATGGACGACGACCTCGGGGTACCGCAGGCGATCGCGACCCTGCACGAGACCGTGCGCGCCGGCAATGCGGCCATCGACGGGGGAGACCTCGAGACCGCCGTCGCCGCTCACCGCGCGGTGGTGGCGATGCTCGGCATCCTGGGGCTGGATGCCGAGGAGCCGACCGGGGCGACGGGGGCGGTCGACACGACCCTCGACGCTCTCGTGAACGAGATGATCGCGCAGCGCGCCCGCGCTCGCGCCGACAAGGACTGGGCAGCCGCCGACCGCATCCGCGATGCCGTCGCCGCCGCCGGAATCACGCTGGAGGACACTCCGGCCGGAACCAATTGGAGTATCGATGCCTAAGCCAGGACGCCCGGGAGCACGCAACCCCGGCAAGAAGAAGGGCCCTCTCAAGGGCACCGGCGGGCACTCCCGCAAGGCGCTCGAGGGACGCGGCCCGACCCCGAAGGCCGAGGACCGCGCCTGGCACCCCGCCGGCAAGCGCAAGGCCGCCGAAGAGCGTTACGCCGCAGCGGGCGGAAAGGGGCGCCCCGGCGTGCGCGCGGTGGGCGGGAACCCGAACCGCAAGAGTCCCAAGGCCGCCGACGACACCGAGACGGTCACCGGCCGCAACTCGGTGCTCGAGGCGCTGCGGGCGAAGATCCCCGCGACGGCGATGTACATCGCCCAGCGCGTCGAGATGGACGACCGCGTCAAGGAGATGCTGTCGATGGCCACCAACCGCGGCATCCCCGTGCTCGAGGTCACCCGACCCGAGCTCGACCGCATGGCCGGCTTCGACGGCGTGCACCAGGGTGTCGCCCTGAAGGTGCCGCCGTACGCGTACGCGCACCCGCAGGATCTGCTCGAGAAGATCATCGACCGCGGCGAGGTGCCGCTGCTCGTGGCCCTCGACGGCGTGACCGACCCCCGCAACCTCGGCGCGATCATCCGCTCGACGGGCGCGTTCGGCGGTCAGGGACTGATCATCCCGCAGCGTCGATCGGCGAGCGTCAACTCCGCCGCGTGGAAGACGAGCGCGGGAGCCGCCGCCCGCATCCCGGTCGCCCTCGCCGCGAACCTCACGGCGACGCTGAAGGAGTTCAAGAAGCAGGGCGTCTTCGTCCTCGGCCTCGACGGCGACGGCGACGTGTCGCTGCCCGCCCTCGAACTCGCCGACCGTCCCGTCGTGATCGTCGTCGGCTCGGAGGGCAAGGGCCTGTCGCGCCTGGTCACCGAGACGTGCGACCAGGTCGTCTCCATCCCCATCTCCGCCGCCACCGAATCGCTGAACGCCGGTATCGCCGCATCCGTCGCCCTGTACCAGGTGTCGACGCTGCGCGGCACCGTCTGACCCGTCGAGAGGAACGCTCATGCCCCGCATCGCCGTCATCGGAGGCACCGGCTACGCCGGCAGCCACATCGTGACCGAGGCCGTCCGCCGCGGTCACACCGTCGTCTCCATCGCCCGCTCGGTCCCCGCCGAGCGCGTCGAGGGGGCCACCTACCTCGAGGGCACCGTTCTCGACGTCCCCGGACTCGTCGCTCAGCTCGAGGGCGTCGACGTGGTCGTGTCGGCCGCCGCCCCCCGCGGCGACATGGAGGGCAAGCTCCGCCCCGCCATCGCCGAACTCGTCACGGCTCTGCCCGAGAACGTCCGCGTGGGCGTGGTCGGCGGTGCCGGTGGATCGTTGGTCGCCGAGGGCGGCCCGCGCCTGATCGACACCGAGGGCTTCGCCGAGGAGTACAAGCCCGAGGCCCGTGAGGCCATCGGCATCCTCGAGGACCTGCAGGCCGACGACACCGGGCGCGACTGGTTCTACGTGCACCCGGCCGGCGGCTTCGGCTCGTGGGCGCCGGGGGAGCGCACCGGCTCCTACCGCGACGGCGGCGACGTGCTCGTCGTCGACGACGAGGGCGACTCCTTCATCGGCGGGGCCGACTTCGCGGTGGCCGTGCTCGACGAGATCGAGAACCCCGCGCACTCGCGGGAGCGCTTCACCGTCGGGTACTGAACCCGCTGGACACCGAGGCCGTGGCATCCGAATCCTGATTCCGGATGCCACGGCCTCGGTCGTTCCGCCAGCGTGTCGACCCACCCGCGGGATCACGTGACCGTGAGGAGGTGACACGCCGACCCCTGTGACCTCGACGCGGTCGCGTGCCCTCGGCGGTGGGGGACGTCTACGACACCGCCGCGTCTCAGACCAGGTCGCGCCAGTCGACGAGGTCGGTGTCGGTGGTCGGGACCTCGCCCGTCGCCGGAGCGTCGGCGTCGGACACCGTCGGAAGCGACATGGTGTCGGTCGGCGGGCCCATGACGGTCGCCTCGTCGCGGCGATGGCGCAGGACGTCGTCGATGTAGGAGCTGACGACCTCGGCGAGGGGAACGGAGCGGCCCCGCGCCTGCGACATGTACCAGCGGTGCTCCAGCACCTGATGGAACACCTCGGCGGGCTCGAGCTTGGCGCGCAGGTCCCAGGGGATCGCCATGACGATCGGCTCGAAGACGCGCGTCAGCCACTCGTGGGCGACCATCTCCTCGTCGGCGCCGAGGCGCGAGACGCGCGCGCGGAACTCGTCGAGGTCGTTGAGCAGGCGACGGGCCTGGTTCTCCTCGACATCGAGACCCGTGAGCCGCAGGAGACGGCGTTGGTGGTGCCCGGCATCCACGACCTTCGGCTGGATCGACACCTGCGTGCCGTCGCTGGCGGTGCGGATCGACATCTCGCCGATGTCGAAGCCCAGGGCGTTCAGGCGGTGCACGCGCTCGGTGATGCGCCACGACTCGTCGACGGCGAAGGTCTCCTTGTCGGTGAGGGCACCCCACAGCGAGTGATACGAGGCGACCAGACCGTCGGCGATGGCGATGGCGTCCACTCCGCCCTCCAGGCGCCCGCCGGCTTCGAGGTCCATGATCTCGCCGGCGATGTTGGTGCGGGCGATGTCGAGGTCGTGCGCCCGCTGACCCGGGCTCAGGCGGTTGCCGTGCAGTTCGCCGGTCTCGGCGTCGACGAGGTAGGCGGCGAACTCGCCCGCGTCGCGCCGGAACAGGGTGTTCGACAGCGACACGTCGCCCCAGTAGAAGCCCACGTTGTGCAGCCGCACGAGGAGGACGGCCAGGGCGTCGACCAGGCGCGTCGCGGTGTGAGGGCGCAGGACCTGCGTGAAGAGCGCGCGATAGGGGAGCGAGAACTTGAGGTGCGCGGTGACCAGGGCCGCGGGCAGGGGGCGCCCTGAGGCGTCGGTGCGGCCCGCGATCACCGCGACGCGATCGACGCACGGCGCGTCGAGGCGGTCGAGGTTGCCGAGCATGTCGTACTCGCGACGGGCCATCTCCTCGGTCGTCTCCTTGATGGCCACGACGCGACCGGAGAGGTTCGCGAAGCGCACCAGGTGACGCGAGATGCCCTTCGGCAGCGCGACGATGTGGCTGCTCGGCCAATCGGCGAGGCTGGTCGACCACGGCAGCTGAAGAAGGCCCGGGTCGACGGTGCTGGCCGTGATGCTGAGCGATTCGGACACGGGTACCTCCGGGAAAACGGTGCGGCGCGCCCCCGACCCGACGAGGTCGGGAATCGAGGACGCGCCGCGTCGGTGCGAGGGTCAGGCGGAGGCGATGGCCCGGTCGGTCAGGCGCTCGCCCGACTCGAGGTCGAACACGTGGACGTGTCCGGGAACCGGGGCCAGCACGACCGTCTCGCCCGCGTTGGGGTGACGACGACCGTCGACGCGCGCGACCAGGTCGGTGCGCTTGCCGTTGATGTCGGTGTGGCCGTAGAGGTAGCCGTCGGCGCCGAGCTCCTCGACGAGGTCGACGACGACCGAGAGGCCGCGGCCGTCGGCGGGGGCGACCTGGATGTCCTCGGGGCGGACACCGATGGTGACCTCGGAGCCGTGGGCCTTGCCGATGGTGTCGGCCTCGACGGGGACGACGAGGTCGCCGAAGCGCACGCCACCCTCGGCCAGGTCGGCGGTGAAGAGGTTCATCGCGGGCGAGCCGATGAAGCCGGCCACGAAGACGTTCTTCGGGGTCTCGTACAGGTCGCGCGGCGTGCCGACCTGCTGGAGCAGGCCGTCCTTGAGGACCGCGATGCGGTCGCCCATGGTGAGGGCCTCGGTCTGGTCGTGGGTGACGTAGACCGTGGTGACGCCGAGGCGACGCTGGAGCGAGGCGATCTGGGTGCGCGTCTGGACGCGGAGCTTGGCGTCGAGGTTCGACAGCGGCTCGTCCATCAGGAAGACCTGGGGCTGGCGCACGATCGCGCGGCCCATGGCGACACGCTGACGCTGACCACCCGAGAGGGCCTTGGGCTTGCGGGTGAGGTACTGCTCGAGGTCGAGGAGCTTGGCGGCCTCGAGGACGCGCGCAGCGCGCTCCTCCTTGCCGACGCCGGCGATCTTGAGCGCGAAGCCCATGTTCTCGGCGACGGTCATGTGGGGGTACAGCGCGTAGTTCTGGAAGACCATCGCGATGTCGCGGTCCTTCGGGGGCACGTCGGTGACGTCGCGGTCGCCGATGAGGATGCGACCCGAGTTGACCTCCTCGAGACCCGCGAGCATGCGCAGGGAGGTGGACTTACCGCAGCCCGAGGGGCCGACGAGGACGAGGAATTCGCCGTCTGCGACGTCGAGGTTCAACTTGTCGACGGCGGGGCGGGTTCCGCCCGGGTACAGACGGGTTGCGTTGTCGAAGGTGACGGACGCCATGTTTTCTTCTCCTTCACCGGCAGGTACGTGCCGGACGATCCGTAGTGAATGGAATGAACGGGGGCGACCCCGTGCGCCCGACAGTGGACGCAGGGTCAGTATCGCACGTGTCTGGTCATTTCTCAGCCAGCCTCGTTAGCATCGTTGATCGTTCGCTCCACCCGCGCGTTCCCCCCGATTTCATGCGGCAGACGTTTATGCCCGGAAGGTTTCATGTCCCACGACCAGTCCCCGAACGTTCCCGCCGAACGCGACCGTCGCGAGGCGGTGCGTGAGAAGGCGCAGCAGGTCAAGGCGAAGCAGACGCGCTGGCGCATCGCGCGTCGATCGCTGCTGGGCGTCGGGGCCGTCGCGGTCATCGCCGTGGGTGCGGTCGGGGTCTCCGCCGCGCTGAACTCGCGCGAGGCGCGCTCGCAGGCCCTGCCCGACACGGCGACCGACGACGGTTTCGTGGTGACCTCCGCGACGGGCGTCGCCGACCCCCTCGCCGATCAGACCGTCGACGGCAGCGCCGCGACGATGTCGACGGATGCCGCCCCCTCGCCCGCCGCGACTCCGGAACCGACCGGAACGGCCGCTCCGGTCGACATCCGCGTGTACGTCGACTACATGTCGACCGAGGCGCACGAGTTCCAGGCGGCCAATGCGACCCAGCTGTCGAAGTGGGTCGACGACGGCGCGGCGACCCTCACCTACTACCCGGTCGCCATGCTGACCTCGAAATCCAACGGCACGAAGTATAGCCTGCGGGCCGCGGGTGCGGCGGCGTGCGTCGCGACCCACGCCTCGGACCGTTTCTTCGCCTACAACCACGAGCTGTTGACCAACCAGCCCGCGGTGGACTCCGACGGCTACAGCGACCAGCAGCTCGCCGACATGGCCCAGGGCGCCGGCGTCAGCGACGTGGCGACCGTGCGCGACTGCATCGAGGACGAGACGTACACCTCGTGGGCGAAGGCGGCGACCGACCGCGCCATCAAGGGCCTGCCGGGTACCGACGGTCACGCGCTCACCGCGACTCCGACGGTGCTCGTGAACGGCACGGAGTATGTCGGGAACATGGATGACGCGAAGGAGTTCGCGCAGTTCGTGCTCACCGTCGACAGCAACGCGTACTACTCCACGGCCACTCCGACGCCCACCCCCTCGGCGACTCCCGCGGGTTGATCGGCCGCTCGACGCAGCACGTGCGACATACCCGACGTATGAGATTCTGGTGACATGGACGACGAGATCGAGGACTCCCCGCCGCGGCGGTCCCGTGGTCAGTTGACGGTGTGGGTCGAAGAGTTCCTCACTCAGGGTCACGCCGTGGCCGGCACCATCAAGGTCGTCGACCAGGAAGATGCCGACGGTCAGGACACCGGGCTGGTGGTCATGAACCTCCGCAACACCAAGGCGTCGATCTACATGCAGCCGCGCGGCTACGACGACCCCCTGTGGGAGGCGACGCTCACCGCGCGCCCCGATGACCTCACGCTCAGCCCCCACGACATGGCGAGCCTCGCCGCCGAATTGGTCATCGCCGGCAATCTCTGCTCCTTCCTGCAGTTCAAATCGCTGGAGTGGGATCGCCAGAGCGGGCGGCACGACTGAGGTCGTCGCGCGTCGTAGACTCGATCGCCGAGGCGCTGAGCGCCTCACGCCGGCTTGGCGCAATTGGTAGCGCACCGTACTTGTAATACGGGGGTTGCAGGTTCAAGTCCTGTAGCCGGCACGTCGCCCGTGACGATCTGGTCCGCCCGCCGACGCCACGGGGCTCAGGATCCGTGACGCGTGGTCCACTCCCGGAACGGCGCCGTCGCGTCATCCACCTCGATCTGCTCGGCGGGCAGCGCACGGTCCTCGGGTGCCATCGTGTACTCGTCGTAGAACGACGCCAGCGTCATGAGCCGGTTGCCGTCCTCGTAGTGCTCGCCCTCCTGCTCGCGCGTGACGGCGAAGAAGAGACGGTCCGGCTGGGCGTAGTACACGGCGCCCAGGCACATCGGGCACGGATAGGCCGTGACGTACATGTCGTGACCGGCCAGGTCGCGGATGCCCTTCTCGGCGGCCGCGCGGATGGCGCGGATCTCGGCGTGCGCGGTCGGGTCGCCGTCCTGGGCGACGTGATTGACCGCCTCGACGACGATCTCGCCGTCCTTGACGATGAGACACGCGAAGGGCTTGCCTCCGGCATCGACGTTCTCGTGCGCGCGCGAGACGGTGAGGGCGGACAGCTCCTGGTGGTTCATGGCTCGACGCTAGGCGTCCGGTCGTCCGCGGTCCGGGGCTGGGCGGCGGGGGAGAACCGTGCTAGTGACGGCTCACGACAGGGCGTTCGCGAGCGCCACGAGGAAGACGCCCCCCGCGGCGACCGTGACCAGCCCCGCGAGCAGTGCACCGGCGATGGCGAGGGCGCGCAGGGGGCCGGGGCGGGTACCCGCCTCCCCGGCGAAGAGGAGGGCCGCGACGCCGACGACGAGCATGATGAGGTCTCCCACGAGACCGACCGGCGCCCACACGACGCTCGCCATCGCCGCCACCCCCGCGAGCAACGCCACGACATGGCGGACGTGGTTGCCAGGCGGGGCGGCTTCGGAGCTCATGGACGCGTCGTTCGTCAGCGCGGCCGCACGCGCAGCCACCGCGTCCCGTGCGCAGCGAGGGTCACACCGACTCCCAACCAGATCGGCGCGGACGAGACGAGGTCCAGCGCCTCGGGCGCCATGCCCGACAGGGTCAGCGCGTCGATCTCGACGGCCGAGTCGGCGACGTTGGCGAGGACGAGGACGGCGAATCCGTTGTCGCCCGGGCGGAGGAAGGCGACAACAGAGGGGACGTGGGCGTCGAAGGCGATCAGCTCGTTGCCGGAGAACTCCGGGGTCGCGCGGCGGACGTCGAGCAGACGCGTGAGACGGGCGAACACGCGTCCGGCCGGGGTGTCGGCATCCCTCCGGTCCGCGTAGTTCTGCGCGGGACGGAAGGGGCGGTGCACCCATCGACTGTCGCCCGCCTCCTCCGGGCGGTCGGAATAGCCGTAGTCGTTGAGCTGGGCCACCTCGTCGCCGAGGTAGAGCAGCGGGATGCCGCCGGTGGACAGGGCCAGCGCGTGCGCCAGGATGACGCGGTCCTCGCCACCGGCGTCGCCCGCCTCGATCCCGGCGAGGGATGCCGTGGTGCCGGTGACGCGGGCATCGCCCGTGCGGGGGTTCTCCTGGAACGGCACGCCGCGGGCGAAGGTGCCCTCGGCTCGGCCGACGTAGAAGTCGTTGAGGAAGCGGCGATGCGGGGAGCCGTCGATCCCGAGCTCGGCGGCATCCTCATCGGCGAAGGTCCACCCGATGTCGTCGTGGCTGCGCACGTAGTTGACCCAGGCCGTGCCCGCGGGCAGGGCGTGGCGCCGCTCGAGGGCCTGCTGGAGGAGGCGTCCGTCTCGGGTGGCCAGCGCCTCCCAGGTCAGCGCCATCTGCAGGGGGTTGTAGGAGATCTGGCATTCGTCGGGGGAGATGTACGACACGACCTCGTCGGGGTGCACGATCGCCTCCGACTTGAACAGCAGCCCGGGAGCGGCCATCCGCAGCACGGCGTTGAACGCCTGCAGCAGCAGGTGCGCCTCGGGCAGCGACTCGCACGTGGTGCCGAGGCGCTTCCAGATGAAGGCCACGGCATCCATCCGCAGGATCTCCACGCCCTGGTTCGCCAGGTACAGCATCTCGCCGGCCATGGCCTCGAAGACGGCGGGGTTGGCGTAGTTCAGGTCCCACTGGAAGTGGTAGAAGGTCGCCCAGATCCACCGGCCGTCGTCGAGCTGCACGAACGAGCCCGGGTGGTCGTCGGGGAAGATCTCGCGAGTGGTGCGCTCGTACGCGTCGGGCATCTCGCGGTCGGGGAAGATGAGGTAGAAGTCCTCGTACCCGCGCTCGCCCGCGACGGCCTTCTGCGCCCAGCGGTGCTCGTTGCTGGTGTGGTTGAAGATGAAGTCGACGACGAGCGAGATGCCGGCCCGGCGCAGTTCGGCGGCGAGTTCGGCGAGGTCGGCCATCGTGCCGAGCTTCGGGTTGACGCGGCGATAGCTCGAGACCGCGTAGCCGCCGTCGCTGTTGCCCTCGGGGCTCTCGAACAGCGGCATGAGGTGCAGGTAGGTCAGGCCGAGCTCGCGGAAATACGGGATGGAGTCCCGGATGCCGCTGAGTCCGCCGGCGTACCGGTCGACGTAGCAGACCCCTCCGACCATGCGCTCGCTCTCGAACCACTCCGGCTCGCTCTCTCGCGCGCGGTCGAGTGCTTTGAGGTCGGCGGGACGCGCCGCCCAGGAACGTCGGGCGAGGTCGACCACGGACGCCAGACGCTCGAAGCCGTCGGCGCGGTCGCCGTAGAGCTGGGCGAACAGGTCGTGGAGGCGGGGGAGATGCACCTCGGCGTTCGCCAGGAACTCGCGATCGACCTGGTCGGCGGTGAGGTCGGCGAGGATCGCGGGGACGTCGTGGGAGGTGCCTTGGAGCTGTGTCACGGGGGAAATCCTGACGCATGCCGGGGTTTCCCGTCGACAACGATCGGAGCGCGTGACCTATCGGCGCGCGTCGGCCGCGACCGGCCGTCCCCTACGATCGACCGTGGCCCCCGAGCGGGGGAACGAGGGGAGAGCGGTGGCGGAGCGCGGATCGGTCGGCCTCGCCGTCGCCGGAGCGGTGCTCATCGGCGCCCTCACGGCCCTCCAGGCCCGCATCAACGGCACGCTCGGGGCGGAGATCGGTGACGGGTTCGTCGCGGCCGCGATCTCGTTCGGGTCGGGATTGATCATCCTCATCGCGCTGTCGGCCCTGGTTCCGCAGGGTCGCCGCGGATTCGAGCGCCTCGTGTCCGGCATCCGATCGCGAACGATCCCCGCGTGGATGCTGCTGGGCGGTCTTGCGGGAGCGTTCACCGTCGCGAGTCAGGGGCTGACCGTGGCGACCATCGGAGTCGCCCTCTTCACGGTCGGCTTCGTCGCCGGGCAGACCACCGGGGGGCTCGTGCTGGACCGCGTCGGCTTCGGACCGGCGGGCGTCGTGCCCGTCACGGTGCGACGCGTCATCGGCGCGCTCCTGGCGATCGCCGGGGTCGTGGTGTGCCTGTCGGGGGATGCCGTCAACGGTGTGCCGCTGTGGATGCTCATCGTTCCAGCGATCGCCGGAGCGGGCGTCGCCTGGCAGCAGGGGACCAACGGGCGACTGCGCGTGCGCGTGGAGAGTCCGCTGACGGCGACGCTGGTGAACTTCATCGGCGGCACCGTGGTGCTGCTCGTGGCCGCGTTCGTTCACGTCGGTGTCGTGGGCGCTCCCCGCGCCGTGCCGACGGAACCGTGGCTCTACGTCGGCGGGGCGGTCGGCGTGATCTACATCTTCCTGTCGGCGGTGGTCGTGCGTCGAACGGGCGTGCTGCTGCTGGGTCTGGGGTCGGTGGTCGGCCTGCTCACCACCTCGGTGCTGCTCGACGCCCTCTGGCCCGCCCCCGCCGCACCCGCCACCCCGGTGGCGCTTCTCGCCGCCGCCGTGGCGATCTCCGGGGTCGCCGTGGCCGCCGTGCCGTGGAGGCGCCGGAGCCGCTAGGAGCGTTCCCCCCGGACGGGCCCGACACGTCGGCCGTTCGCGCGGCTCACGGCGCGCGCCCGCGGCGCGTTTATGCCCCGCCGGAGACACGCCGACGCCGCCGACCGGAGTCGGCGGCGTCGAGGCCGTGGCATCGCGCGCGTCAGAGGCGCGCTTCGTCGACCGTGCGTTTCTTCTTGCCCCCCGGCATGCGCGAGAGGTGCTTCGCGGCATCCACCGTCTTGCGCCGGACCGGCCGCGACGTCTTCGGCTTGCCGCCGACGTAGAGCCAGCCCAGCAGCACCTCGTGCTTCGCCAGGCCGTGAGCCTTCGCCAGCACCTTGTGACGGGTGTTGTCGTCGGTGCGCCAGAACACCCCGAACCCCGCCTCGTCGAGCACGAGACTCAGCATGTGGGCGACACCGGATGCCACGGCCTCCTGCTCCCACGAGGGGATCTTCTTCGAGCCGAGATCGGCCACGACCGCGATGATGAGCGGAGCGCGCCGGGGCTTGGAGGAATACCCCTTCTTGCCGTCGGCCTTGTTCAGCGCACGCGCGAGGAGATCGCGATCCGCACCGCGGATCTCGATCAGGCGCCACGGTTTCAAGCTCTTGTGATCCGCGACGCGACCGGCCGCGGCGACGAAGGCCTCGAGCTCGGGGCCGGTCGGGGCGAGGTCGGTGACCTTCGACCACGACCGACGGTCGCGCATGGCTTCGAGGGCGCTCATGCTCCGTCGGCGGGGGAGTCGGCCGGGGTGAAGTTCAGCGACAGCGAATTCATGCAGTACCGGTCGCCGGTGGGGGTGCCGAAGCCGTCGGGGAAGACGTGTCCCAGGTGCGAGCCGCAGTTGGCGCACCGCACCTCGGTGCGCTGCATCCCGTGGCTGTTGTCGTCGATCAGCTCGACCGCTTCGGGTCGAACCGACTCGTAGAAGCTGGGCCATCCGCAGTGCGAGTCGAACTTGGTGCCGCTCTGGAACAGCTCGTTGCCGCACGCGGCGCAGGTGTAGAGGCCGGCGCGGCTCTCGTCGAGCAGCTCACCGGTCCAGGCGCGCTCGGTTCCCGCCTGGCGCAGCACCGCGTACTGCTCGGGGCTGAGCTCGGCGCGCCACTGGTCGTCGGACTTGTCGACGGCGTAGGTCATGTGTTCTCTCCTTCGTCTGCTCCCATTGTCTCGTGCCCGGCGCCGACCGGGTCGTGCTGCGATGATTCGTGAGTGGATCAGGATGCCGTGGATGCCGTCGTCGAACGCTATGGACGGTTCGCCCGCGATGAGGCGCCCGGCCGATCCGCGGTCTACGAGGCCTGGGCGCATCGCGTGGCGGAGGATCGGACGGTCGCTGCGGCGCTCGCGCCGATTCCCGAGACCCGCCGTCAACCCCCGCTCGTCTTCGCGGTGATGCGCGTGCGCGGGGCGCCGATGGACGACGTCGACGCGTGGGCCCCGTGGGTCGTCGCACACGCCGACGAGATCGCCGCGCAGTGCCGGGTGCGCAGCGTGCAGACCAACGAGCCGCTCCGGTGCGCCGCTCTGCTGCCGGCGCTCGCCCGCATCGACGGTCCGATCGCGCTGCTCGAGGTCGGCGCGAGCGCCGGGCTGTGCCTGTACCCCGACCGGTACTCGTACCGCTACCGCCGAGGCGACGAGCTCATCGCCCTCGACCCGGTCGACGGCCCCTCGACGGTCGAGTTGCACAGCGACCTGACCGGCGACCCCGTCCTTCGAATGCCCGAGATCGTCTGGCGCGCCGGGATCGACCTCAACCCGCTCGACGCCCGCGACGCGGATGACCGGGCGTGGCTCGAGGGGCTCGTGTGGCCGGGGGAGGAGGGGCGACGTGAGCGCATCGTCGCCGCTCTCGACATCGCGGCCGTCGATCCGCCGCTCCTGATCTCCGGCGACGGCGCGGACGCCCTGCCCGCGCTCGCCGCGCAGGCCCCCGCCGACGCCACGCTTGTGGTCACGACGCCGGGCGTGCTCGCGCACGTGCCGCGCGCTCGGCGCGGGGCGGTCATCGACGCCGCCCGCACCGCGGGACGCTGGGTGACGCTCGACGCCCCCGGCCTCCACGACGGATGGACGGGAGCACCGGGCGTGAAACGGGGCGGCTTCGCCCTGGCGCTGGACGGGGAGGTGCTGGCCGAGGTGGATCCACTCGGCGCGTGGGTGGCGTGGCATCCGAGAGGGGCGTCGTCGGCGCAGTAGCGTGGCGCCGTGCCTCTTTCGGACCGCGACCTCGCCTTCCTCGCCTTCGAGGGTGAATGGCGGCGCCACGCGGGTGCGAAGGAGGAGGCGATCCGGGCGGAGTTCGAGCTCACGCCGGCGCGCTACTACCAGCTGCTGGGGCGGTTGATCGACACGCCGGACGCCCTCGCGCACGACCCGATGCTCGTTCGCCGTCTGCGGCGGCGACGCGACGACGCAGTGGCGCAGCAGCGCGCCCGGCTGGGTCGGACGGCGGCCCGCTGACGGGGTGCTCAGGCGTCGACCGATAGCATCGTCCAATGGCCAGATCGACCTTCCCTCGGGATCGCTTCGACGACCTGCCCGATTCCACCGGCCGGGTCGGGGCGCACCGGGCAGAGCGACCGCGCACGCGCGGATGGATCGTGTTCCTGTGGGCGGCCATCGCCACGCTCGTGCTCATCATCGTGGGCATCTTCGGGTCCCTCGTGGCCTCGGGCCGCATCAGCCTCGGCGCCGATGACGCACCCGTTCCGACCGTGTCGGCAGAACCGACCGAGGCCGTCGTCGTCGACACCTCGTACTCCGTGGTGGTGCTGAACGGCACGGGCCAGGACGGCCTCGCCGCGACGGTGCGCGACCAGATCGTGGCGGCGGGGTGGGCCGGTGACACCGTCGAGACGGGGGACTCCGACTCCACCGATTTCGCTCAGACCACGATCTACTACCTGCGCGACGGCGACGAGGCGGCGGCGCGGGGCCTCGCGCAGACCATCGGCGGCGCCGAGGTCGCGCAGAGCGACTTCCTGCAGCCGACCGACGACCCGAACACCCCCGACGACGAGAGCGCCGTCAAGCGACTCGTCGTGGTGATCGGCCTCGACCGCGCCGCCGGCGCGACCCCCTCCGCCACCGCGCAGTGACCCTCTCGCGCCGCGTGTTTCCGCGGCGTAACAAGTTGGGGGCACGCGCGTCAACAATCCCCGGAGGGGCCGGTTCGGCGGCATCCGGCGTGCTTACGATGACCGAGTCATCCAGCAACAGGAGATTCGCATGACGCAGGGCACCGTCAAATGGTTCAACGCCGAGAAGGGCTACGGGTTCATCACCGTGTCCGATGGGCAGGACGTGTTCGTCCACTACTCGAGCATCGAGATGTCGGGCTTCCGCGTCCTCGAGGAAGGTCAGGCGGTCGAATTCACCGTCGGCACCGGTCAGAAGGGCCCGCAGGCGGAGTCCGTGCGACTGGCCTGATCCGCTGGCTCGAACGCCGTGGCATCCCTCACCGGGATGCCACGGCGTTCGTCGTCTCACGGACGGCCTCGCGGCTTGCACTCCCCAGGGGCGAGTGCCAGAATGAGTTAGCACTCGCTTTCGTCGAGTGCCAAAATCTGGAAGTCACCCGTCCGGGAGGGACGACA
This sequence comes from Microbacterium galbum, assembly GCF_032464915.1. Taxonomy (NCBI): domain Bacteria; kingdom Bacillati; phylum Actinomycetota; class Actinomycetes; order Micrococcales; family Microbacteriaceae; genus Microbacterium; species Microbacterium galbum. The sequence goes on along the minus strand of NZ_JAWDIS010000002.1, from coordinate 204,163 downwards.
CACTTATGGCAAAGATCATCGCTTTCGACGAAGAGGCCCGTCGCGGTCTCGAGCGCGGCCTCAACACGCTGGCCGACGCCGTCAAGGTGACCCTGGGCCCCCGCGGTCGCAACGTCGTGCTCGAGAAGAAGTGGGGCGCCCCCACGATCACGAACGACGGTGTCTCGATCGCCAAGGAGATCGAGCTCGACGACCCGTACGAGAAGATCGGCGCCGAGCTGGTCAAGGAGGTCGCCAAGAAGACCGACGACGTCGCGGGTGACGGCACCACCACCGCCACCGTTCTCGCCCAGGCGCTCGTGCGCGAGGGCCTGCGCAACGTCGCGGCCGGCGCCGACCCCATCTCGCTCAAGAAGGGCATCGAGAAGGCCGTCAAGGCCGTCACCGACGAGCTGCTCTCCTCCGCCAAGGAGGTCGAGTCCAAGGAGCAGATCGCCGCCACCGCGTCGATCTCCGCCGCCGACCCCGCGATCGGCGAGCTCATCGCCGAGGCCATCGACAAGGTGGGCAAGGAAGGCGTCGTCACCGTCGAGGAGAGCAACACCTTCGGCACCGAGCTCGAGCTCACCGAGGGCATGCGCTTCGACAAGGGTTACATCAACCCCTACTTCGTCACCGACCCCGAGCGTCAGGAAGCGGTCTTCGAAGACCCGTACATCCTGATCGCCAACCAGAAGATCTCCAACATCAAGGACCTTCTGCCGATCGTCGACAAGGTGATCCAGGAGGGCAAGGAGCTCCTCATCATCGCCGAGGACGTCGAGGGCGAAGCGCTCGCGACCCTGGTGCTGAACAAGATCCGCGGCATCTTCAAGTCGGTCGCCGTCAAGGCTCCCGGCTTCGGCGACCGCCGCAAGGCTCAGCTGCAGGACATCGCGATCCTCACCGGCGGCCAGGTCATCACCGAAGAGGTGGGCCTCAAGCTCGAGAACGCGACCGTCGACCTGCTCGGCCGTGCTCGCAAGGTCATCATCACCAAGGACGAGACCACGATCGTCGAGGGTGCCGGTGAGTCGGAGCTGATCGAGGGTCGCGTGACCCAGATCCGCCGCGAGATCGAGAACACCGACAGCGACTACGACCGCGAGAAGCTCCAGGAGCGCCTCGCGAAGCTCGCCGGTGGCGTCGCCGTCATCAAGGCCGGAGCCGCGACCGAGGTCGAGCTCAAGGAGCGCAAGCACCGCATCGAAGACGCCGTGCGCAACGCCAAGGCCGCTGTGGAAGAGGGTGTCGTCGCCGGTGGTGGCGTGGCGCTCATCCAGGCCGGCAAGAACGCTCTCGCGAACCTCGAGCTCTCGGGCGACGAGGCGACCGGTGCGAACATCGTCAAGGTCGCCATCGAGGCTCCGCTCAAGCAGATCGCCCTGAACGCCGGTCTCGAGCCCGGTGTCGTCGCGAACAAGGTGTCGGAGCTCCCCGTGGGCCACGGCCTCAACGCCGCGACCGGCGAGTACGGTGACCTGTTCGCACAGGGCATCATCGACCCCGCCAAGGTGACCCGCTCTGCTCTGCAGAACGCCGCGTCGATCGCCGGTCTGTTCCTCACGACCGAGGCCGTCGTCGCCGACAAGCCCGAGAAGGTCGCCGCTCCCGCGGGCGACCCGACGGGTGGCATGGACTTCTGATCCACGCCTGACGCCTGAGAACGCCCCCTCCTCCGGGAGGGGGCGTTCTCCGTTCCGGCGGTCCGGGTGGCGCGGTCTCACACGCCGATGACGGTGCCTCGGTCGCTCGAGGCGGCGCGTCGACGAACGACGCCGCCGAGCCCTCTCGCTCGCGCGAGCGCTCGAGCCTGCCGCGTGTCCTTCCGGCGTGCTGCGGATCGTTTCGCCCACGTCGCGAGACGACCACGCGGCGTGATCTGCCGAAGGGACTCGCTCACGCGGTCCCCGCCGGACGATCCCCGCCGGGAAACGGAGCGCGGCGTCTCAGGCCGGGGTGTCGGGCCGGTGATCGTCGGGGAGGCGCTCGAGCGGCTGCGTCTCGATCAGCGCATGCTCCGCGGCGTCGCGACGATCGGCCAGCGGAAGAGACACCCGGAACGTCGCGCCCCCGCCGGGGGTGTCGACGACCTCGACCGTACCGTGCAGCAGATCGACGATGGATGCCACGATCGACAGACCGAGGCCGGATCCGCCGGTCTCGCGCGTGCGCGAGGTGTCGGCGCGCCAGAAGCGCTGGAAGATCTGGTCGCGGATCTGCTCGGGAACGCCCTCGCCGTGGTCGATGATCTCGATCCAGCCCATGTCGTTCTCGGCATCCACTCCCACGCGCAGCCCGATGGGGGAGTCGTCGGCGGTGAATCGACGCGCGTTGCCCAGGAGGTTCGCCACCACCTGACGCACCTTGTTCTCGTCGCCCAGCACGATCGGCGCCAGCCGCGGTGTGGGACGCATCGCTCCGGCCGGCGGTGCGGCCGGCTCGGTCGTCGGTGCCTCCCCGGTCGTCGTGGCGGGATCGGTGCCGTCCTTCTGGCGGCGGCGCAGGCGCGACAGCGTGGCTCCGGCGATCGCCATGGCCGACGTGGTGGGAGCCGTGCGGCGTCGCGTCGCGGCCTCAGCGGGGTGTCCGCCCGAGTCGAGCAGTGGATCGAGGGTGATCGTGGGCAGCACGAGCGGACCGCGAGAGGTGGTGTCGTCGACCGTGACCTCGCGCTGGGGCGAGGTCACCCGCAGGTCGAGGGCGGCGTCACGTGCGATGGGACGCAGGTCGAGCTCGGTGATCGAGACATCACGGCGTTCGTCGAGGCGGGCGAGCGCGAGGAGATCCTCGACGAGCGCCCCCATGCGGATCGCTTCCTTCTCGATGCGCTCCATCGACTGCGCCACGTCCTCGTCGGAGCGGATCGCCCCCATGCGGTAGAGCTCGGCATAGCCGCGCATCGTCACGAGCGGGGTGCGCAGCTCGTGGCTCGCGTCACCGATGAACCGGCGCATCTGCCGCACGGTGGCATCCCGTTGCCCGAGGGCGCCGTCGATGCGCGCGAGCATGGCGTTAATGGCGGTTTTGAGCCGCCCCACCTCGGTGTCGGGCACGATGTCGGTGAGGCGCTGGCTGAAATCGCCCGCGGCGATGTCCATCGCGGTCGTCTCGACCTGGCGCAGATTGCGGAAGGCGAGCGTCACCAGCCACCTCGTGAGCAGGGCCGTGGCGATGAGGATGAGCAGCGCGACGAACGCGTAGATGCCGACGTACGCGGCGACGATGCGGTCGGTGGGCGCCAGGGGCTGCACGACCATCTGCGTGTAGACGCCGGGGTTGCCCGGCACCTGCAGGACGCCGACGCGTGCGAGGAAGTGCGCTCCGGAGTCCGGGTCCTCCAGTTCGATGCGACGGTCGATCTGGCCGTACGTCTGCTCGACGGTGAAGGTATCGGGCAGCTGCGGCAGCGCCTTCGACGACGTGCCGTTGTAGAAAGCCTCGCGTCGGCCGTCAGGACCGTAGACCACGACCATCGACCCGATCTGCGGGGCGTTCTCGACCTGCGTGAACTCGATGCCGCCGTCGACCGGTGTCGTGGTGAAGATGCTGTTGGCGATGCTGCCCGCCGCCTGCTGGGCCAACTGCTCGTCGAGATTGTTCACCAGCGTGGTGCGCAGGAACACCATGGTGCCGATACCCGCGGTGAACAGACCGATCGCGAGCAGCGCGACGGTCACACCGGTGACCTTGGTCCGAAGGCTCAGACCTCGCCACCAGCGCGTCAGGGCATCGTCGGAGGGCGACAGGGCGGACGCCTTCCGCTCAGGCGCTCTTGCCCGACTTCAGCATGTAGCCGAAGCCGCGCTTGGTCTGGATGAGCGGCTCGGAGGAGTGCGGGTCGATCTTGCGACGCAGGTACGAGATGTAGCTCTCGACGATGCCGGCGTCGCCGTTGAAGTCGTACTCCCAGACGTGGTCGAGGATCTGGGCCTTCGACAGCACGCGATTGGGGTTGAGCATGAGGTAACGCAGGAGCTTGAACTCCGTGGGGCTGAGGTCGATCGAGACGTCGCCGACGCTGACGTCGTGGGTGTCCTGGTCCATCGTCAGCTCGCCGGTGCGGATGATCGACTCCTCATCGGCCTGCATCGTGCGACGCAGGATCGCCTGGATGCGGGCGACGATCTCATCGAGGCTGAAGGGCTTGGTGACGTAGTCGTCGCCCCCGGCATTCAGCCCCTCGATCTTGTCCTCGGTCTCGTCCTTCGCGGTGAGGAAGAGGATGGGGGCGGTGTAGCCCGCACCCCGCAGCCGCTTGGTGACGCTGAAGCCGTTCATGTCGGGCAGCATCACGTCGAGCACGATGAGGTCGGGTTCTTCTTCGAGCACGGCCGAGATCGTCTGCGCGCCGTTGGCCACGGCTCGCACCTGGAAACCGGCGAAGCGCAGGCTCGTGATGAGCAGGTCGCGGATGTTCGGTTCGTCGTCCACGACGAGGATGCGAGGAGCTGTCATCCCCTCATTATCGTGATCCGACCCCGCAATGTCCTGGATATGGAACGGAAAGCCGCGTGCTGGTATGCGTCAGGCGGCCGCGGCGTCGATCCCGTCGGCATCCAGGATCGTGTAGGCGTAGCCCTGCTCGGCGAGGAAGCGCTGACGGTTCTGCGCGAAATCCTGGTCGACGGTGTCGCGCGCGATGAGGGTGTAGAAGCTCGCCGTGTGGTTCGACTGCTTAGGTCGCAGCAGACGTCCGAGGCGCTGCGCCTCCTCCTGCCGCGAGCCGAACGAGCCCGACACCTGGATCGCGACGGACGCCTCGGGGAGGTCGACCGAGAAGTTCGCCACCTTCGAGACGACGAGCAGCGGGATGCTGCCGTCGCGGAAGCCCTGGAACAGTTCCTCGCGCTCGGGGATCGGGGTGGCGCCGGTGATCTGCGGGGCGTTCAACGCCTCGGCGAGCTCGTCGATCTGATCGAGGTACTGCCCGATGACCAGCACGCGCTCACCCGGATGCCGCTGCACCAGGCGGCGCGTGACGTCGATCTTCGCGGGGGCGGTGGCGGCGAGGCGATAGCGATCCTCGTCGGCCGCGGCGGCGTATTCGAGGCGCTCGTCGGCCGGGAGGTCGATGCGCACCTCGTAGCAGGCGGCCGGGGAGATGAAGCCCTGGGCCTCGATCTCCTTCCACGGCGCGTCGAAGCGCTTGGGGCCGATGAGGCTGAACACGTCGCCCTCGCGTCCGTCCTCGCGCACGAGCGTCGCAGTGAGGCCGAGGCGGCGGCGCGCCTGCAGGTCGGCGGTGAGCTTGAAGACCGGGGCGGGGAGGAGGTGCACCTCGTCGTACAGCACGAGGCCCCAGTCGAGGGCGTCGAGCAGGGCGAGGTGGGCGTACTGGCCTTTCCGCTTGGCGGTGAGGATCTGGTACGTCGCGATGGTGACCGGCTTGATCTCCTTCACCTGACCGGAGTACTCGCCGATCTCGTCGGGGGTCAGGGTCGTGCGCCGCAGCAGCTCGTCGCGCCACTGACGGGCGCTGACGGTGTTGGTGACGAGGATGAGGGTCGTCGTGCGCGTGTCGGCCATCGCCCCCGCGCCCACGAGCGTCTTGCCGGCGCCGCAGGGGAGCACCACGACGCCGGACCCGCCCTCGGAGAACGAGTCCACCGCCTGACGCTGGTAGGGGCGCAGGCTCCAGCCGTCTTCGGCGAGGTCGATCGGGTGCGGGGTGCCGGGGGTGTATCCGGCGAGGTCTTCGGCGGGCCAGCCGATCTTCAACAGCTCTTGTTTGATGTGACCGCGTGCCCATGCGTCGACGAGGTAGCTGTCGGGGCTGGGATGCCCGATCAGCAGGGGAGCGATGCGCTTGTTGCGCGAGACCTCGCCGAGGACGGCGGCATCCGTCGACCGCAGGACGAGGGCGCCCTCGTCGTTGCGCTCGATGACGAGGCGCCCGTACCGGTTGACCGTCTCGCGGATGTCGGTGCTGACGGATGCGGGGACGGGGAAGCGCGACCACGTGTCGAGCGTCTCGAGCATCGCGTCGGCGTCGTGGCCGGCCGCGCGGGCGTTCCACAGGCCGAGCCGCGTGATCCGGTAGGTGTGGATGTGCTCGGGTGCGCGCTCGAGCTCGGCGAAGACCGCGAGCTCGTGCCGCGCCGTCTCCGCCTGGGGGTGCGCGACCTCGAGGAGGACGGTGCGGTCGCTCTGCACGATCAAGGGGCCGTCAGACATAGCGTTCGAGTCTACCGGGGTCGCAAGCAGCCCGGCGTCCCCTGGTCTCAGTCGACCGGGGCGACCCCGTCGATGTGCGAGAGGGGGAGCGTGCGCTCGACGTCGGCCGCGCGGTCGCGTCCGCGCAGGCGTCCGCCGCCGAGACCCGTCGCCTCGAGCCGGAACACGCGCGCCGACCCGTCGGGCAGCCGCACGGTCACGTCGACCACGGCGCGGGCGCGGACCGCGTGATCGAGCTCGCGCTCGAGCCATGCGGCATCCGAGTCCTGGGCGCCGTTGCGCAGGCGCTCCAGGAGAGGGGCGTAGAGCTCGTCGGGGTCGGATGCCGGCTGCTCGGCGCCGGCGAGCTTCGCGCGCTCGAGAGCGCGGGGGCGGCCGTCGGCGTCGACGGCGACAGCGGGATAGTGCGCGTCTGTGAGGGCCCAGAAAACGACGTCGGCCGAGACGTGGGAGACGAGGTCGTCGCCGTCGTCGCGCGCCAGGGCGATCGAGCGCAACGACTGATCGACCTCCATCGAGCGTCGCAGGGTCTCGTCGTCGGTGGTCACCCGCGTGAGAGAGGTGTCGGCGTCGACGCCCACGCGCACGCGGCCGTGCTCGGCGGAGGTGCGTTCGATGACGTACGCGAGCGGCTGCGGCAGGCCCGTGAGGGAGATCTCGGTGAGGAAGCTCCGGAGCGACTCCGCGGTCTCGCCCGCGGTGATCGCCGCGCCCACCGTGCCGGCGCTGAAACGGTAGCTCGAGGCCTGGGCGCGGGACTCGCGCGCGGCCATCGTGCGCAGCCGTACGTCGAGGTGGGGCGCCAGGGGTCCCGGCGCGATCGCGGTCAAGTCGTTCTGCAGGTAGACGCGGTCGACCTCGGGGGGCAGCAGCTCTTTCAACGCCGAGGTGTCGAGCTCGCCGCCGGCCGCGAGGGGGGCCGCCCAGGGCGCCACGCGTCCCGCCGCGTCGAGCAGGCCCCAGCGCACCAGCCGCCGGATCCACAGCGTCGCGCGCTCGGGCCCCTCGGGGTCGAAGGGGGTGGCGTCGGCCCAGTGCTCGCTGGGGATCCAGCCTCCGTCATCCGCTCGATACGCGCGGGGGAGAGCATCGCGCAGGGCCACCGCCGTGCGGCTCCAGCGCTCGAGGGTCGGCAGGCGCAGCCATTCGCGGCCCCGGGGCGAAACGAGCCACGCTCGGTCGTTCGCGCCCAGGAGGCCGACGTCGGAGGCGAGGCCGACCAGCAGGTCCGCTTCGGCGGCGGTGGTCACCGCCCCCGCGTCGACGAGTCGTCGCCGCTCCGTCGCGCCGAGCGACCCCGACCCGATACGGCCGAGGGGGGACTCGAGCGTGAGCATGAGGATGTCGGCGACCGAGGCGGCGTTGGTGAAAGCGGCCTCCGCCGCTGCCGAGGCCGTCTCCGCGGTCGGGGCGGGCGCCGTCGCGGACGGGGCCGCGGGCAGTCCGTCGGGGAGCGCCTCGTGCACCGCGCTCGTGACGGTCGGGAACGGGATGCCGTCGTCGCCGACCAGGGCGCGCGCGATCAGCGCGTCGCGCGCGGCGCCGGTGGCCGGGCTGCCGGCGACGGCGTCGAGCAGCGCGATCGCCTCGTCGCGCGTCAGGGCGGGCAGCTCCCGAGCGACCGAGGCCGGATCGAGAAGCGCCTCGGCGGCGTCGAACATGTCGCGCCAGGCGCTCGAGGGAGCGACGTGCCGCCCCGTGAACAGGCGTGCGAGGGAGGCGTCGTCGCGCGCGCCCAACGAGACCGCCAGTGCGCGTTGTGCGGAGGTCTCGGGCACGTCAGCGGGCCTTGTTGGCCCGCGCCCTTCGGGCGAAGCTCATGATGAGCACGGCCAGCAGGCACACGAAGGCGACCGGTGGGGCGATGTAGACGATGACCCCGATCGTCGGCCAGATGCCCGAGCCCATGTCGGCTCCGGAGCTGGAGCCCACGATGATCGCGAAGAAGCACACGATCGACAGCACGAGGAGCCCCAGCGACATGAACGCCAGGATGCGGTCGATACGTCGGACGGGAACGTCGTCGCCCGGCGTGCTGCCGCCGGTGGTGCGGGTGCTCATCGCGCTCAGCCTACTGCCTGGCGCCGGTGTCGTAGGCTGGAAGACCGGGATCCGCTCGGTTCCCGCGTTCCGCCGCGCGTTCGCGCACATATCCAGCGAGGTGTCCATGCCCACCGGCAAGGTCAGGTTCTACGACGACGAGAAGGGCTTCGGCTTCATCAGCACCGATGACGGCCAGGACGTGTTCCTGCACGCCACGGCTCTGCCCGCCGGGACCCCCGCTCCCAAGGCCGGAACGCGCCTCGAGTTCGGCGTGGCCGACGGCAAGCGCGGACTGCAGGCGCTGTCGGTCCGCGTGCTGGACGCTCCGGTGAGCCTGTCGAAGCGGTCGCGCAAGCCGGCCGACGACATGGCGATCATCGTGGAGGACCTCGTGAAGCTCCTCGACGGCATCGGCGGTGACCTGCGTCGCGGTCGCTACCCCAGCGGCCCGCACGCCCAGAAGATCGCCGCGGTCCTGCGCAAGGTCGCCGATGACTTCGAAGCCTGAGCAGGGTGAGCCCTCGCCGGTCGCCGACGAGCGGCTGACCGGCGCGCACGATCTCGCCCTCGCGGCCCTGCACGAGATCACCGCGGCCGACACCGTCGGCCCCGCCGCGGGATACACCCTCGAAGACGACGGCGTCGTCTCGCTCCGTTTCCACACGCGCCTGTCGGGATACCCGGGGTGGTTCTGGACGGTGAGCGTGGCGGTCGTCGATGACTCCGAGCCGACGGTGCTCGAGGTCGAGCTGCTCCCCGGAGACGGCGCGCTGCTCGCCCCCGACTGGGTGCCGTGGGCGACGCGACTGGCCGAGTACCAGGCGGCCCAGGCCGCTGCGGCGGCAGAGGATGCCGACGACGAAGCGGATGACGACGACGTCGACGACGAGCACGACGATTCCGATGACGACGACGACGAAGAAGAGGACGAGCCCAAGGCCCGCTTCCACGCGGGCGACCTCGACGGCGTGGACATCGACGAACTCGACGCGGACCACGCCCCCGACCATCGGGCGGACGGCGACGACGCGGATGGCGACGACGCGGACGACGACCACGCGGATGATGACGACGACGACGACGCGGAGGCGTACGACGACGATCGCGACGAGGGCGACCGCAGCTACTGACGCGCAGCCCCGAACGACGAAGGCCGCCCCGCGTGATGCGGGGCGGCCTTCGTCGTGACCGGCTCAGGCGCCGGGAAGGCGTTCGATCGTGTAGTCGATCGCGCCGATGAGGCGGCGGACGTCGTCGGGCTCGATCGAGACGAACGTCGCCACCCGCAGCTGGTTGCGGCCGAGCTTGCGGTAAGGCTCGGTGTCGACGATGCCGTTGGCGCGCAGGCTCTTCGCGATCGCCGCGGCGTCGATGCTCTCGTCGAAGTCGATCGTGACGACGACGGGGGAGCGGTCGGCCGGGTCGGCGACGAACGGGGTCGCGACCGTGCTGGCATCCGCCCAGTCGTACAGTGCCGCCGACGACTCCGCCGTTCGGCCGGCCGCCCACGACAGGCCGCCGTTGTCGAGGATCCAGCCGAGCTGCTCGTCGAGCAGGAGCAGGGTGGCCAGGGCCGGGGTGTTGAGGGTCTGCTGCAGGCGGGAGTTGTCGAGCGCGTTCTTCAGGCTCAGGAACTCGGGGATGTAGCGGTCGGATGCCGCGATGCCCTCGATGCGCTCGATCGCGGCCGGCGAGACGGCGGCGTACCACAGGCCCCCGTCGGAGCCGAGGTTCTTCTGCGGGGCGAAGTAGTAGACGTCGGCCTGCGTCACGTCGAAGTCGATGCCGCCCGCGGCGCTGGTCGCGTCGATCACGGTGAGCGCGCCGGCATCCGCCTGAACGCGCTGGACGGGCGCGGATACGCCCGTGGAGGTCTCGTTGTGCGGCCACGCGTACACGTCGACGCCCTCGACGGCCTCGGCGACCGTGCGGGTGCCCGGCTCGGCCTTGCGGACGTCGGGCGCCTGCAGCCAGGGGGCTGCGGCCGCGGAGGCGAACTTGCCGCCGAACTCGCCGAAGACGAGGTTCTGGCTGCGGTTCTCGATGAGGCCGAAGGCCGCGGCATCCCAGAACGCGGTCGATCCGCCGTTGCCCAGGATGATCTCGTACCCCTCGGGGAGGCGGAACAGCTGCGCGAGGCGCTCGCGCGTGCTGGCGACGAGGTTCTTCACCGGCGCCTGGCGGTGCGAAGTGCCGAGGATCGACGCCCCGCGGGTGACGAGGGCCTCGAGCTGCGCACCGCGCACCTTCGAAGGGCCGCATCCGAAGCGGCCGTCGGCGGGCAGGAGGTCACTGGGCAGTTCCACGTGCGGCATGGGACCGATTCTAGGGTCCCGGTCCCGGCCCTCCGGTGCTCATGTCGGAGGGGGTCGGTAGGCTGGGAGGACCTGCCGCGCGACATCGAGGACTGCTGAATGACCGACCTGATCGACACCACCGAGATGTATCTGCGCACCATCCTGGAGCTCGAGGAGGAGAAGATCGTGCCGCTGCGCGCGCGCATCTCCGAGCGCCTCGGCCACTCGGGTCCGACGGTGTCGCAGACCGTGGGACGCATGGAGCGCGACGGCCTCGTGGTGGTGTCCGAGGACCGGCGCCTCGAGCTGACCTCCGACGGTCGTCAGAAGGCGGTCGACGTCATGCGCAAGCACCGTCTCGCCGAGCGGCTGCTGAGCGATGTCATCGGTCTCGACTGGGCCTACGTGCACGACGAGGCCTGCCGGTGGGAGCACGTCATGAGCGAGCAGGTCGAACGCCGGCTCGTCGAGCTGCTCGGCCACCCCACCGAGTCTCCCTACGGCAACCCGATCCCCGGTCTCGACCAGCTCGGCGACACCGCGAGCGCCACGTTCGACGACGGGGTCGTGGGTCTGGTGCGCAAGCTCACCGACGCGGGCGGTCCGATCTCGGGCACGGTCCGTCGGCTCGCCGAGCCGGCGCAGGTCGACCCCGAGCTCCTGCAGCAGCTGAAGGCGGCGGGGGTCCTGCCCGGAGCGCGCGGTGACTACCGCTTCAACGAGGGGTACGTGCTGGTGCAGATGGAGGGCGTCGACGAGGGGCTCGAACTCCCGGTCGAGGTCGCGTCGCACATCTTCCTCGTCGCCGAGAGCTGAGTCGACCGAGGCTGAGCCTTCGCCGGGCATTGGGCCGTCACTCGATGCAGAGCGTGACTTGTTCGTTATCTTCGGGTAGCCTCTGAGGGTCCACAGGCGAGAAGCCCGCCGTCGGACCCCTCGCGGTTTGCCTCATCGGCTCGTCGTCCGCAGAGGGTGAAGCCCGCACATCGTGCCCCCAACCATCGAGTGCTGACGAGCCAGCGTCCCAGACGCAGAGGCGCCGGAGGAACTTTGGCTGAACACAACGATCCCGCTGCGGACCTACCCGAGGTCCCCGCAACGGGTCCCACCCGCAAGAGCGCGCGCGCTGAGGTCGCTCGACCCACCCGCCGCCCGATGCAGTCCCGCTCCACGGCGACCGCACCCGTCGCCCGTACCGCTCCCGCCCCCACCGGCGCCGCCCGGCGGCGCGGGGTCAAGCCGCTGCGCAGCGCCGTGATCCTGTCGATGGTCGCAGGGCTCGTCGCCACCGTCGCGATCCCGGCGTACGCGGCCACGGTGCCCGCGGCCCAGACGATGTCGCTGCAGCAGATGTCGGCGCCCGACAACCAGTCGCTCGTCGTCGCGTCGGACGCGACGGCCGAGAGCCTCGACCGCAGCAGCTATTCCGCCACCACGGCGGAGGAGATCCAGAAGAAGAAGGACGAGGAGGCGGCTGCAGCCGCCGCGGCGGCAGCCGCGGAGCGGGCCCGCCAGTCGGCATCCACCGCCGGTTCGTCGGTCTCGAACATCGACCTCACGATGACCGCTCCCGGCTCGGGCGAGGTGCGCTGGCCGCTGACCAGCTACATCCTCGGCCGTGGCCTCTGGGACTCGGGCTACCACCAGGGCGTCGACCTGCTCGCCCCCGGCGGTCAGCCGATCTTCGCCGCCGCGGCGGGTGTCGTGAGCGTCTCGTCCGAGAGCTACGGCGGCTACGGCGTCGGCATCGTCATCGAGCACGTGATCAACGGCCAGAAGGTGTCGACCACCTACGGTCACATGACGTACGGCAGCCGTCAGGTGCAGGCGGGCCAGACCGTCGCGGCAGGCCAGCTGATCGGCCTCGTCGGCTCGACGGGCAGCTCGACCGCGAACCACCTGCACTTCGAGGTGCACATCAACGGCTCGGTCGTCGACCCCTACGCCTGGCTGCAGCAGAACGCGGGCTGACCTTCGTCGCGGAGATCGCGACCTGAAGCGGCGTGCCGGAGACGATCGTTCTCCGACACGCCGCTTCCTGTTTCCCCCCGCACCCGACCCCGGGCGTGTCGCAGTGGGTTAGCCTGTCAGCGACGTCGGAAGAACCGGAGGGAACGCCGATGAACACCAGCCCGCGCATCCGCACCATGGATGCGCTCGGGCTGCTCGTTCTTCGGCATCGTGTGTTCGGATGCCGCGGTTTCGCCGCGATCACCCAGGCGCTGTCTGCCTAGACAGCGCCTTTTTTCATACCCCTGCGCCTCAGCCGTCGTCGCGAGTCGAACATCCGAGAAGCCGTCTCGGCCATTCGAGAGGAAGCGGAATGCGCACACTGGTCCTGAACGCGGGCTACGAGCCCCTCGCGGTCGTGTCGTTCAAACGAGCGCTCGTGCTCGTCATGAACGAGAAGGCCACGGTCATCGAACGCATCGAGGAAGACCCCGTCTGGGCGGCGGCGGGAACCTACGACCGCCCGGCGGTGATCATCCTGACGCGATACGTCCGGGTGCCGGGGGCGCGTCAGGTGCCGGTCACGCGCCGCGGGGTCCTGCGGCGCGACGCGCACCGGTGCGGTTATTGCGGCAAGGCCGCGTCGACCATCGACCACGTGCTGCCGCGCTCTCGCGGCGGGAAAGACACGTGGGAGAACCTCGTGGCCTGCTGCCTGGCCTGCAACAACATCAAGGGCGATCGCACCCCGCAGGAGATGCGGTGGGAGCTGCGACTCGTGCCCGCGCCCCCGCGCGGCTCGTCGTGGACGGTGCGGGGCGTCGACAAGAGCGACCCGCGCTGGGAGCCGTACCTGGCGCTCGCCGCATGATCTGACGCGTGGGGGCCGTCGTCGAGGTCGAGCTCGCGCCCGGGCTCACCTCGGTGGCGGTGCCCGTGCGCGACCGGAACGGTGCGGTCGCCGCGGCGGTGAACGTCTCAAGGAGCAGTGGGCGGCGTTCCCGTGCGACGGTGCTCGACCGCCTCGTGCCGACGGTGATCGGCGAGGTCGCGGCGAGGGAGGCGGACCTCCGGTCGCTCCGGCGAGAACGGGGATCGTGCGGCGACTCCGCCCGGCATCGCCCCTCACTCGCTAGAGTCGAAGAGTCGGCGCGATCGATTCCGCGACGACGTGGGGGAGTCTTCCGAGTCGAAGCTGTCCGCGTCCGCGAGAGCGCGTCGGTCGCCGCTCATCCGTGCGGTGTCACGCCCCGCGGAAGGACAGACCCCCCGATGACCTTCGACACGCCCACCCCCGAATCCCCCGTCGAGCGCACAGGGCTGATGGACTCGCCCCCCGAGGAACGGTTCGATCGCATCACGCGCCTCGCGCGCGAGCTCTTCGACGTCGACTACGCGCTCGTGAACATCGTCGACACCGACGAGGTCTACACGAAGTCGCAACCTGAGGGACCGCGCTTCGGCCGGTCGCCGCGCGAGGCGGTGTTCTGCGGCGAGACGGTCAAGCAGGATGGTCTGCTCGAGGTCGACGACGCGACCGCAGACGAGCGCTTCCGCGACATCGCGTCGGTCACGGAGTTCGGGATGCGCTTCTACGCGGGCTTCCCTCTGCGCACCGACGACGGCGATGCCGTGGGCACGCTGTGCCTGCTCGATTCCGACGCCCGGTCGTTGAGCGACGCGCAGCGGCGCAGCCTCGAGCAGTTCGGCCGCTGGGCCCAGGCGGAGGTGCGGCAGAGCGAGGCCGACGCGTCCGCCCCGGCCGCGCCCGCCGATCCGGCCGCTGCAGCGGGCCCGGCGACCGGACGGGAGAAGCGGGGCAGCGCCGACGGCGTGGGCCTGGCATCCCTCGCCATCCCGCACGGGGTCGTCAGCGGAGACAGCAGCGGCTGGCAGCAGGTGGGCGGACGGGTGGTGGTCACCCTCGCCGACGTGATGGGCAAGGGCGAGGCCGCCGGGGCCGTCGCCGACGCGCTGCTCGGAGCCCTGCAGGCCCGGCGCGACATGGACCCCGTGCAGGCGATGCTCTCGGTCGAGGACGAGGCCCGCGCCGACGGCCGCTACCGCGATGTGTTCGCGACCGTCTTCCATGCCGTCGTGGACGCCGCCTCCGGCACGGTCGACTTCGTCGACGCCGGTCACGGCCTGACCCTCGTGCTGCACGCCGACGGGACGAGCGAGAGGCTCGACTCGCGCAACCTCCCGCTCGGGCTGCGTCCGGCCGACGTGACCTGGGAGCCCGGTCGCGTGCGGGTCGGTCGCGGCGACCTGCTCGTCAGCGTCTCGGATGGGGCGCTCGACGCCTACGACTCCACGCTCGAGAGTCTCCGCATGATCGGCGACGATCTGCGCGCCGCCGCCGACACCGGCGGGTTCTTCGACGAGCTCGCGCTGAAGGTCTCCACCCACGAGGTCGACGACGACGTCACCGCCGTCGTGCTATCGGTGCACTGAGCACTCCGGATGCCGGGTCCTCGCGTGGCGCGAGGACCCGGCATCCGTCGTTGCGGCCTCAGCGTGGGATGACGGTGAACAGGAAGCGCTTGCGGACCATGACGAAGATGATCCCGATGACCGCCGCGTGGATGAGCGTCCCCTGCCAGAAGCTCCCGCGGTCCAGCCCCGGGATGTTCGCCACGGCGAGCACGAAGAACACGTGCACGATGAACACGTACAGGCTCGCCTGGCCGAGGGGGATCCAGAGCCAGCCCATGCTCTTCTCGATCGGCTTCCAGGCGACCGTCAGCACCGCGTAGGTGCACACCAGCACGAGCGGCAGGTCGAGCAGACGCCCCCACTCGAGGAAGATGCGCTGGTAGCCGGAGTCGTAGAGACCCGCGTAGAGGTCGGCCGGGAAGGGCACGGGGGTGAAGCCGTAGGTCTGCCCCGCCCACAGGTAGACCAGGATGCCGGCATAGCCGACCACGAAGACACCGACACCGATCTTGCCGGGCAGCGACGTGAGTGCGCGGATGATCCGGCGACGGTAGTACCCGATCACGAGGCCGTGCGTGAACAGCACCTGCCAGAGCGCGAGGGGGAACACCGCGTCGAACTGCGACGGAAGGCGCAGGACGTCGGGGGCGATGCCGTGCAGAACGTAGATGCCCCAGCTGAGAGCGAGCACGAGCCACCACAGGCGCCTCTTGATGAGCCACATCAACGCGGGATACGCCAGGCTCAGCACCACGAACAGGCCCATGATGTTGAAGGGCCACGGGCCCATCTCGAGCAGGAGGAACTGGCGGACGGCGTACCACGGCGGCGGATAGTCGAGCAGGCGCTCGCCGTTGGGATAGAGGTCGTACACGCGTCCGCTGTCGCCGGAGCCTCCTTCGCCCGTCCCGCGATCGGTGAAGGTGGTCACCGCGGAGGCGTCGACGAAGGGGAGGAAGCCGATCGCGAAGACCAGCAGAATCACGGCCAGGGCGACGAGGTACTGCTTGCGCGCGCGTCCCCACGCCGCCACCGCCGCGCCCCACTCGCCCGCGCGGGCGACCGCCGCGGGGAACACCATGCCCAGCACGATGCCGCTGAGCAGCACGAACAACTCCGCCCCGGTGATCGCACCGATCGCCTTGAGTGAGGCGTAGGCGAACGGGCTCGTGACCTCGATGTGCGTCACGACCACCACCACGATGATGAAGCCGCGCACCATGTCGATGCGCAGGTCGCGGCTGGCCGAGGTGTCGTCGTAGCGCCATTTCGGCAGCGCGCGACCGATGATCCCGGATGCCAGGAACGCGACCGCGAGGACGGCTGCGCTGCCGGTGATCCAGTTCATCTCCTCGTTCGGATCCGCGCCGCCCTGACGCACCTGCACCGTGGCGGCCACCCCCTGCTCGGGCGTGACGACATCGGAGACCGGTCCCCAGCGGATGAGGCCCGTCGAGAGCAGGTCGTCACGCAGCGCGGTGGCCAGCTCGCCGTTCGCCGTCGCGCGCCAGTCGACCTCGCGTCCACCGGCCTCGGCCTCTTCGCGGACCACCTCGAGCCAGGTGATCCCGGTGATGAGGGGGTGGTCGCCGAGCTCGGCGAGCACCTGCGTCCACCAGCCGCGCTTCACCGCCAGTTCGGAGTCGCCCTCGCGACCGAAGTCGTACAGCGCGCCGGTGTCGAGCAGGAGCTGCTTGCCCTGGCCGACGGCGAAGCGGTCGTAGAACGACGAGCGCTGACCGGTCGTGTAGCCCCATCTCTCGTCCAGCCGTGCGGCGACCTCGCCGTCCTCCGGGGCGGCGTTCTCCTCGAGCGGCACGTCGCGGCCGGCGGCGGCCGCCGCCTCGCCCTTGCCGAAGTAGTACAGCGACAGTCCCACGCGGTCGACGGAGTCGGCATCCGGGAAATACGGACCGTACGGGTCGTCGGCCTCGGTGAACAGCCCGTCGCCGTCGGTGTCGATCGCGACGCGGTCGCGCGCGGTGATGGCGTCGAGGCGGCCGTCGGCGCGTTCGAAGGGGTATCCGGCGCCGTAGGAGGGGCTCCACAGCATCTCGGCGCCGGAGGTGCCGGCGTGCACGGCAGCGGCGACGTCGTCGAACGCGGCCACGTAGGCCGTGGGCTGCTGCCCCCACGACACCCACGAGCCGTTCATCTCGGGCGCGAAACGCACGAACTGCTCGGTGCCGTACTGCGAGTGGTAACGCTCGAGGCGCATGGTGAGCTCGGCCGCGTCGGCGTCGGTCAGGGTCTCGAGCTCGACCGAGGGCTCCAGGGTGAGCACCAGCGAGGCCCCCTGCCCGGCGACCTGCAGGGCGGCGTGCTGCCACTCCGAGATCGAACGCGCGTCGAGGGGGTACGACAGGCGCACGCTGTACATCGCCGGGGTCTCGCCGAGGCGGGTGCGGTAGCCGTCGGGTCCGTCGTCGCCCCAGTCGAGCTCGGGGCCGAAACGTACGCCGTCGGTCGCCGGGGCGGGCGGCGTCGCGGTCGGGGTGGCGGAGGGCGTGACGGATGCCCCGGGCGCGTCGGGGGTCGCGCGGGGATCCGGCGTCGCGGGCGCCGCGACCGTGCCGGATGCCGCCGAGGGCGCGGGTACCGCGGCCAGGGCGGGGGAGACGCCGATTAGAAGGAGTGCGGCGGTGGCCCCCACGGCCGCCGCGATCCGTCGTCCCGCGTGCCTCACTCTCGTCTCGTCTCCAACGTCCAGACGTTCCGGTCGCCGTCGCGACGGAAGTCGACGTCGTCGACCCCCGCGTTGGCGAGGGCCAGGCCGCGGCCGCTCTCCTCGTCGGCATCCGCCATGCGCACCGATGCCAGGTCGAGCAGAGGAGGGTCGCCGTCGTCGCGGAACGTCGCGACGAGCCGCTGCGCATCGGCGAAGAGGTCGAGGGTGAACCGGCGCTCGTCGGACTCGCCGCGCGAGTGCTCGACGATGTTACCGGCGATCTCGATCACCGCCGTCTCGAAGCCGAATCGCGTCATCGGCGTCACCTCGCCCACCTCGTCCCACCACCCGGCGAGCAGGTCGAAGATGGCGTCGAGGCTCGCCGGGACGACGGCGGCGTCGAGGGAGCGGCGCGCCGCGGGCTCAGTCACGGAGGGCCTCGTCGACGCTCGGACGCGGACGCAGCACCCGGTCGAGGTTGGTGAGGCCGAGCACCATCGTGACCTGCTCGCTCGGGGCCGCGAGGCGCAGGTCGCCGCCGGCCTGGCGCGCCGTCTTCAGGCAGGCGACGAGCGCGCCGAGTCCCGACGAGTCGACGAACTCGGTCTCCGAGAGGTCCACGACCACGATGTCGCCCTTCCCTCGGGTGATCTCGGCGGTGACCGTTTCGCGGAACGACTTCGCCGACACCATGGTCAGACGGCCGCGCGGCGTGACGACCGTTCCGTCGGGGCGGGAGTCGATGTCGACCTGGAGCATGTCAGTAACCCTTCGGTTGGTGATCGGAGGCGGAGTACAGCACCGCGCGGACGATGATGCTGAAGACGGCGAGGTCGTACAGGACCCACGCGATGTTGATGAGCGGAGCGATGCCCTCGGCCTGCCCCGCGGCGTAGCGCACGGCGACGACGCCGAGCGAGGCCACGAGGGCGCCCATGACCCACAGCTGCGGCTTCACGAGGTCCCAGCGGGGGCGGTTCTCGAGCGAGCGCGTCTTCGGGGTGACGGAGAACCCGAGCGAACGCCCGCGGTAGACGTTGTCGAACGCGCTCGTGACGGAGCGGATCCACACGGGGAACAGGGCGAGCGAGTACTGCGCGCCCCGCCAGGTCGGTCGGCCGTTGGCCACCACCAGGAACAGCACCTGGTTGATGACGAAGAACGGGATGAAGCGCGCGAAGAAGTCCACGCTCCATGCCTGGACGGGCATGACCCCGAACGACAGGTACAGCACGGGGGCGGCGACGTACACGATCGCGGCGAAGCCCGACAGGTAGCTCCACATCGTGCCGAAGTACATCAGCCGCTGACCCCAGCTCATGCCCTTCTGCACGAGCGGGTTCTCGCGGAACATCACCTGCATCGTGCCCTGCGCCCAGCGCAGGCGCTGGGTGAGCATGGTCGGGAGATCCTCGGGGGCGAGACCCTTCGCGAGCACCTCGTCGTGGTAGACCGACTTCCAGCCGAGGCCGTGCAGGCGCATCGAGGTCGCCATGTCCTCGGTGACCGAGATCGTGGCGAGGGGCATGATGGCCTGCGCCTCTTCTTCGCGCCCGACGTCGAAGGACTCCACCAGCATGCTGACCGACTCGACCGCGGCCAGGGGCGACAGGCTGCGCTCGCCGAGGGCTTCGAGGGCGAGGTCGTCGATCGCGGCGAGGGCGGCGGGGTCTCCCGTCACCTCTGCCAGCTCGGCGAGCTCGGCGCGCACCTCGGCGATGTCCTGATCGGCGAGCTCGCGGCGCACCGCCATGATCTGCCGCTGGAACCCGTAGGTGAGATCGGCGAGGGCGTCGCCGCGCGCGATGCCCGCCTTGAGGTCGTCGAGCGCGCGGGAGACGCGATCGAGGGATGCCACGATGCGGGCGTCGGTCGCGTGCTCGCGTCGCGCTCGGGCGAGCACGCGACGGGACGAGCGGATGCCGCGGTTGACGGCGAGGGTGACCTCGCCGACGTAGCGCGAGACGCCGAGCTGCATGAGGGCCTCGCGGCGCAGGATCGCGTTGGAGCCGCAGAAGAAGGCGGCGTTCCATCCGTCCTTGGACTGCTGGATCGGCCCGTAGAACAGGGGCGCCTGGCTGCCGAGGGGGTCGCTGGCCGGGACGTTGGTGAACCACTGCGGGGTCTGCACCAGGGCGACGCGGTCGTCCTCGAACCATCCGAGCGTGCGGTCGAGGATGTCGGGGGAGGGGATCTGATCGGCATCCAGGATGAGGAAGAACTCGCCCTCGGTCACCATCAGCGCGTTGTTGAGATTGCCGGCCTTGGCGTGACGCGGGCGATCGCGCCACGCCTCCGAACGGGTGATCACGCCGATGCCCTCGGCTTCGGCGAGGGCGCGCAGCTCGGGGCGGTCGCCGTCGTCGAGGATCCAGGTCTCGTGCGGGTAGCGGATCGCCTTGGCCGCTCGAGCGGTCTCCATGACGAGGTCGAGGGGCTCGTTGTACGTCGTCACGAGGACGTCGACCGTCACCTCGTGCTTCAGCGGGGGTGCGTCGTGGCGCTCGCGCAGCCTCCAGGCGCCGAGGCCGAAGAGGAGGGAGTCGATGAGGCTGTAGGTCTCGGCCAGCACGAGGGGGACGGCGATCCACCAGGACTCCCAGTTCACCGACGCCAGCCAGCGCCACGTGATGTAGTTGAGGCCCGTCGCGGCGGACAGGATGACGATCACGCGCACCAGAGCGAGACGTCGTGTGCGCGAGACGTCGCGACGTCGTGCATCCCGTCGCAGATCATCGCGACGGATCGTTGTTTCGACGACCAATTGGGGGGACCTTTCGTCGCTTTTCATCTTCTATGAAGACGGGCTTTCGCGTCGATCCTTGACGCGCGCGTCGTCGAGTCGAGAAGGTACGCTCCCGCGGGCGCGGGTTCGTCGTGACGGGGTCGCCGGCCGACGATGTCGGAGGTCGATCGTATCTTCGACCACAGGGATTGAGACACTAGAACACATGTTCTAACCTGTGGGAGTGAGGGCGATCGTGAGAGACCAGGTACAGGCCGTACCCGACATCACCGCGCTGCGCGATCGCCTCGAGCGCATGCAGGGGCGGCGCATGGACGCCCCCGTGCTGCCCACGCATCCGGCGTTCTCGTCGCTGCTGCCCGGCGGGGGTCTGCGCTCGGGGTCGGCATATGCGCTCGCCCGCTCGGCATCCCTTCTGCTGGCCTTGATGGCGCGTCCCTCCCAAGACGGAGCATGGTGCGGGGTCATCGGCATGCCCGAGCTCGGAGCCGAGGCGGCCGAGAAGTACGGGCTCGACCTCGACCGGCTCGTCTTCATCCCCGATCCCGGACCGCGCTGGCTCGCGGTGACAGCGACGATCACCGAGGTGCTCCCCGTGGTGGCCGTGCGTCCGCCCCTCGGCTCCCCGGCCGCGCGGGGAGGGGCCGAGACCACCCGCCTGGCCGCGCGCCTGCGCGATCGCGGATCGGTGCTGCTGGTGCAGGGCGCCTGGCCGCAGGCGGAGGCCGTGATCGACGTGGCCGACCCGCACTGGACGGGGCTCGGGCAGGGGCACGGCTACCTGGCCGGGCGCGAACTGACGGTGTCGGTCAGCAGTCGTCGCTCGCCGAACGCCCGCCGCGCCCGCATGATGCTGCCCGCGGCCGACGGCTCGATCGAACTGCTCGGCGCCCCCACCGAACGTCTCGTGCCCCGCGAGCGCGAGGCCTATCCCGTGCGGGCGGTGGGCTGATGACGGCGCCGACGCGCAGTCTCGTGCTGTGGTTCCCCGACTGGCCGATCACGGCGTTCGTGCGCGAGGCCGTGTCTCCTCCGAAGCCGGATGCCGCCGTGGCGGTGTTCGCGAACAACGTCGTCGTCGCGTGCTCGTGGGCGGCTCGCGCGCACGGCGTGCGGCGCGGGCAGAAGCGGCGCGATGCGCAGGCCCTGTGCCCGGGGCTGCAGGTGGTGCCCGCCGACGCTGTGCGCGACGCCCGAGCCTTCGCCCCCGTCGTCGCTCGCGTCGAGGAGCACGCCCCCGGCGTGCACGTGGTGCGGCCGGGGCTGTGCGCCGTGAAGGCCCGGGGCCCGGCCCGTTATTACGGCGGCGAGCTCGAGGCGGCCCGCATGCTGATCCGCCTGCTCGACGACGACGGGTTCGCCGGAGTGCGGGCGAGCGTGGCCGACGGCGTCTTCACCGCGGAGCAGGCGGCCCGCACGGCCGACGTCGACGAGCCCGTGCGCGTCGTACCGCCGGGGGAGGCGGGCGCGTTCCTCGCGCCGCTGTCGATCACGACCCTCGACGACGACGAGTTCGGCAGCCTCCTCTCGCGCCTCGGGGTGCACACCCTGGGCGAGCTGGCCGGCCTGCCGGTCGAGAGGATGCGGGAGAGGTTCGGCGAACGGGGGGTGCGTCTGCACGCCCTGGCGGGGGGTCTCGACTCCCAGCCGGTGCTGCCGCGCACGCCCCCGCCCGAGCTCCATCGCGACGTCGCCTTCGAGCCCCCGCTCGAGCTGGCCGACCAGATCGCCTTCGGCATGCGCGTGGCGGCCGAGGAGTTCATCGCGCGCCTCGGCGCGCACGACCTGGTGTGCACCGAACTGCGTGTCGTCCTCACCGGCGATCGGGGCGAGCGCAGCGAACGCGTGTGGCTGCACCCCGGCTCGTTCGACGCGGCGGGAGTGGTCGACCGCGTGCGGTGGCAGCTCGCCGAAGACGCGCAGGGCATCTTCGGCAGCGGGGTCGCGGGCGTGCACATCGAGCCCGAGGCCGTCGATGCCGCCGCGCACCACGCCCGGGGTCTGTTCGGTGCGGGGCCCGACGAACGCGTGCACCACGCCCTCTCGCGCGTGCAGGCGATGCTCGGCCATCGCGCGGTGCTCACGCCGGTGATCGGCGGCGGGCGGTGGCTCGCCGAACGGCAGGTGCTGGTGCCGTGGGGCGACCGTGCCGTCACGGCGAAGGAGCGCACGCGCCCCTGGCCGGGGAGTCTTCCCGACCCCCTGCCGGCGACCGTCTATCCCGAGCCTCGCCTGGTGGGGGTCACCGACATCGCGGGGGCGCCCGTGACCGTGGGCGAGCGAGACGCGCTGAGCGCCCCACCCGCGGTGCTCGAGACGGCGGGGCAGCGTCGACGCATCCAGGAGTGGGCGGGTCCCTGGCCGATCAGCGAGCGCGGGTGGGACCCCCTGCGCGCTCGGCGGGCGCACCGGTTCCAGGTCGTCGACGCCGACGGGGGTGCGTGGCTGCTCGTCGTCGAAGAGGGGGAATGGCGAGCGGAGGGGCGCTATGACTGACCCCCGTCCGCTCTCCTCGCGCGCGCTCGCCGCTCGGTCGTCGCCCCTTGGATCGGGAGGTGCGTGATGGGCTGGACCAATCCGCCGGTGAAGTGGTCGGAGCTCGAACGACTGCTCAGCGACGCGCGGCGCCCCACCGGTGCCCCGCCGAACGGCGACGGCGGTGACAGTCCGGCGTGGTCGCACAAGCGCGGCGCCTACGTGCCTCCGACGATCGAGCGTCCGGCCGACACCGTGCCGTACGCCGAACTGCACGCCCACTCGTCGTACTCGTTCCTCGACGGGGCGTCGTCGCCCGAGGAGCTCGTCGAAGAGGCCGAACGCCTCGGCCTGCACGCCCTCGCGCTCACCGATCACGACGGGTTCTACGGCATCGTGCGTTTCGCCGAGGCCGCCGAGGCGCGCGCGGTGAAGACGGTGTTCGGCGCGGAACTGTCGCTGGGCCTCCGCGGCCCGCAGAACGGCGAGGCCGACCCGACCGGTTCGCACCTGCTCGTGCTCGCGCGGCGCGAAGAGGGGTATCACCGCCTCGCCGCCGCGATCACCCACGCGCAGCTCGAGGGCGCCGAGAAAGGACGCCCGGTCTACGATCTCGACGACCTGGCCGAACGCGCCGGGGGTCCGCGCGATCCGCACTGGGCGGTGCTCACCGGATGCCGCAAGGGGGCGGTGCGTCAGGCCCTGGCGTTCGAGGGGCCGGCGGGTGCGGCGCGAGAGCTCGACACCCTCGTCGACCTGTTCGGGGCCGAGGCCGTCTACGTCGAGCTGATGGATCAGGGCGACCCGCTCGACTCGCGCCGCAACGACGTGCTCGCCGGGCTCGCGGCCGAACGGGGGCTCGCGACCCTGGCGACCAACAACGTGCATTACGCCGCCCCGCAGAAGCAGCTCCTCGCCGCCGCCGTCGCCGCGGTGCGGGCGAACCGCGGCCTCGACGAGCTCGACGGCTGGCTCCCCGCCCACGCCGGGGCGCACCTGCGCTCGGGGGCCGAGATGGCCGCGCGCTTCGCCCGGTATCCGGGAGCCGTGGCGCGCACGGTGGCGCTCGCCGACGAGATCGCGTTCCCCCTGCGTCGGGCCAAGCCGGCCCTGCCGAAGCAGAAAGTGCCCGAGGGGCATACGCCCATGTCGTGGCTGCGGCACCTGGTCTGGAAGGCGGTGCCGACGAAGTATCCGAACCTCTCCGACGACGACCGTCGCCGTATCGAGCGCGAGCTCGAGGTGATCGAGATGAAGGACTTCCCCGGCTACTTCCTCATCGTCTACGGCATCGTCGCCGAGGCCCGTCGTCGCGGCATCCTGTGTCAGGGGCGGGGCTCGGCCGCGAACAGCGCCGTCTGCTATCTGCTGAACATCACCGCGGTCGACTCCATCTTCTACAAGCTGCCGTTCGAGCGGTTCCTGTCGAGCCTGCGCGACGAGGAGCCCGACATCGACGTCGACTTCGACTCCGACCGGCGCGAGGAGATCATCCAGTGGGTCTACGGCGAGTACGGGCGCGAGCGGGCGGCGCAGGTGGCGAACGTCATCCAGTACCGCCCGAAGAACGCGGTGCGCGATATGGCTCGCGCTCTCGGGCACTCCCCGGGTCAGCAGGACGCCTGGTCGAAGCAGGTCGAGCGCTGGGGGGCGACGCTCGAGACCGGGTCGGATCACGACATCCCCGATCAGGTCATCGAGTTCGCGTCGGAGCTGCTCAAGGCGCCGCGGCATCTCGGGATCCACTCGGGGGGAATGGTGCTCACCGACCGGCCGGTGGGCGAGGTGGTGCCCATCGAGCACGCGCGCATGGAGAACCGCACGGTCATCCAATGGGACAAAGACGACGCGGCCTGGATGGGGTTGGTGAAGTTCGACCTGCTCGGCCTGGGCATGCTCGCGGCGCTGCAGTACTGCTTCGATCTGATCCGGGATGCCACGGGGGAGGAGTGGGAGCTGTCGACCCTGCCCAAAGAAGAGAAGGCCGTGTACGACATGCTGTGCCGGGCCGACTCGATCGGGGTGTTCCAGGTCGAATCACGTGCGCAGATGGGTCTGCTGCCGCGCCTGCAGCCGCGGAAGTTCTACGACCTCGTCGTGCAGATCGCCCTCATCCGTCCCGGGCCCATCCAGGGCGGGGCGGTGCACCCCTTCGTGCGGCGCAAGCTCGGCCAGGAGGAGATCACCTACGTGCACCCCAAGCTCGAGCCGGTGCTGTCACGCACGATGGGTGTCCCGGTGTTCCAGGAGCAGCTCATGCAGATGGCGGTGGCCGTGGGCAACTGCTCGGCCGAAGACGCCGACCTGCTGCGCCGGGCGATGGGGTCGAAGCGCGGACTCGAACGCATCGACTCCCTCCGCGAGACGCTGTACGCCGGCATGGCCGAGAACGGCCTGGTCGGTCGGGTCGCCGACGAGCTGTACGCGAAGATCCAGGCGTTCGCGAACTTCGGCTTCGCGGAGTCGCACTCGCTGTCGTTCGCTCTCCTGGTCTACGCGAGCTCGTGGATCAAGCTGCACTACCCGGCGGCGTTCCTCGCGGGGCTCCTGCGCGCGCAGCCGATGGGGTTCTATTCGCCCGCGACCCTCACCGCCGACGCCCGCCGTCACGGTGTGGTGGTGCGTCGGCCCGATCTGCTGCGCTCGAAGGTCCAGGCCTCGCTCGAGGTGCTCGACGACGACGCCGGTTCGCAGCACGGAGGGGATGCCGGGGCTCCGGCGGGGGCGTCGGTCGGCGAGACGCGGCGCGGGCCGGGGGATGCCGGGGGAGCCCCCGATGCGGACGACGCACCCCGCCGCGGGGCCGGGGCGCCGACCGGACGCCCCGCGTGCACGCACGCGGATCAGCCGCC
This sequence comes from Microbacterium galbum, assembly GCF_032464915.1. Taxonomy (NCBI): domain Bacteria; kingdom Bacillati; phylum Actinomycetota; class Actinomycetes; order Micrococcales; family Microbacteriaceae; genus Microbacterium; species Microbacterium galbum. Next base: position 178,540 of record NZ_JAWDIS010000002.1, on the reverse strand, counting down.
GACGGGGGAGTTCGACCCCTCCGACCCCGACGAGACCCTCGCGCACCGTCGAGACGGGGGGTTCGCCGTGCGGCTCGGGCTCGCGGAGGTCACCGGAATCGGGGTCAAGGTCGCCGAGCGCATCGTCGCCGAGCGTGAGAGCGGGGGTGCGTACCGCGACCTGCGCGACCTCGTTCGGCGCACGGGACTCGTCACCGCGCAGATCGAGGCGCTCGCCACGGCGGGGGCGTTCGAGTGCCTCGGGCACACCCGCCGCGAGGCGATCTGGCTCGCCGGATCGGCCGCGATGGATCGCCCCGAGTTCCTCCCCGACTCGCTGGTCTCGGTTCAGCCGCCTCTGTTCACCGACCCCTCCAGCTACGAGGTGCTCGCCGCCGACCTGTGGGCGACGGGCCTCTCGGCAGATGACCATCCGCTGACCCATTTCCGCTCCGCGCTCGACGCTCGCGGGGTGATCACCTCGCGGGAACTGCGCACGTTCGAGACCGGCCGACGCATCGAGGTCGCGGGCCTGGTGACCCACCGGCAACGGCCGGCCACGGCATCCGGGATCACCTTCCTCAACCTCGAAGACGAACACGGGCTCATGAACATCATCTGCTCGGTGGGGGTGTGGAACAGGTACCGGCGCGTCGCCCGGGAATCGCCCGCTCTCATCGTGCGCGGAATGCTCGAGCGCTCGGTCGAGGGGGTCACCAACGTGGTCGCCGACGGGTTCACGGATCTGCGCGTCGGGGTCGCGCACGCATCGAGGGACTTCCGATGACCTCGAGCGCCCTCACTAGACTCGGGGCGATCTCGCCCGGTTCCGCACCAGACAGGGGAAACGACCATGACCGACACGCCCACACCGCCCGACGGCTGGTACCCCGACCCCGCAGGAGGCGGCGGCCTGCGCCGCTGGGACGGCACGAGCTGGACCGACGAGGTGCGCACGGTCGACGGGTCGGCGCACACCGCGCCCGAGGCCACGGCCGCGCCGACGAGCGAGGACAGCGCCGTCGCGCACGACGCGGTCCCACACGCGCGCGAGCCCCTCGCCTCGGCCAAACCGCAGGAGGCCGTGACCGCGTCGGAGCCGGGGGTCGGTGACCGCGTCGTGGCGTCGGAGCCCGATCTCGCGGGGGAGTCTGCGGGTAGCCCGGAGCCGGCCGCGCCGGCGCACGCGGGCAGCCCGGAGCCGACCGCACCCGAGCCCGTCGTCGCTTCGGAGCCGTCCGCGGCGTCGGAGCCGTCGGCGACCCTGGAGCGCGACCTCGCGACGGGTGCACCGGCTGCACCGGAGCCCGTCGTCGCGTCGGAGCCGTCGGCGACCCCGGATCCTGTCGTGGCCCCGGACCATGGCGCCGCGACCGATCCGGCTCCTGCGGCAGCCTCTGCGGTGCCGCCCGTCGCCCCGCCCATAGCGCCCGTGTCGGCGCCGGCGCCCGCGCCCGCGTATCCGACCGCGACGAGCTCGCCGAGCGCCGCGGGGTATGCGAGTCCGCCCGCCTACCCGGGAGCTCCGGCGTATTCGAGCGCCTCCGCCTCGCCGGATGCCGCCCCGCGCACCGACATCCGCACCAACACCGTCTGGGTCTGGCTGGTGGCACTCCTCCCGCTGGTCGGGGTTCTCTCGCTGTTCCTGTTCGACTGGTCGACCTTCATCCAGGAGTCGTTCTACGCGCAGGTCTACGGCGGCGGGACGTCGCCCGTCGAAGCGGTGGTGTCTGCCGTCACCACCGTGCTGGGACTCGTCTTCTCGGCGGTCACGGTGCTCTTCGCGTTCCTCGACTGGCGTGTGCTGCGCGCTCGCGGGGTCGAGCGGCCGTTCCACTGGGCGTGGAGCTTCTTCGTCTTCCTCATCGGCAGCGGGCTGGTGTACGTCATCGGTCGCGCCGTGATCCTGCGCAAACGCACACGGAGCGGTCTCGCCCCGATGTGGGCGGCCGTCGCGGTCAACGTCGTGGCGCTCATCGCCATCATCGCGTGGGGGATCTTCCTGCTCTGGCAGATCATCCCGCTGATTGAGGAGCTCCAGTACTACGGATACTGAGCCGGCGGGCGGGTGAGGGCGAGGGCGTCCTCACCCGGCTCGCGGCGATTCCGGGCGAGGCCCGTCAGTCGTGCGACGTCGCCCGCACCGCCGCGATCGCGTCGAGAAGCGCGTGCGCGGTGTCATCCTTCGATCCGGATGCCGTCGCCACGACGCGTCCGTTGCGATCCACGATCGTGAGGGCGTTGTCCGCCGCCTCGAAGCCCCGCGTCCACCCCACGGCGTTCGCGGCCAGGAGGTCGACGCCCTTCCGCGCGGCCTTGGCGCGGGCGCGCGCGAGGAGCTCGTCGTCATCGGCCACGGTCTCCGCGGCGAAAGCGACGATCGTCTGACCCGCACGCCGGGCTCCGACGAGCCCGGCCACGACGTCGCGGTTCTCGGTCAGGTGCAGCGTCAGTCCACCCGGGGAGTCCTGCTTGCGCAGCTTGTGCGCCGACACCTCGGCCACGGAGTAGTCGGCGACCGCCGCAGCCATGACGATCACATCGGCGTCGGGAGCCGTGGCATCCATCGCCCGTCCGAGTTCGTCGGCGGTTCCGACCGCCACGACCTCGACGCGGGGGTCGGGGCGCACGTCGGCGTCGAGATGCGCGGCGACGAGGGTCACCCGCGCGCCGCGGTCGGCGGCCGCGCGGGCGATCGCGACACCTTGCCGTCCGCTGGAGCGGTTGCCGAGGAAGCGGACCGGATCGATCGGCTCGCGCGTGCCCCCGGCGCTCACCACGATCGAGACGCCGTCGAGGTCACGCGGGCGTTCGACGAGGGCGAGGGCCGCGGCGGCGATCTCCTCGGGTTCCGACATGCGGCCCGGACCGGAATCGCCGCCGGTGAGCTCACCGTCAGCCGGTCCCACGACGTGCACGCCGCGGGCGCGCAGCACCTCCATGTTGTGGACGGTCGCCGAATGCCGCCACATCTCGGTGTGCATGGCCGGAGCGACCACGACGGGGGCGGTGGTCGCGAGCAGCGTCGTGCCGAGCAGGTCGGAGGCGAGCCCCGCGGCCATCGCCGCAAGGGTGTTGGCCGTCGCCGGAGCGACGATCACGAGGTCGGCCGACTGGCCGAGCGCGACGTGACGAACCTTGGCGACGTCGTCATGCACCGACGTGGTCACGGGATGGCGACTGAGCGCCTCCCAGGTGGGCAGTCCCACGAACCGCAGGGCGTCGTCGGTGGGGATCACGTGCACGTCGTGCCCGGCCTTCACCAGCAGGCGCACGAGGCCGACGGTCTTGTAGGCGGCGATGCCCCCGGTCACTCCCACCACGACGAACATCGCCCCAGTCTTCCAGGTCGCACCGGTCGGCGGGGGTGGTGCGGGCACGGCGACCGGCACAGGTGGCGCCGTCACCAGAACAGGGGATGCGACGAGAACAGGCCAATACGGCGCCGTGCGCCCTGTTCTCGTCGCATCCCCTGTTTTCAGGGCGCGGTAGGCGTGGGGCGGGTCCGGGTGCGTCGGGGCTCGGAGGTGCGGGTGCGGACGTCGGTGCCGACGCGGGGGTCACCGCCGACACCGGAACAGGGGATGCCACGAGAACAGGCCGATGTGGCGCCGTGCGCCCTGTTCTCGTGGCATCCCCTGTTTTCACGGCGCGGGTAGCGTAGAGCGGGTGTGCACCGTCGTCATCGATGTCCCCGCCGCGCCCGGTGACCCCGTACGCCTCCTCGCGGTCCGCGATGAGGACCGGGACCGCCCGTGGCGCGGCCTCGGACCGTGGTGGCCCGACCGCCCCGGGGTCCTCGGTGTGCGCGACGACCGCGCGGGCGGTGCGTGGCTGACGGTCGATCCCGATCGACGTCGGCTGGCGGTGCTCCTCAACCGCGAGGACCTTTCAACGCGCGCGGATGACGAGGTCGTCAGCCGCGGCGCGATCGCCCTCGATGCGCTGGGTGACGGCATCCCGGATCATCCTCCGACCCGCGGGTTCAACCTCGTCGAGGTGGATGCCACGGGTGCCCGCCTCGTCGAGTGGGACGGACTCGCGGTGCGGCGTACGCCGCTGAGCCCCGGTACGCACATGGTCGCTCACCACGCGGTGGACGATGCCGGGACCCCGCGCATCGCACGGTGGCTCGCGGAGTTTCGCGGCGCAGGACTCGCAGCCGACTCCGCGTGGTGGGAGCCGTGGATGCGCGTCGTGGAACAGTCGACGCACGACCCCGCGTCATCGATCCTCCGCCGCGACGCCCACGATGGCCTCGTTCTCGAGTCGCTGCTCGTCTGTGCCGCGAGTATCGGCCCGGACGGCGTCGAGATGCGCGAAGCGCGCCTGGCGGAGCCGGGGCACTGGGACGCCGGGCTCCCGTCCCGGCTGCTCACGGGCGACCCGCTGTCGCGGCGGTAGGCTGGTGGCATCCCGCCTCCGTAGCTCAGGGGATAGAGCGCCGCACTCCTAACGCGGGCGTCGCAGGTTCGAATCCTGTCGGGGGCACCATCTCGCGCCGCGGTCGGCTCTCCGGGCGCGCGCCCCTCGTTCCGGCGTCCCTCTCGACTGGCCGTACGACGTGTGCCCGCAGGTGGCCCCGGGGCCATCCGCGGCGTCTGCGACATCGCTTGGGCCTCGCCCGCGTCGCTCGCGTCGAGGTCGAGGCCGTCGTCTCTCTCGCGTAGTGGTCGAGGCCGTGCCCTCGCCCCCCGCCCTCGCCCTCGACCTCAGTCGCCCCGTTGCCCCCGCGTCCGCCGCATGGCATTATTACTGAACGATCGGTCGGAAAACCTCGCAGTCGAGGTGGACGCGACCCCGCCAGAGCCGGCGGGGGAGAGGATGGCGATGTCGCAGGCGTTTCTCATCGGCGGTGCGCGCACCCCGGTCGGGCGGTACGGCGGGTCGTTGGCATCCGTTCGTCCCGACGATCTCGCGGCCCTCGTGGTCGGTGAGGCCGTGACCCGCGCGGGTGTTCCCGCCGAGGCGATCGACGAGGTGATCCTCGGCGCGGCGAACCAGGCCGGCGAGGACAACCGCAACGTCGCGCGCATGGCCGTGCTGCTCGCAGGCCTCCCGGATGCCATCCCCGGCCTCACCGTGAACCGCCTCTGCGCCTCGGGGATGAGCGCGATCGCGCTCGCCGCCCAGGCCGTGCGGGCGGGCGACGCCGACATCGTCGTTGCGGGCGGGGTGGAGTCGATGACGCGCGCGCCCTGGGTGCAGGCGAAGCCCTCGAAAGCATGGGCGAAGCCGGGCGACGCTTTCGACACCTCGATCGGCTGGCGCTTCACCAACCCGCGTCTCGCCGCGCGCGACAAAGCGACGTTCACCATGCCCGAGACGGCCGAGGAGGTCGCGCGCGTCGACGGCATCTCGCGCGCCGACGCCGACGCGTTCGCGCTGCGGAGTCACGAGCGGGCGGTGCGGGCGCAGGATGCCGGGCACTTCCGCGACGAGATCGTCGCCGTCGACACCGGTCGGGGCCTCATCGACACCGACGAAGGACCGCGGCGTGACACCTCGCTCGATGCGCTCGCCGGGCTCCGACCCGTCGTGAAGGGCGGGGAGGTCGTGACGGCGGGCAACTCCAGCTCGCTCAACGACGGAGCCTCCGCGATCGTCGTCGCCAGCGCCGACGCGGTCGAACGCTACGGCCTGCGCCCCCGCGCGCGGATCGTCGCCCACGCCTCCGCCGGTCTCGCGCCGGAGATCATGGGGCTCGGCCCCGTGCCCGCGACCGAGAAGGCTCTCGCGAAGGCAGGGCTGTCGGCATCCGATCTGGGGGCGGTCGAACTCAACGAGGCGTTCGCGTCGCAGTCGCTCGCGTGCATGCGTCGGCTGGGGCTCGACCCCGAGATCGTCAACGCCGACGGCGGGGCGATCGCTCTCGGACATCCGCTGGGGTCGAGCGGCTCGCGGCTTCTCGTGACGCTGCTCGGTCGGCTCGAGCGCGAGGACGCGCGCTACGGCCTGGCGACCATGTGCGTCGGCGTCGGGCAGGGCACGGCGATGATCGTGGAGCGGGTCGATGGCTGAGACGCACACGCCGGCAACCTCGGCCCAGGTCGATGCGCCAGCGCAGGTCCCTGAGCCTGTCGAAGGGACCCGGGCCGGCGGAGACCTGGGGCCGGGGGCTTCGACGAGCTCAGCCACCGGGGCGACGGGCTCGACACCGCGCATCCGCATCGACGACCGCGCCGATCGCGTCGTCGCCACCCTCGACCGGCCGGAGCGCCGCAACGCGATCGACCAGGCGATGATCGACGAATTCCACGCCCTCTGTGAGGAGCTGGAGGAGCGCCCGCGCACGCTCATCATCACCGGCGCCGGGGGGATCTTCGCCGCCGGGGCCGACATCGCGCAGTTGCGCGAACGCACCGGCGACGACGCGCGCCGCGGGATCAATGCGACCGCGTTCGATCGCATCCGCCGCCTGCCGATGCCCGTGATCGCGGCCGTCGACGGCTTCGCGCTCGGCGGGGGAGCCGAGCTCGCCTATGCGGCCGACATCCGCATCGGCACCCCGCGTGTGCGATTCGGCAACCCCGAGCCGGGGCTCGGCATCATCGCCGCGGCCGGAGCGTCGTGGCGGCTGCCCGAGATCGTCGGCCACGCCCGCGCGAGCGAGCTTCTGCTGACGGCGCGGGTGATCGACGCCGACGAGGCCCTCGCGTGGGGACTGCTGTCGAGCGTGCACGAGCCCGACGCGCTGCTGGACGCCGCCCACGCGATCGCCGACCGCATCGCCGCGAATTCCGCGCGCGCGACCATCCTCACCAAGCGCGCCCTGCTCGCGCCCCGCGCGGAGCACCCCGCCATCGACGGCGAACTCCAGGCCGAGCTGTTCGACAGCGCCGACAAGCGCGCGCGCATGACCGCGTTCCTCGAGAGGAAGAAGAAGTGACCCTCCCCGAGACCACGTCTCCAGCCCACGCCCTCGCCGGAACCGCCGCCGCGCCGCGCCCCTCGACCGACCGGGTCCCCGCGTCCGTGCCCACCAGCGTCGGCGTGCTCGGCGGGGGCCGCATGGGAGCCGGGATCGCGCACGCGTTCCTGCTCGCCGGTGCCCGCGTGCACGTCGTCGAGCGCGACGCCGCGGCCGCCGAGGCCGCCCGCGAGCGCGTCGAGACCGCTCTGGCCCGCTCCGCGCAGAAGGGCATCGAGATCCCGGATGCCGACACCTTGACCACCGGCGTCGACACCGCCGCGTTCGCCGACGCGGGCCTCGTGATCGAGGCCGTCCCCGAGGATCGCGCGCTCAAAGTCGACGCCCTCGCGCGGATCGAGGGGGCCGTGCACGACGACGCGGTCGTGGCATCCAACACCTCCTCCATCTCGATCGATGCGCTCGCCGCCGCGCTCCGCCGCCCGCAGCGGTTCCTCGGCCTGCACTTCTTCAACCCCGTCCCGGCATCGGCGCTGGTCGAGGTCGTCACCGGGTCGCGCAGCGAACCGCAGGTCGTCGGCGCGGCGACCGACTGGGTCGAGGCCATCGGCAAGACCGCCGTCGTCGTGCGCGATGCGCCGGGCTTCGCGTCCAGCCGCCTGGGCGTCGCCCTGGGGCTCGAAGCGATCCGCATGCTCGAAGAAGGCGTCGCGTCGGCGCACGACATCGACACGGCGATGGAGCTGGGGTACCGGCATCCGATGGGCCCCCTCCGCACGACCGACATCGTCGGGCTCGACGTGCGCCTGGGCATCGCCGAAGAACTCGAGCGCGCGTTCGGCGCGCGTTTCACCCCGCCCGCGCTGCTGCGAGAGCTCGTCGCCCAGGGGCACCTGGGTCGCAAGACCGGCCGCGGATTCTACGAATGGAGCGAACGATGACGTTTCTGCCGAGCTACGTGAAGGGTGCGTGGTGGACGCCGGACGGCGACCCCGACGCGGCGATCGTGCGGGACGCGTCGACGGGGGAGGAGATCGTGCGGGTCAGCACGCGCGGGCTCGACCTCGAGGGTGCCGTCGCCTACGCACGGCGCGAAGGCCAGAAGAGCATCGGCGCCCTCACCTTCCACCAGCGCGCGATGGTGCTGAAGAACCTCGCGATCGCGCTGAACGACCGCCGCGAAGAGCTCTACGCCCTCTCGGAGCGTTCCGGCTCGACCCGCCGCGACTCGCTCAGCGACGTCGACGGCGGCATCGGCGTGCTCTTCACCTTCTCGTCGAAGGCCCGTCGCGAACTCCCCGCCGGAAAGGTCGTGCTCGACGGACCGGTCGAGCCGCTGTCGAAGGACGGCTCCTTCCTCGGTCGGCACGTGTACACGCGCCTGCCCGGTGTCGCGGTGCAGATCAACGCCTTCAACTTCCCGATGTGGGGGGCGCTCGAGAAGTTCGCCCCCGCGTTCCTCGCCGGGCTCCCGACGATCGTGAAGCCCGCGACCCCGACGGCGTACATCGCCGAGGCGTGGGTGCGGATGGTCGTCGAGACCGGCCTCCTGCCCGAGGGTGCCCTGCAGCTGATCAGCGGGAGCGTCCCGGGCCTGTTCGACCTCCTCGACCTCGGCGACACCGTCGGCTTCACCGGCAGCGCCTCCACCGCCCAGCGCCTCCGCGCCCAGGCGAGGCCCGGGGTGCGGTTCACGAGCGAGACCGACTCGATCAACGCCTCGATCCTCGGCCCCGACGCGGTACCCGGCACCCCCGAGTTCGACGCCTACGTGAAGCAGCTGCTCGTGGAGCTGACGACCAAGGCGGGGCAGAAGTGCACCGCGATCCGCCGCGCGATCGTGCCGGCGGGAATGACGGATGCCGTGGCCGAGGCGCTGCGCGACAAGATCGCCGAGCGCGTGGTCGTCGGCGACCCGCGCGCCGAGGGCGTCACGATGGGCCCGGTCGTCTCGCGCGAGCAGCGCGACGAGGTGCTGCGGCAGGTGACGGCGCTCCAGGCGGCAGGAGGGCGGTTCGTCGTCGGCTCGGCCGAGGCGCCCGAGGGCACACCCGAAGAGGGGGCGTTCCTCCGGCCCATGCTCCTGGCCTTCGCGGATGCCGCGACCCCGGCCGTCAACGACATCGAGGCGTTCGGGCCGGTCGCGAGCATCGTCGAATACGCCGACGTCGCCGAGGCCGCGACCATCGTGGGCCGGGGCGGCGGCTCGCTCGTCACGAGCATCGCCACCCACGACCCCGACGTCGCGACCGAACTGCTCACCCGCATGGGCGCGATGAACGGCCGCGTGCTCTTCCTCGACCGCGACGATGCGCGCACCTCGACCGGCCACGGCGCCCCCGTGCCGCACCTCGTGCACGGCGGGCCCGGTCGGGCGGGTGGCGGCGAGGAGCTCGGCGGCATCCGCTCCGTCCTCCACTCCATGCAGCGCACCGCGATTCAGGGTTCGCCGCGCATGCTGACCGCGCTCACCGGGGTGTGGCATCCGGGAGCCGAGACCGACTCCACGGGGACGCACCCGTTCCGCAAACCCCTCTCGGATCTCCGGATCGGGGATGCCGTGGAGTCGGCCGAGCGAGAGGTCACCCTCGACGACATCGAGGTGTTCGCGAGATTCACCGGCGACACGTTCTACGCGCACATGGACGAGGAGTCGGCCGCGGCGAACCCGTTCTTCCCGGGACGCGTCGCGCACGGGTACCTGCTCGTGTCGTGGGCGGCAGGGCTCTTCGTCGACCCCGCGCCGGGTCCCGTGCTGGCGAACTCGGGCCTCGAGAACCTCCGCTTCGTCACCCCCGTCTCACCCGGCGACCGCATCCGCGTGTCGCTCACGGCGAAGCAGATCACCCCGCGCGAGACCGACGAGTACGGCGAGGTGCGGTGGGATGCCGTGATCCGCAACCAGGACGACGAGATCGTCGCGCAGTACGACGTGCTCACGCTCGTGGCCAAGACGTGGGCTCCGGTGGCGGTGCCGGCATGAGTCTGCGGCCGATGATGCAGCGCGATCAGGCATCCGCGATGCTCGGCATGGTCGTCGAACACGACGCGCCCGGAGAATCGCGGGTGTCGATGACCGTGCGCGACGACATGCTGAACGGCTTCGCCATCACCCACGGCGGGCTCGTCTTCACCCTCGCCGACACGGCCTTCGCGATCGCCTGCAACGAGGACGAGCGCGTGACGGTCGCCGGCGGCGCCGACATCACGTTCTTGAAGTCCACGACAGCCGGGCAGACGCTCACGGCGACGGCTGCGCGCCGCGCCCGCAGCGGCCGGACAGGCTTGTACGACATCCGGGTGACGGATGAGACGGGCGACCTCGTCGCCGAGGTGCGCGGCCGCAGCATCACGACGGACCGGCGTCCGCCGGTTCCGGTCCCTTCGACGAGCTCAGGGACCTCTGACGTGGCGGTGAGCTCTGACGCGCCGGTGGCTGAGCCTGTCGACGCCTCCGGCCCCCGACCCGCGAACGACCCCCAGCGCAACGCCGCGCTCACGACCACGGAGGTGTCCCGATGACCCTGACCACCGCATCGCGCCCGGACTTCCTGGCATCCGTCGATCCCACCGGCATCCCGCTCGACAGGCTCCGCGCCCTGCAGCTCGAGCGCCTGCAGTGGACCGTGCGCCACGCGTACGACAACGTCGCGCTGTACCGCCGGACGTTCGACGAGGCCGGTGTGCACCCCGACGACATCCGCTCGCTCGACGACATCCGCCTGCTGCCGTTCACGACGAAGGCCGACCTCCGTGAGACCTACCCCTTCGGGATGTTCGCCGTGCCGATGTCGGATGTCCGCCGCATCCACGCCTCCTCCGGCTCGACCGGGCGTCCCACGGTGGTCGGATACACCGCCGGCGACCTCGACCGCTGGGCCGACCTCGTCGCGCGCTCGCTGAGCGCGGCCGGCATCCGCGCGGGCGATCGCGTGCACAACGCGTACGGCTACGGCCTGTTCACCGGGGGCCTCGGCGCGCACGCGGGCATCGAGCGGCTCGGGGCGACCGTCATCCCGATGTCGGGTGGGCAGACCGCGCGCCAGGCCCAGCTCATCCAGGACTTCGAACCGGATGCCATCCTCTGCACGCCCAGCTACCTCTTGACGATCGCCGACGCGTTGGAGGCCGCGGGTGTCGACCCGCGATCCACCTCGCTCAAGGTCGCCGTGCTCGGCGCGGAGCCCTGGACCAACGAGATGCGACGCGAGATCGAGCGCCGGCTCGACCTCGTCGCCGTCGACATCTACGGCCTGAGCGAGGTGATGGGCCCGGGCGTGGCATCCGAGAGCGCCCTCACCAAAGACGGCCCGCACGTGTGGGAGGACCACTTCCTCCCCGAGACGATCGACGGCGAGACCGGCGAGCCCGTCGCCGACGGCGAGCTCGGCGAGCTCGTCTTCACCTCCCTCACAAAGGAGGCGTTCCCGGTCATCCGCTACCGCACCCGCGACCTCACCCGGCTGCACCCCGGCACGGCGTTCCCGTCGATGCGCCGCATCGAGAAGATCACCGGCCGCAACGACGACATGATCATCCTGCGCGGCGTGAACCTCTTCCCGACGCAGATCGAGGAGATCGTGATGGGCATCGAGACCCTCACGCCCCACTTCGTGCTCGAGCTGCGGCGCGAGGGGCGGATGGATGCCATGACCGTCCGCATCGAGAGGCATCCGGCCCTGGAACGCGAGGTGTGCGAAGCCGCCGGCCTCGTGCTGCAGCAGCGCATCAAGGTGCTCATCGGCACGACGGTCGACGTGCGCGTCGAGGAGCCGGGCGTCCTTCCCCGCAGCGAGGGCAAGTACAAGCGGGTCTACGACCTGCGCTGATCCGCGGGGCCCTCAGTCTCCGCAGACGGCGATGAATTCGATCTCGACCTTCGCGCCGCGGGGGAGGGCGGCGACCTGGTAGGCCGCACGAGCGGGCAGCACCGCGCCGGTGAAGCGTTCGCCGTAGACCTCGTTCACCGCGGCGAAGTCGGCGATGTCGGTCAGCAGGATCGTGGTCTTGACCACGCGGTCCATGCTCGAGCCGGCGGCGGCGAGGATGGCGGCGCCGTTGCTCAGCGACTGCGCGGCCTGGGCGCGCACGTCGGCGCCGACGAGCTCTCCCGTCGCGGGGTCGAGGGGCAGCTGTCCCGAGACGAAGACGAGTTCCCCGGTGCGGACGGCCTGCGAGTAGGCGCCGATGGCGGCGGGGGCTTCGGGCGAGGTCACGGTGGAGATGATGGTCATGGGGTTCCCTTCAGGGCGTCGATGGCGGCGTCGACCGCGGACGACGAGGTGGTGGCGTGCACACTCAAGCGCACACGGTCGGAACCGTGCGCGGTGGCCGTCACACCGCGCTCGGCGAGACGCGCGACGGTCGTGGGGGCCGATCGGTCGGCGACGTGCGCCACGACGATGCCGGCGCGCGCACCGTCCTCCTGTGGTGACAGCACGGGGAAACCGGCATCCGTCAGCGCGGTCGACAACTGACCGGTCCTGTCGGCGATGCGCCGGCCGACGGTCGGTACGCCGACGCTCTCCAGCAGCTCGAGAGCGGTCGCGAGGGCACCTGAGCTGAACGGGGAGGCGTTGGTGATCGACAGGCGTTGCGCTCCGGGAAGAGCCGGGTGCGGACGTCCGTCGTAGAGCCCCGCCTCCTCGACGCCGGTCCAGCCGCCGAGAAGGGGACGGAGGCGCTCCAGCGCCCGCGGGGACAGCGCCAGGAAGCCGGTTCCCCATCCGGCTCGGAGCCACTTCTGTCCGCCGACGACCAGCGCATCCGCCAGCGTCCAATCGGCCTCGATGACGCCGAACCCCTGGATGCCGTCGACGATGAGAAGCCGGTCGCCAACGGCGTCGCGGAGCGCAGCGAGGTCCGCACGGGCTCCGGTGCGGAAGTCGACGGCACTGACGGCGACGGCCACGGTATCGGCCGTGACGGCCTCGGCGACGCGCGCGGCGGTGACCGGGGCCAGGGGGACTCCGGCGACGGGAGGCAGGGTCCGCACCCGGGTGAGGCCCGCCTCCTCCGACCGCCACCACGCGTACAGGTTGGAGGGGAACTCCGCCGCGCTGACGAGGACCTCGCCCGGCGGCAATCCGAAGGCGATCTGGAACAGCCCGAGGGAGGTGCTGCTGGTCAGGGTCACGGCATCCGGAGCGAAGCCGCTCAGACGGGAGACTGCCGCGAGGGCGCGCCGGTCTTCGGCATGCAGCCGTGCGGAGGCCTCGCCGTCCGCGGCCGCCTGGGCGAGCCCGCCGATCGTGTCGACCACGGCCTGCGACGGAGGACCGTAGCTGGCGAAGTTGAGATACCCGCTCGGTTCGCGGAACGCTGCGAGGTATCTCTCCCAGGCCGTCGAGCTCATGCCAGCACCCGCTGCAGGAACTGCCGCGTCCGCGCCTCGCGAGGGTCGCCGAGCACCTGCTCCACCGGCCCCTCCTCGACGATGCCGGCATCGGCCATGAACACCACGCGATCCGCGACCTCGCGGGCGAACGCCATCTCGTGCGTGACGACGAGCATCGTCATCCCCTCCCGAGCGAGGTCGCCCATCACCGTCAGGACCTCGCCGACGAGCTCCGGGTCCAGGGCCGAGGTCGGTTCGTCGAACAACAGGAACAGCGGCTTCATGGCCACCGCCCGGGCGATCGCGACGCGTTGCCGCTGACCGCCCGACAGCTGGCTCGGATACGCGTCGATCCGTTCGCCTAGGCCGACCCGTTCGAGGATCGCGACGGCCTCCGCCCGCACCTCTTTCGACGGTCGACGCTGCACGCGCACCGGCCCCTCCATCACGTTGCCGAGCACCGTGAGATGCGGGAAGAGATTGAAGTGCTGGAAGACCATCGCCGTCTTCGCGCGCTGCGCCGACAGGCGGCGCTCCGTCAACTCGTGCAGTTTGCCGTCGCGGAGCTCGTAGCCCATGGGTTCGCCGCCCACCCAGACCTCGCCGCTGTCGGGCTCCTCGAGACGGTTCAGCGTGCGCAGGAACGTGGACTTCCCGGCGCCGGACGGGCCGATGATGCAGACGACCTCGCCGCTGCGGACGGTGAGCGACACGTCGCTCAGCACCACATTGTGTCCGTAGGACTTCGTGATGCGCACCGCTTCGAGAACAGGTGCGGCGTCGGGGGTGACGGTCATTTCTCGCTCCTCATCAGCGGGGGACGGCCGAGATCGCCGACGATCTTCCGGCGAAGGGCGCGTGCGTTGCGCGGACCGCCGGGCCGGCGATCCTGACGGTCGAAGGCGCGCTCGAGGTAGAACTGCCCGACGCTGGCGACACTGACGATCACCATGTACCAGATGGCCGCGGCGATGAGCGTCTCCATGACCTGCAGGTTGAACGACGAGATGTTGTTGGCGGCACGGATGAGCTCGACGTACCCGATCACGGATGCCATGGCCGTGCCCTTGAGCATGTTGATGAAGTCGTTGCCGGTCGGGGGGATGATGATGCGCATCGCCTGGGGGAGCACGATCCGCGCCATGCGCTGCATCGGGGTCTGGCCGATGGACTGCGCGGCCTCGATCTGGCCACGGTCGACGCTCTTGAGGCCCGCGCGGACGATCTCCGCCATGTACGCGCTCTCGTTGAGCGCGAGGCCCAGGAACGCCGCGATGAAGGTGGTCATGACGGCATTCGTGCTCACGTCGACGAAGAGCACGTCGGTGAACGGGATGCCGACCTGCAGGCGCGGGAAGATCAGCGCGAGGTTGTACCAGAGCAGGATCTGCAGCAGTACCGGCAATCCGCGGAACAACCAGGTGTACCCGGCCGCGAAAGCCTGGGCGACGGGGTTCTTCGAGATGCGCATGAGAGCGATGACGACACCGATGACGATCGCACTCAGCTGGGCGACGACCGCGAGCACGATGGTGCCGACGAGACCTTGAAGGATGATCGGCGAGATCACGTAGTACGGGATGTCGCCGTAGGAGATGTCACCCTGCGAGGCGGCGGCGATGAGGGCGACCAGCAGGAGCACGATGACGACTCCGCTGACCCACCGCCCCCAGTGCTTCAGTCGGACCTGGGGGAGGAGGGGCCGTTCCCCGCCCGCGGCGGGCGACGGACCGCGTCCATCGCCCAGCCGGGATGTGGAGATCGACACCGTCACTTGCCCCCGTTGACGACGGCCTCGGTCACGGCGCCGGAGGAGATCCCCCAGGAGTCGAGGATCTCGGCGTAGGTGCCGTCGTCGATGAGCGCATCGAGCGCCTGGGCCATCGCATCGCGCAGGCCGGCGTTGTCCTTGGTGACGCCGATGCCGTAGGGGGCTCCGTCGATGACGTCGCCCGGCACGACCTCGAACGCGTTTCCGTCCTGAGTGGTCTGCGAGATGTAGACCGCGCTCGGGAGGTCGTTGACGATCGCGTCGATCCGTCCCGTGCGCAGCTGGGTCTGGTTCTGGCTGTCGCTGTCGGTGACGACGACCTCCACGGCCTCCTTGCCGTCGGCGGTGCAGTCCGCGCTGGTGGACTCGGCGAACTCCTGCTGGCTCGTGCCTGTGACGACGGCCACGGAGTGACCGCACAGCGTGTCGGGTCCGGTGATCCCGGCGGGGTTGTCCTTCTGCACCATGATCGTGATGCCGGACGTCAGGTAATCGACGAAGTCGATGGCCTGCTGACGCTCGGCTGTGTCGTTCATCGCGGCGATGGTGACGTCGACGCGTCCCGACTGCAGGCTCGTGATGAGCGAGCCGAAGTCCTGGTTCTCGTACTGCACGTCGAGGCCGAGCTTCTTGGCGATCGCGGTGATGAGGTCGTGGTCCGACCCCACGACGGTGGAACCGTCTGCGGCGTAGAAGTTGTTCGGGGGAGACTGCACGTTCGAGCCGACGACGAGCTGTCCGGCGTCGCTGATCGTGCTCGGGACCATCGCGACGAGTGCGTCGTCGGCGCCGACGCCGTCGAGCAGCGCGGACGTGTCGGGAATCGACGATGCGGCGCCGTCGGTCTGCGCATCACCGGGCTGGGGTGCGCTCGGGCCGCCGCACGCGGAGAGCGAGAGGGTGAGGGCGGCGCTCGCGGCGAGAGCGCCGATGGCGGTGAGGGTGCGGGCGTGACGGGTCATGTAGGGGGGGGCCTTTCCAAACGTCGTTGTCATCGGAAGCTATCGACTCCGCGGCGATAATAAGAGAATATTATCATGATGAAGCAGAATTGTTACGTGCGCGCAATCTAAATTGACCATCACGTCGATGCGGAAGACGCGGCGGGGGAGGAGATCGGTGATGAGACGGACGGTCGTCGATGAGACGCGAGTGATGCGGCCGGAGTTCGCGCCCTATCTGCCGATGATGGACTTCCTCGCGGAGCTGCTCGGACCCCGCACCGAGGTGGTCCTGCACGACACCAGCGACGTGAGCCGCTCCATCGTCGCCCTCACCAACGGTCACGTGAGCGGCCGTTCCGTCGGCGGCCCGGCGACGGATCTCGTGCTCAAGGTGCTGCAGAATCACGAGCACGACGATCGGGACTTCCTCGCGAATTACCTGGCCGTCTCGCGGACGGGCGGCGCCTTCCGCTCTTCCACGTTCTTCATCCGCGACAGGGTGGGTGCCGTCGTCGGCATGCTCTGCGTCAACGTCGACGATGAGCCGCTCCGCCGCGCGCGTGATCTCCTCGAGGCCATCACGGCGACCACCGGCGTGCCGAAAGCGGTGGTGGACCCGGGTGTCGGCACCGCCGCGCCCGTCGCGGAGCGACTCAGCGCGAGTGTCGACGAGCTGGCCCTGGACGGCATCGATCGCATCGTCGCCGCTCGAGGTGTCGAGCCTCATCGCATGAGCGTGCAGGAGAAGACCTCGACGGTCGGTGAGCTGGAGCGCGCGGGCGTCTTCTTGCTGAAGGGCGCGGTGGCGCAGGTGGCGACCGCCCTCCAGGTGTCGGAGCCGACGGTCTACCGCTACCTCGCGCAGGTGCGACGCTCCCGGGTCTGAGCGTTCCCCACGACGACTCGATCTCGGCCGGCGACCGCGCGGTCGCCGCTCACACGCCGGGCCGCGCGAGCGGGGTGCCGTCGAGGCCGTCGATGAGATCGCGCAGGCTGTCGAAGACCCGGACGGCGCCTGCGTCGTGAAGCTCGTCGACGGAGAACCCGCCGGTGCGCACCGCGACCGTGTCGACGCCGGCGTCGCCGGCCGCCACGGCATCCCAGGGGGAGTCTCCGATCATGATCCCGCCCGTGCCGGACACGCGGGCGAGGGCCGTCTGCACGAGGTCGGGGGCGGGTTTGCTGGCGGTCACGTCGTCGGAGGTCGTCCATGCGTCGGCGATGTCGCGCGCCTCGACGAGGTCGAGGAAATGCTCGACGTGGTCGCTCTTGCCGGAGCTGGCGAGCACGACCTGGAATCCGCGCTTCTTGACCTCGAGGAGCAGATCGTGCGCTCCGTCGAAGGGGCGCACCTCGTCGATGAGCGGTTCGAACTCCTCGGCCCACGCGGCACGCAGGTCGTCGCCGTGCGCGCGTTCGACCCTGTCGTCGGTGAGGGAGGGTACGAGCTGATCGCCGCCCATGCCGATCGCGCGGTGGATGCGCCAGATCGGCAGCACGATGTCGAAGCGGCGGAATGACCGGTACCAGGCGAGGGCGTGCTGGTAGTTGGTGTCGACGAGGGTGCCGTCGACGTCGAAGATCGCGGTGTCTGCCATGGGGTTCCGTCTTCCGGTCGTGGTCGGGTGCATGCAGCCCACACGCCGCCGCGCGCGAGGTCAGTCCCATTGCGGTCCCGGGCGCCCTCGGCTACAGTTTTACTGAACGATCGGTCTGTAAAAGGAGTCGACGATGACGATGACCGTACCCCCCGCGGACGCCCACGCCCACGCCCTCGATGGCGAGGCGACGTTCGACGCCCTCATCGAGGCCGACGGCCGCATCGAGCCGCGCGATTGGATGCCGGACGCCTACCGCCGCACGCTGATCCGCCAGATCTCGCAGCACGCGCACTCCGAGATCATCGGCATGCAGCCGGAAGGGGCGTGGATCACGCGGGCACCGAGCCTGAAGCGCAAGTCGATCCTGCTCGCGAAGGTGCAAGACGAGGCGGGTCACGGCCTGTACCTCTACTCCGCGGCGCAGACCCTCGGCATCACGCGCGACGAGATGACGCAGCAGCTCGTCGACGGGAAGGCGCGGTACTCGTCGATCTTCAACTACCCGACCCCCACCTGGGCCGACATGGGCGCGATCGGCTGGCTCGTCGACGGCGCCGCGATCTGCAACCAGGTGCCGTTGTGCCGCGCCTCGTACGGGCCCTACGGTCGCGCGATGGTGCGCATCTGCAAAGAGGAGTCGTTCCACCAGCGCCAGGGTTTCGAGATCCTGCTCACCCTCATGCAGGGAACAGAGGAGCAGCGGGAGATGGCTCAGGATGCCGTGAACCGCTGGTACTGGCCGAGCCTGATGATGTTCGGACCCCCCGATGACGACTCGCCCAACTCGGCGCAGTCGATGGCGTGGAACATCAAGCGCTTCAGCAACGACGAGCTGCGTCAGCGCTTCGTGTCCATGCTCGTGCCGCAGGCGGCCGTGCTGGGCGTGACGCTGCCCGACGCCGAGCTGCGGTTCGACGAGGCGACCGGCGAGTACCGCATGGGCGAGATCGATTGGACCGAGTTCCACGAGGTGCTCGCCGGACGCGGTCCGCTCAACACGATGCGCCGCCAGCACCGCCGTGACGCCCACGAGGAAGGCGCCTGGGTGCGCGAGGCCGCCGCGGCCTACGCCGCGAAGAAGAGCGCCGCCCGCGCCGAGACGACGGCGGCCGCCTGATGGCCACGCCCGGCGGGAGCCCCGCGGAGACCTGGCCCCTGTGGGAGGTCTTCGTGCGCGCAGGCCGCGGCCTCAGTCACGTGCACGTCGGCTCGCTCCACGCACCCGACGCCGAACTCGCCGTCCGCAACGCGCGCGACCTGTACACCCGGCGCGGCGAGGGCGTCTCGGTGTGGGTCGTGCCCTCGGATGCCGTGACCACGAGCGACCCGGGGGCCAAGGGCGCGTTCTTCGAGTCCCCGGCGGGCAAGAACTATCGGCACGCCGTGTACTACACCGCCTCCGAGGGGGTGCCGCACCTGTGAGCATCTCGACCGATCAGGGGGACCGGTCCCTTCGACAGGCTCAGGGACCTGGGGTCGCAGCCCCGGTGACCGGAGCCGCAGCGCCGCAGGCCGGGGCCACGGCGCCGGTGGCTGAGCCCGTCGAACCCACCGGCACCCACGGCGACGTCTCGCTCGACGCGCGCGAGCTCGCCGCCGAACTCGCCGGGGGAGAGGACCGGGCGACCGATCCCGACGTCGCCGCGTACGCGATGCACCTGGGCGACGACGCGCTCATCCTCGCGCAGAACCTCTGCGGCTGGGTCGCCCGTGCCCCCGAGCTGGAGGAGGACGTCGCCCTCGGCAACATCGCCCTCGACCTCCTCGGCCACGCCCGCTCGCTGCTGCGCTACGCCGGCAGCCACGACGGGCGCAGCGAAGACGATCTCGCATACTGGCGAGACGAGCGCGATTTCCGCAGCGCGTGGCTCTTCGAGCTTCCGAACGGCGACTTCGCGCACACGATCGCCCGCCAGCTCCTGGCATCCGCGTACCTCCTCGAGCTGTACCGCGACCTGTCGGCATCCACCGATCCCGTGCTGTCCGCCGTCGCCGCCAAGGCCGAGAAGGAGGTCGACTACCACCGCGATCACGCCGTGCAGTGGACGCTCCGTCTCGCCGGCGGTACCGACGAGTCGCGTCGCCGCTTCCTCGTCGCCCTCGATGACACCTGGCCGTACCTCGACGAGGTGTTCCGCGATCTGCCGCTGCACGACCGTCTCGAGGGCATCGCCGTGCGCCCCTCCATCCTGCGCGGCCGCGTCGACGAGGTGCTCGCGGAGGTGCTTGCGGAGGAGGACGTCCCGGTCCCCGCGATCGCCTCGTCCTCCGCGGGGGGACGCCGGGGGCGGCATCACCCCGCCTTCGGGCCGCTACTGGCCGAGCTGCAGGTGCTGGCCCGCCGGCATCCGGGGGCGACATGGTGACCGCGACGCGGGACCGTGCTCGCGAGATCGTCGCGGCCGTCGTCGACCCCGAGGTGCCCGTGCTCACGATCGACGATCTCGGAGTGCTGCGCGACGTCCGCCTGGACGGGGAGACCGTGACCGTCACGATCACCCCGACTTACTCGGGGTGCCCGGCGGTCGATGCGATCCGCGACGACATCGTGCTCGCCCTCACCTCCGCCGGCTTCGACGACGTCGTCGTCTCGACGACGCTGACACCCGCGTGGACCACCGACTGGATGAGCGACGCGGGACGACGCAAGCTCACCGAGTACGGCATCGCCCCGCCGTCCGGCCGGGCTCCCGCGGGCCCCATCCGCGTGAAGCTCAGCGTCGCGTGCCCCCGGTGCGGCTCCCTCGACACCCGCGAGGTCTCGCGCTTCGGGTCGACCTCGTGCAAGTCGCACTGGGAGTGCCGGGCGTGCCTCGAACCCTTCGACCACTTCAAGGCCCTCTGATGACGACGACCGACACGGCTGCGGATGCCGTGACCCCGGCGTTCGCGGGAAGCCCGACCCTCGGTGCCGTGCGCGAGACCGGGGGTCGTGCCCGTGCCCGGTTCCACACCCTGCGGGTCGCGGACGTCCGCCCCCTCACTCCGACCGCGATCGAGGTGACCTTCGCCGTCCCCGACGAGCTCGTCGACGCCTTCGACTACGCCGCGGGCCAGTACGTCGCCCTTCGAGCGCGCGTCGACGGCGAAGACCTGCGGCGGTCGTACTCGCTCTGCCGACCTCCGACGCGCGGGACGATCAGCGTCGGCATCAAGCGCGACCCCGACGGCCGGTTCTCGACCTGGGCGCACGAGGACCTGCGCCCGGGCGACGAGATCGACGTGATGAGCCCGCAGGGCACCTTCGTCTCGCGAGCCTCGACGGCGACCGGACACGTCGTGGCCATCGCCGCCGGCTCCGGGATCACCCCCATCATGGCGCTCGCCGCCGATGTGCTCGAACGCTCGACCGAGAGTCGGATGACGATCGTCTACGCCAACCGGTCCTCGACCGACGTGATGTTCGTCGACGAGCTCGCCGACCTGAAGGACCGGTACCCCGCCCGCGTCACGCTGCATCACGTGCTCTCGCGCGAGCAGCGGGCGGCCCCGGTGTTCTCGGGACGCATCGACGACGAGCGACTGCGCCTCATCCTGTCGCGCCTGATCGATCCGGCATCCGTCGACGAATGGTTCCTGTGCGGGCCGTTCGCCCTCGTCGAGCTGTGCCGCGAGGCGCTCACCGAGGTCGGTGTGCCGCGCGAGCGCGTGCGTTTCGAGCTGTTCACCGCCGGAGACGGCGACGCGCCGGCGCAGACCGGGGGAGCGCGCCCCGTGCGCGTGCGCGCCGACGAGCCGGTACGCCGCATCGACTTCACCCTCGACGGCCAGTCGGCGTCGGTGGAGAGCCCGATCGCCGCGAACGAGACGATCCTGGCCGCGGCCCTGCGCGTGCGGCCCGACGTGCCGTTCGCGTGCGCCGGCGGTGTCTGCGGAACCTGCCGCGCCCGCGTGATCGAGGGGGCGGTGTCGATGACCGAGAACTACGCCCTCGAGCCCGACGAGATCGCCCGCGGCTACGTGCTGACCTGCCAGTCCCACCCGACCTCCGACGCCGTTCGCGTCGACTACGACGGATGACGAAGGATGCCATGACCCCGCACCGCATCTCCATAGGCGATCCGTCACCCGGGCGCGCCCGCGGGGGAGTCGCATGATCGAGTACACCGGCGCCGACGGTGTCGCCGAGATCGTCCTGAACGCCCCCGCACGCCGCAATGCCGTCGGTCTCGACGATCTGCACGCCCTGGCCGCGGCCTACGACCGCGCTGAGGCGGACGGCGCCCGCGCCGTTCTGCTGCGGGGTGAGGGGCCGTCCTTCTGCGCCGGTCGCGACATCTCCGGCGTCGACCCGTCGACCGACGACGTCGGCGGTTACCTGGACGAGACGCTGGCGCCGCTGCTGCGTCGCATGGCGGCCTTCCCCGCACCCACCTTCGCGGTCGCCCACGGCGCGTGCCTGGGCGTCGGCCTCGGCCTGCTCATCGCCACCGACGTCGTCTACGTCGCCGACACCGCCAGGATCGGTTCGCCCTTCGCGGCCCTGGGAGCGACCCTCGACTCCGGCGGCCACGCGCTGTTCGCCGAGCGGCTCGGCATCCACGCGACCCTTGATCTCATCTACACCGGTCGCCTGCTGTCGGGCGAGGAAGCGGTGCGGGCGGGCCTCTTCTCGCGCGTGCTCCCCGCCGCCGAGGTGCAGGATGCCACGAGCCTCGCCGCCGTCCGCGCGGCGGCCGGGCCCACCGCCGCCTTCCGGGCGAGCAAGCGCATCGTCTCGGCGATCCGCGACGAGCGGCTGGGGCTGTGGGACGCCATGGCGCTCGAGAACCGCGCCCAGGCGGCCCTCGCGGCCACCGACGACTATCGCGAGGGGTTCGCGGCGTTCCAGGCCAAGCGCGCACCGTCGTTCACGGGTCACTGACGCCGCGCGAGAACCGCACGTCGGCGCCCCCGCCCGGGCGCCGGACAGCGCGCGCAGTCGGCTCCGCGCCGCGCGCAGGGCGTGCGTCGTCGTCGCGCATCCCTCGTCGTCGCCCTGCTTGAATCAGACCATGCCGCGCATCGACGACGACGACGAACTCGCGACCCTCCGCCGCCGGGCCTACGCGCCCGGCGCCGACATCTCCGCCGACCCTTCGGCGCTGGAGCGCCTGATCGAGCTCGAGCAGCGCGCGGCGGACAGAGACGGCGGCGCGGCGGACGACCGTGCGGCGCCGGACGGCGAACAGACGGAGCCCGAGGCGGCATCCGTCGGTGCGGAGGCGGGGGGAGAAGACGGCGAGTCGGCCCGCCCGGCCCGCCGGCGGATGCCGCGTCTGCGGCGTTCCACGGTGGTGATGCTCGCCGGGGCCGGGCTCGTCGTGGCGACACTGCTGACCGCTCTGGTGCTCGTGCAGCGCGTGCAGACCGATCCCCTCCAGGTGGGTGCCACGCAGGTCGCCCGGCTCACGGAGGACCCTTCGTTCGACATTCCCAGCTCCCTGTACCGCGGGATCACCGGCAACGTGAAGGCCTATACAGCCTTCGAGGGTTTCCGCGTCATCTCCTATCCCTCGTTCCGCGCCGGCGAAGGCGCGGCCCGGTGCATGACGGTGTATCAACCCGACCTGCTCGACACCGGTGACGATGCCTTCTCGTACGACGGGCAGTTCCTCCTGCCCTCCTGTGCGGCGGGCCCGTTCCCGGCGACCTTCACGATCCTGCTCGCCGAGGACACCCCCGAGCGGGAGCCGACGGATCTGCCCGCGGACACGTCCTTGCAGTTCGTCTACGACCAGGGACGAGACGAGATCGTGGTCTTCCGCGGCTGACGGCGAGGCTGCTCGGGGATCGCGGCCGCGCGAGAACCGCGTCGGACGCAAGCCCCCGCCGCACACGACGATGCCCCGGCACACCGGCCGGGGCATCGTCGAAACGCGTCAGCGTGTCACATGCGTCACGCAGCGGTGGTCACGGCGAACTGCACCGATCCCTGCTGCGGGTCGATCTGCGCGTCGAGAACGCGGTCGTCGAGCACCGCGGCGGCGTCGGTGTCGAGGAAGACCCGTGCTCCGGAGTTCTCGACGACGGTGTCGGCGGGCTCGGGCGCGTCGACGACCGAGAGCGCGAACTGCGACTCGGGCGAACCCGCTCCGGCGATGCGCACGCCGCCCTGCGGGGCGTCGGGGAACTGCGCGGTGATGGTCTTGACGGCGGTCGTGGCCTCTTCGGTGAGTGTCAGCATGGGTGACTCTCCTTCTCTGATCGACGACAGGAGTCAGCCACGATGCCGAGAATCGCGGCGGCTCTCAACTCCTCGCCGCCATTTCCAGGGGTTTCCCACCGGTCGTCCAGACGTCAGGGGAGGAGCCCGGCCCGTCGTGCGCGTGTCACTGCCGCGTGTCGGGTGGAGGCGTCGAGCTTCGACATCGCCGAGGCCAGGTACGACTTCACCGTGGTCTCACGCAGACCGAGGGATGCCGCGATCTCCCCGTTCGTCGAGCCCACCGCGGCGCAGGCGAGCACGTCGATCTCGCGTCGCGACAGGTGGACGTCCGTTTCGGCGCCCGTGGCAGGACTGTCGCCGGTGAGCGCGGCGAGTCGCGCCTCGATGTCCTCGAGTCGTCGGCGCACGGCGTCGTCTCCGACGGTCGCGGCCAGGCTCCGCAGCTGCGCGTAGCTCTCCCGGATCTCCTCGCGCGCGCCCGCGCTAAGGCCGCCCTCCGGCGTCGGCGCAGCCGCCATCCGGCGTTCGACCTCGGCCCGCACGCGCAGCTCGGTGCCGAGCTCGCCCGCCACATCGAACGCCGGTCGAGCTTCGACCTCGCCGACCTGGGATTGCGCCCAGGAGCCGCAGTACAGTACGCCGCGGGCCGCACCTCCGACCAGCACGGGCACGGCGAACAGCGTGGCGATGCCCTCCCCGAGGATGGCGCGGTCGTAATCGTGCGTGATCGACCGCGACGTGCGGTAGTCGAGGGTCATGCGGGGGCGCCGCTCGACGAGGGCCCGCCCACCGAGTCCGCGGGTCGCATGGACCACCAGGCCCTCGATGCTCCGCGTGCGGGCGCCGACGATGGTCGACACGTGCACCGCCCCGTCGTGCTCGAGCCCGCCGAAGGCCACGGGGAAATGCGTGCGCCGGGCGAGCTCGCTCACGGCGTGCGAGACCAGTCGCGTGTCGTCTCGAAGTGTGGACGGTGCAGCCACGCACTACCTACTTCCGGGGGTGACGGCTTCGTCGCCGCGTTTCGTAGCGTCGACCCTACCACCGGGGAAGCGCCAGCCGACCCGGACTTTTCCCCCGAACGGCGCAGCGTTGCGCCGTACTCATGAGGCAAGGAGGCCACATGACGGACCGTCGCATCGACGACGCCCACACGGGCGGCGTCGATTACATCGCGGTCGAGGAGTCCGCCCCGTTCCAGGAGTTGAAGAGGCGCCAACGCCGCTTCGTCTTCCCGCTCGCGGTGGTGTTCCTCGTCTGGTATTTCGCCTACGTGCTGCTGTCGTCGTTCGCCCCGGAGTTCATGGCCCAGCCGGTGTCGGGAGCGATCACCGTCGGCCTGCTGCTGGGACTCGGGCAGTTCGTGACCACGTTCGCGATCACCATGGGCTACGTCGCGTACGCCAACCGGCAACTCGACCCCGGAGCCGAACAGCTTCGTCACGAGCTCGAGCAGGCTGAGGGGGGACGCGCTTGAACGACGTGCTCGCCGCCCTCGACGCGGCCGTCCAGACGGTCGAGAACAACCCGGTGCTGAACATCTCGATCTTCGGCGCATTCGTGGCCGTGACGTTGTTCATCGTCATCCGGGCCAGTCGCAACAGCAAGACCGCGGCCGATTACTACGCCGCCGGGCGATCGTTCACCGGACCGCAGAACGGGTTCGCGATCGCCGGCGACTACCTCTCGGCGGCGTCGTTCCTCGGCATCGTCGGCGCCATCGCGATCAACGGCTACGACGGGTTCCTGTACTCGATCGGCTTCCTCGTGGCGTGGCTCGTGGCCCTGCTGCTCGTCGCGGAGCTCATGCGCAACACGGGCAAGTTCACGATGGCCGACGTGCTCTCGTTCCGCCTCAAGGAGCGCCCCGTGCGCATGGCCGCCGCGATCACGACGCTCGCGGTGTGCTTCTTCTACCTCCTCGCGCAGATGGCGGGTGCCGGCGGACTGGTCTCGCTGCTGCTCGGCATCACCGAGCGGGTCGGCCAGTCGATCGTGGTCGCGGTGGTCGGCATCCTGATGATCGTCTACGTGCTGATCGGCGGGATGAAGGGAACGACCTGGGTGCAGATCGTCAAGGCCTTCCTGCTCATCGGCGGTGCCGTCGTGATGACGGTCTGGGTGCTCGCGATCAACGGCTTCAGCCTGAACACCCTTCTCGAGAGCGCGGTGGCGGCCTCGCCCAAGGGCGACGCGGTCCTCGCCCCGGGACTGCAGTACGGCAAGAACCCGTGGGACTTCATCTCGCTCGCCCTCGCACTCGTCCTCGGCACCGCGGGACTCCCGCATGTGCTCATGCGCTTCTACACGGTGCCCACGGCGAAGGAGGCGCGGCGCTCGGTGGTCTGGGCCATCTGGCTGATCGGACTGTTCTACATCCTCACGCTCGTGCTCGGGTACGGTGCCGGAGCCCTCGTCGGGGCGGACACGATCCTCGCGGCCCCCGGCGGGGTCAACGCCGCGGCACCCCTGCTCGCCTTCGCCCTCGGCGGGCCGCTGCTGCTGGGCTTCATCTCGGCGGTGGCGTTCGCGACGATCCTGGCGGTCGTGGCGGGGCTGACGATCACCGCGGCCGCGTCGTTCGCGCACGACATCTACGCCAACGTGGTGAAGAAGGGCGACGTGCCGCCCGACGGCGAGGTCAAGGTCGCTCGGCGGACGGTCATCGTCATCGGCATCCTGGCCATCCTCGGCGGGATCGGCGTGCAGGGCCAGAACGTGGCCTTCCTGGTCGCCCTCGCGTTCGCGGTCGCGGCCTCGGCCAACCTGCCGACGATCCTGTTCTCGCTGTTCTGGCGCAAGTTCACCACCCGCGGCGCGGTGTGGAGCATGTACGGCGGGCTCGGCTCGGCGCTCGTGCTCATCTTCCTCTCGCCGGTCTTCTGGGGAACGCCCACGAGCGTGTTCGTGAACACCGGGGTGGCCATCTGGCCGCTGAACAACCCCGGCATCGTGTCGATCCCGCTCGGCTTCCTGCTGGGATGGCTGGGCTCGATCACCTCGCGCACCGCCGAAGACCGCCGCAAGGCGGCCGAGATGGACGTGCGATCCCTCACCGGGTACGGCGCCGAGAAGGCGTCGAACCACTGATCCGGCCGCGCCCGGTCCCGCTCCGGCGGGGCCGGGCGTCGTCGCGCGCGGCCCCGGCGCCGCACAGAGGCGCGTCCCCCTACCCCGCGGCGCGCAGCCTCTCGCCGAGCACGACCCTGCTCTCGAGGTCGAGCAGCTGTTCCTTGACCTCGGGGTGCCCGCCGTACTCGCCGATCGATCCGTCGGCGCGCACCACCCGATGCACGGGGACGACGATCGAGAACGGGCTCGACGCGCACGCCGTGCCGACCGCCCGCGCGGCGCGCGGAGCGTCGGCCATCAGCGCCACCTCTCCGTACGACGCCACTTCTCCGTAGGGGATGCCGAGCGTCGCCTCGAGCGCCGTCCGCGTGAATCCGCGCACGAGGCGCCAGTCGAGGGCGACCTCGAACGCGCGTCGTTCGCCGGCGAAATACTCGTCGAGCTGCGCGACGAGGCCGTCGCCGACCGACGGGTCGGGCTCCGGCACGACGCCCAGGCGGTGCGAGATCTCGGCGCGGGCGAGGTCGATCCCGTCGTGCGCGACGTCGAGACGCACGAGGGCGTCGTCGATGAACGTCAGCAGGATCGGCCCGAGGGGACCGTCGTATTCGGTGCTGGTGACTGTGCTCATGCCCTCATCCTCTTCACCGTCGGGGAGCCCCGCGGGGCCGCCGCCCGGAAGAGGGGAGGATGCCGCTGATCCGCCGCCTGGGGAGGAAGCGCCGGTGGTGCGGCGTGTCGCCGATTGTCGCGAAACTCGCCGCCGCTACGGGGGTTACCCGATCGACCGGCTTAGTCTGACAGGTGTGTGGCGAGCTGAGGACGGTACCGTGATCGGTGCCGACGGAGACGATTCGATGTCGTCCGTCGATCCGGGCGAGCTGCGATTGTCGGAGCCCGGCATCGTGGTCCGCCACGTCGCCGACCCCGAGCGCGATCGCATCCGCGCCGAGGCGGCAGCCCTGGGCGGCCGGTCGACACTGCTGCGGTTCGACGACGCGCTTGACGCGGGCATCGATATCACCAAGGCGCACCCGGGCTCTCTCCCGCAGTTCATCACGGGGCGCGCGACGATGCTCTCCAACCTCTTCCGCGACGAGGTCGCCCTGCGCACGGCACGCATGGCCGCCGACCGCATCACCTCGAAGAACGTCGAGCTGCGCACCGCCCGCGGTCTCGAGCCCGTGCATCTGGCCGTCGGCCTCTCCGCGTGGAAGATCGGGGGAGTGGAGTGGTCGGCCCCCGTGCTGCTGCGGCCCCTCGCCATCCGCCGGCACCACGGCGACTTCGAGCTCAAGCTGCACGGCGCCTTCGTGATGAACCCCGAGCTCTCGCGCGCGTTCCGCACGCATCTCGGCATCCAGATCGACAGCGCCGCCCTCGCAGGTCTCGCGTACGACCAGGGCGTGTTCAAACCGCAGCCGGTCATCGACCACATCCGCCGCCTGACCTCGCACGTGCCGACCTTCGTCGTGCACCCGCGCCTGGTCATCTCGTCGTTCGCCGACGTGGGCTCGGGCATGGCGCGCGACACGCACGACCTCGACGACCCGCTGCTGAACGCCCTCGCGGGGCATCCCGACGACCGTGCCCGCGTCAGCGTGCGCCGTGCCGACCCCGTGATCGTCGGCCCGGACGAGCGTGCGCCCGCCGCCGACACCCTGCTGCTGGACGCCGACGCCGAGCAGGAGCGGGTGCTCGCCCGGATCGCCGCCGGTCACTCCCTCGCCGTGCACACGCTGCCCGGCACCGGAGGGACGCAGACCGTCATCAACGCGATCGGTCAGCTCGTCCACGACAACAAGCGCGTGCTCGTGGTCAGCGCCCGTCGCTCGACGCTCGACGGCATCCGTCACCGTCTCGCCGGCGTCGGACTGACCGGGCTCGCCGTCTCGCCGCACCACGTGCGCCGCGACCTCATCCGCGCGATCGGCCGAAACGAGAAGGCCGAGCAGCCCAAGGTCGCCGAGATCGACGACGCTCTCGTGCGTCTGCGCACCGTGCTGCGCGACTACCGCTCGGCCGTGACCGAGCCGCACCTGGCACTGGGCGTCTCCGCGCTCGACGTCCTTCGCGCGCTGACGTCTCTGGCATCCACGTCCCCCGCCCCCTCGACCGAGGCGCGGTTCGATCTCGCCACGCTCGAACGCCTCGCCGGTCGCCGCGACGCCGCGGCCCGCGCCCTGGCGATGGCGGCACGCCTGGGCGAGTTCCGCTTCGGCCCAGACGACTCGCCGTGGTACGGCGTCAGCTTCACCCGCACCGAAGACGCGCGCGCCGCGCACGATCTCGCGGGCAAACTGCACGCCCACGAGGTTCCGCGCCTGCTCGAGCGCGGCTACGAGCTCATCGCGCAGACCCGCATGCGGCCGTTCCAGACGGTCTCCGAGCTCGGCGCGTACCTCAAGCTCCTGCAGGGCATCCGCGAGTCGCTCGATCGCTTCAGCCCGAGCGTGTTCGAACGCCCCCTCGGCGAGCTGATCGACGCGCATTCCCCGCGCCGCGACGCCTCGGCGATGAGCGGTCCGAACCGCCGTCGGCTCAAGCGCCTCTCGAAGGAGTACGTGCGCCCGGGCGTGCACGTGCCCGACATGTACGAGGCGCTCGTGCGCATCCAGCAGCAGCGCACCGAGTGGCAGCGCGTCGTCGAGGCCGGCGTCACCCCCGAGGTGCCGCTCGGCCTGGCCGACGTGCACGTCTCGTGGCAGCGCACCGACGCGCTGCTCGGCGAGCTCGACCAGATCCTCGGCCGCCAGGGCTCCGACCGCTTGGCGACCCTTCCCGTGCAGCGTCTCGTCCGCACCCTCGCCGGACTCGCCGCCGAGTCGACGTTCTTCGACAACCTCGTCGAGCGCGCGCAGCTGCGTTCCGAGCTCGCGCGCCTGGGGCTGGAGCAGCTCCTGGTCGAACTGTCGGTGCGGCACGTGCCCGAGGAGCGCGTGGGCGCCGAACTCGAGTTCGCGTGGTGGCAGTCCGCCCTCGAGCACCTGCTGCGCACCGACAAGGCCCTGCTGGGAGCCAACACGAGCGTCGTCGACCGCCTCGAGCGCGACTTCCGGCTCGTCGACGAGGCGCACGCGGCCGCCGCGGGGCCCCTGCTCGCCGCCCAGCTCGCGACGCAGTGGCGTATCGGCATCGTCGACCACGCCGACGAGGCCGCCGCCCTCAAGCGTTCGCTGAAGGACGGCCTGCACACGGCGCAGGAGATCTCGGATGCCGCCCCCACGCTGCTGCGCACGCTCGCGCCGGTGTGGCTGGCGTCGCCCTACGAGGTGCCCGACGTGCCGCACGATCTCGCGTTCGACGTCGTGATCATCGCGGATGCCGCCGCCCTGTGCCTCGCCGAGGCGACCCCGGCGCTGCGCCGCGCGCGTCAGGTCGTGCTGTTCGGCGACCCGGTCGTACAGAAGCCGACGCCCTTCCGCGTGAGTGCGGCGATCGCCGCCGCGCCCGAGTCCGCCGGGGCCGACGCGGACGCCGACGAGGTGCCGTTCGACGAGACCTCGGTCTTCGAACGCATCGCCGAGCTGCTCCCCGTCGAGACGCTCACCCGCAGCTACCGCGCCGGCGGAGAAGATCTCTCGCAGCTGGTCAACGACGCCTTCTACGGCGGAGAGATCGTGTCGCTGCCCTGGGCGGGCTCGTACCTCGGCCGCGGCAGCTTGAGCGTCGACTACGTCGAGGGTGGTGTCGGCGCCCCCGACCCCGTCAGCGGTGCCGTCGAGAGCCCCGACGCCGAGGTCGCCCGCGTCGTCACCCTGGTGGTCGAGCACGCCGTGAATCGCGCTTCGGAATCGCTCATGGTCGTCACCGCGAGCCGCAAGCACGCCGAGCGCGTGCGCGCCTCGGTCGTGGCGGCGCTGGCCGGCCGCTCCGACGTCGCCGAGTTCGTGTCACGGGATGCCGCCGAGCCCTTCGCCGTGCTCACCCTCGAGGAGTCGGTGGCCGAGAGCCGCGACCGCGTGGTGTTCTCGCTCGGCTTCGGTCTCACGCGTCACGGGCGCGTGCTCAGCGACTTCGGCGATCTGTCGACGCCCGACGGGGAGCGCCTGCTCACGGTCGGGATGACCCGCGCCCGCCGCTCGATGGTGATCGTGTCGTCGATCCGCCCCTCGGCGTTCGACGACGGCCGCCTCGAGCACGGAGCCGCAACCCTCATGGGCATCCTCGGCAACGTCGCCGCCCGCGGCCGCGAGAGCCGCCTCGAAGACCTCGCCGATCCGCTCACCCGCGCGCTGGCGCGGGAGCTGCGCCGTCTGGGGGTCGAGGTCGACGTCGACTACCGCGGTCTGCTACCGCTCGTCGCCCGCTACAAGGGCAAGGCGGTCGTCGCCGAGAGCGACCCCGAGACCATCGGGGAGTCCCTGCGCGAGACGCTGCGTCTGCGCCCGCAGATCCTCCGGCGCCTCGGCTGGCACTACGTGCGGGTGCACGCGTTCGACCTGTACAGCGATCCCGCCGGCGTCGCCGTGCGCATCGCGGAGCTGCTCGGCATCGCCCCCGACGACGCCGCCACCCCCGACTCGACGACCGAGCCCCTCGACCTGCCCGGCTGATCCCCTGATGACCGAGAATCCGGATGCCACCGGCTGAGCCTGTCGAACCCTCCGAGTCGGAGTCGGGTGCGGTCCCGTCGACGGGCTCAGGGACCTCTCCGGAGGCCGAGCCCGTCGAAGCCCCGGACGCCGCGTCGGGCCCGGTCGCTTCGACCGGCCCGAGGAGCTCTGCGGACACGCCGGCGGATCGTCAGCCCGTCGTCCGCGTCCGTGGCGCCCGCCGCGCACGGCTGCTCGCTGCGCCGGGGACGACGGCCGAGCCGGCGCCCGCCCACGACCCCGCACGCGGCACGGGCCCCCGACCCACGGCATCCGGGCCCAACGACGAGCGCATGATGCGCGAGGTCCCCCCGCACTACTGACCAGGAACGGCGACGGCGCCCGTGCCGGATCCCGTGGTCCCGGCGCGGACGCCGCGTCGTCGGCTCGAGGCCGCTCAGATCTTGTTCTGGCGCTCCAGCAGATCGCGGATCTGCACGAGCAGCTCCTGCTCGGTCGGCAGGTTCGGCTCTTCGGATGCCGCCTCGTTCACTCCGGCGCGAGCCGCGGCGCGGGCCTTCCAGCGGTTCATGGGGTACACGAACACGAAGTAGACGATCGCGGCGACCGCGACGAAGTTGATGATCGCCACGAGGATCGCGCCGAACTCGAACGTGGACGTGCCGCCGAGCAGAGTCGGGACGGTGACGTTCAGGTCACTCAGGTCGCCGACCTGGAACAGGAACCCGATCAACGGATTGATCAGACCCTGCACGAGGGCGTTGACGATGGCCGTGAAGGCCGCTCCGATGACGACGGCGACCGCGAGGTCGATGACGTTGCCGCGGAGGATGAACTCCTTGAATCCTTTGATCATGCGCTGGCTCCCCTTCTGCCGCGCCGCCCCGGACTCAGGAGACCGAAGAGGGAGCGGACGACGTCGTTTCCGACTTCGATGATGTCGAAGAACCCGACGACGCGCCAGCGGAGGACGACGAGCTCGACCCGCGGGAATCGGTGCGGTAGAACCCCGATCCGTTGAAGGTGACGCCGATCGAGCCGTACTGCTTGCGCACCTCGCCGCCGCACTCCGGGCACTCGGTGAGGGCCGCGTCGGAGAAGGACTGCACGGCGTCGAAGCGGTGGCCGCACTGCTTGCAGGCGTAGGAGTAGGTGGGCATCGGTCTTCCTTCGGGTGTTCAGGCGTGGTGAGAGTCGAGCGCGATGGTGCGCGTCGGCGTGACCACGCCCGTGACGGGCTGGTCGTGCACGTCGCGGGGCACGTCGTCGACGAACTCGGAGTCGAAGATCACCGCATACACGGGCGGGCACTTCTCCATCGAGCCCAGGGTCTTGTCGAAGTAGCCGCGTCCCCAGCCCAGGCGCATCCCGTGCCGGTCGACGGCCGCGGCGGGGATGACGAGCAGGTCGACGTCGTTGACGGCGATCGGGCCGAGCACGTCGCCGACGGGCTCGGGCAGACCGAACAGTCCCTCCGCGATCTCGGTGTCGGCAGTGGCCACGCTCCAGTCGAGCAGCCCGTCTTCGCGCGTGATGGGAAGGAGCACGCGGATGCCGCGTTCCACCGCCGCGGACACGAAGGCGTGCGTGCCCGGCTCGGTCGGCGTCGAGAGGAAGCAGGAGATGCTGCGGGCGCCCAGTCGATCGACGAGGGCGTCGAGCTGCTCCTTGACGCCGGCCTCCGCGACATCGCGGGCGTGGGACGACACGGTCTGGCGACGTTCGCGCAGATCGGCGCGCAGTGCGCGCTTGGCCTGCTCGATGCGATCCGGCATGCGGGTAAGTCTACGTGCGCGCGTGTTGACGACGACGACCCGCGCTCCCGCTAGGGTATGCCCATGCCTCATAAGCCCTTCAAGGCCGTGATTCCGGCCGCAGGACTCGGTACTCGCTTCCTCCCCGCCACCAAGGCCATGCCCAAGGAGATGCTGCCGGTGGTCGACAAGCCGGCCATCCAGTACGTCGTCGAAGAGGCGACCGGTGCCGGCATCCAGGACGTCCTGATCATCATCGGACGCAACAAGAACAACATCGCCAACCACTTCGACTCGATGCCGGAGCTCGAGACGAAGCTCCGCGAGAAGGGCGACCACGACAAGCTCGCCAAGGTGGAGCACTCCTCCGACCTGGCCGACGTGCACATGGTGCGTCAGGGCGAGCCCAAGGGTCTGGGTCACGCGGTGCTCCGCGCGCGCAGCCACGTGGGCGACCACCCCTTCGCGGTCCTCCTGGGCGACGACCTCATCGACGAGCGCGACCCGCTGCTCGAGAAGATGATGTCCGAGTACGACAAGCGCGGCGCGACGGTCATCGCCCTCATGGAGGTCGACCCCTCACAGATCCACCTCTACGGTGTCGCCGCGGTGGAGCCCACCGAAGACGACGGTGTCGTCAAGGTCACGCAGCTCGTCGAGAAGCCCAAGGCGGAGGACGCGCCCTCGAACCTCGCGATCATCGGCCGCTACGTGCTCGGCCCCGACGTGTTCGACATCCTCGAGCGCACGGAGCCCGGCAAGGGCGGCGAGATCCAGCTGACCGACGCGCTCGAGGAGCTCGCGACCGGCGGCGGCGACGGGGGCGGCGTGTACGGCGTCGTGTTCCGCGGACGCCGTTACGACACCGGCGACCGCGTCGACTACATCAAGGCCATCGTGCAGCTCGCGGCCGACCGCGACGACCTGGGCCCCGCGCTGCGTCCGTGGTTCAAGGAGTTCGCGCAGGGTCTCTGACCCGGCGGAGCACTATGGATCTATCGATCCCGAGACGGCACGGCGAGGTGTCGATCCGTCTCATCCGCAACCGCGACGCGCGCGTGCTGCAGCAGCAGCTGATCGACAACCGCTCGTGGCTGCGACCGTGGGAGGCGACGAGCCCCGACGGCCCCGTGTCCTTCGACATGCGGCTCGGCATCCGTCGCCTCCTCCAGCAGTACCGCGACGGCCTCGGCGTCCCCTTCGTGATGGCGTGGGACGACGAGGTCGCGGGGCAGCTCAACGTGTGGGGGGTCTCGCGCGGTTCGCTGGCCTCGGCCACGATCGGCTACTGGGTGGCCGAGGAATTCGCCGGTCGCAACATCACGACGGTCGGCGTCGCCATGGCCACCGACGTGTGCTTCACCGAGCTGAACCTGCACCGGATCGAGATCTGCATCCGTCCCGAGAACCACG
This sequence comes from Microbacterium galbum, assembly GCF_032464915.1. Classification (NCBI taxonomy): domain Bacteria; kingdom Bacillati; phylum Actinomycetota; class Actinomycetes; order Micrococcales; family Microbacteriaceae; genus Microbacterium; species Microbacterium galbum. Next base: position 144,094 of record NZ_JAWDIS010000002.1, on the reverse strand, counting down.
CGAGTCTGCGCGTGGTCGAGAAGCTCGGCTTCCGCTACGAGGGACTCCGTCGCCGCTACATCCACATCGACGGCGACTGGCGAGACCACTACGCCTTCGCGCTCGTGCGCGAAGAGGTGCCGCACGGCGTGCTCGACCGCTGGGCGCGGGGGCAGGTGCCGCCCGACGCGGCGCGCATCCCGCCGGCCGACCGCCTCTGAGCGCGTTGGGGCGCGGCGGGACGGCACCCCGCTGATATCTCGGCGGCAGGATGTCGCCCGCTCGTCAGCGCCCCGCACGCCCGGAGCCGGACACCATTCTCGCGATCGGGCGTGACGACACGCGGGAGGATGCCGAGGTGTGATCTCTCGGTGACCTACCTTTGTCCCATGGGTGGCCAGGTGCTGAGCGGCGGGGTGATCGTCTTCGTGGCGGTCGCGCTGTGGTTGGTCTATCTCCTGCCGTCGTGGCAGAGCCGGCATCGGTTCACCTCCGCCGAACGCAACGCCGTGCGCCTCAACCAGGCCCTTCGCGTGCTCGCCGAGACGGCCGAGACGCCGCGGGAAGTGCACCTCGAGCTGACCACCCGCACCGCGCACCAGCAGCAGAAGCTCGCCCGTCAGGTGCAGGCGCAGAAGGCCCAGGCCGAGCTCGCCGCCGCCAAGGCGCGCCTCGAGGTGGCGAAGCTCGAGAGTGCGCGTGACCGCGATGTCGTGAAGGAGCAGCGCGCGGCCGCGATCGAGCTGGCCCGTGCCGAACGGGCCGCCGCCGTCGAGGTCGCTCGCGCCGAGCGCGCCGCGGCTCTCGAGAAGACGCGTGCGGAACGCGCCTCCGCCGTGGAGCGCGCGCGTGCCGAACAGGCTGCCGCGGTCGCCGTCCCGGCGGCTCGTCGCTCGCGTGTGCGTCGTCGCTTCCGCTTCACCGTCTCGGTCGCGCTCCTGGCCGGGCTCATCGCCTCCGGCTTCGGTGCCGTGCAGATCGTCGGGGGAGCGTCCCCGATCGTCCTCGTCGCCGGAGCGGCCGTGGTCGTGGCATCCCTCGTCATCCTGCGTCGGATCTCGGTCGTGGCCACCCGCACCGCGGCGCGTCCGGCCGAGGTGTCGGTGCGCCGGGCCATGGGCGAGGTGCAGGACGTCGCCCTCGTGCCCGAGCCGCGCCCGACGTGGACGCCGCGTGAGCTGCCCCGCCCCCTCGTCGCGTCGGTCGGCTCTCGCGCCGCCGCGACCGTCGACGAGCAGCTCGCCCGCGAGGCCCTGCGGGCCGCGGCCCGCGAGGAGGCCGCCCGGCACATCGCCGCCGAGCTGGCTCCCACGCCCATCGAGACGGCCCGCCCGGCCGCTGTCGCCCCTGTCGCCTCGCCCTACGCGGCGATGGGCTACGTCGACGACAGCGAGATCGAGAGCCACGTCCAGCGCCTCCTGACGCGCCGTGCGTCGGGGGAGTGAGTACCGGCGTTTCGGGCCGGGCCGTTCGTCGCGGCCTCATACGCGTGGCGGCATATCCTTCCGCGGCGACGGCGCGCGGCGCGCCCGGGCTGCGTCTCGCGTCAGGTGACGGGCGCGTGACGTGATAGTGTTGACGAGGTTTCCGGGCCTGTGGCGCAGTTGGTAGCGCGCCTCGTTCGCATCGAGGAGGTCAGGGGTTCGAATCCCCTCAGGTCCACCACTTCCCGAACGGCGTCCCTCCTCAGAGGGGCGCCGTTCTCGTTTCCCGGGCGTGGTTCCGTCCGCGCTCCCGGGGGCGTCGTCGGCCCCGCTAGGCTCTCGCTCACCCAGACCCTCCGAGCACGGGAGCCGCGCCATGATCCTCGCCCACGACATCGCCGGCTCCGGCCCGCTCCTGGTGCTGGTGCATGGCATCACCGAAGACCGCCGCAGCTGGGACCCCGTCGACCTCACCGGCTCATCCACTGTGGTGCGCGTCGACGTGCGCGGCCACGGCGAGTCGGCCGCCGCCGAGCCCTACGACATCCCCACCTTGGCGTCAGACATCCACGACACCGTCATGCAGCTGCAGGAACAGGGCGTCGTTCCCGACGGCCCGCCGATCGTCGTCGGGCACTCCCTGGGCGGCATCGTCGCGACCGCGTACGGAGCGCTCTTCCCGGCCCGCGCGATCGTGAACGTCGACCAGCCGCTCCACTTGGCCGGGATGCAGCAGCAGATCCAGCAGGCCGAGGCGATGCTGCGCGGCGAGCAGTTCCCCGTGTTCATCGGCGGCATGTTCGCGCAGATGGCGGGAGGATTGGATGCCGCCGAGCTCGACCGCGTGAACGCGCTCCGCGCGCCGAAACAGGATGTGGTGCTCGGGATGTGGCGTCCTCTGCTCGACGACTCGCCCGAAGAGCTGGCGGCGCTCGTGGACCGGCTCACGGCGGTGCCCGCCGACGTTCCCTATCTCGTCATCACCGGACTCGACGCGGGGCCGGATTACGCCGCCTGGTTGTAGCAGACCATCCCGCACAGCGTCCACGAGGTGTGGCAGCCGGCGACGCACTACCCGCACCTCATCGATCCAGCCCGTTTCGTCGCGCGTATCGAGGCGTTCGCGCGCTGACCACCGGGCCGTCGGGCCCGGGTGCGCTCGTCCGGGTCAGTCCGCCGCGGCGCCCCCCGCCCACCCGCCGGGAGCGGCCACGTTGAACATCCACGCCACGCCCCACGGGTCGACGACCTCGCCGTAGAAGTCGCCCCACACCTGCTTCTCGAGCGGCTGCTTCACCTCGGCGCCGCGCTCGACGAAGCCGTCGTAGAAGCCGCGGACGCGGTCGAACTCGTCGCTCATGAACGCGGCGTGCGTGCGACTGGCGCCCCACCCCTGGGCGGGCTCGTCGAAGCCGTCGGCGCCCATCACCGTGAACCCCTCGGCGCGCAGCTCCGCGTGCATGACCCCGTCGGCGGGGGCGTCCGGGATGCCGAAGTCGGAGAACGTGTTGATCGTCAACTCGCCGCCGAAGACCGACTGGTAGAAGGTCATCGCCTCGCGGGCGGCGCCGGCGAACGAGATGTAGACGACGAGAGAGGTCGACATGGTGGCATCCTTCATCTTCGAGAGCGGATCGGCCCTCACGTTAGTCCCGCGGCGGGGGAGAGGGAAGGTGCGTCACGCGCCCTGGTACTGACGCAGCTGCGCGAGCAGGCGGGGCGCGCTCGCGTCGAAGGTGCGACCCCCTACGACGACACCGACGACGAACACGGCGACACCCCAGACCGGCCCGATCCCGAGGGCGAGCCACCCCGCGAGCGTCGAGCCGCCGAAGGCCGCGATCCCCGCCGGGATCACGGCCGGCAGGGCGATGACCGCCGCGACGATCCAGCAGAGGAAGAACAGCAGCGTCATCGTGAAGGTCGTCCCCGGCACGCGCTTGAACGGCGAATCACCGGGCGCAGGCGTGGGGATCACGAGCAGCGCCGACGTGACGGCGCTGACGCCGTAGCCCACGAGCGCGACGCCGACCGAGGCGCCGACGACGGCCGGTAGGAGGTCCCAGCGGTTCGCGATCGCCAGGATCACGGCATCCGCCAGCAGGGTGAGGGGGATGCCGACGCTCGCCGCCCCGAGCATGCGGCCGAGACGATCGGCGCGCCCCCGGATGCCGGTCTGCATGACGGTCGCGAACGCGGTGCCGTCGTACGAGACGTCGGCGTAGACGATCGTGCCGGCGAAGAACCCGACGAGCACGCCCGAGAGCACGAAGAACGGACCCGTGATGTCGCCCCCCGCGTAGATGAGCACGAGGACGGGGGCGAAGGGGAGCAGCAACAGCTGCCGCAGGTAGCGGAAGTCGCGGGTCCACGAGGTGAGCGCTCGCGCCCAGGTGGCGCCCGCGGGGGTGGAGGGCATGACGCCGAACCATCCGAGCGAGCCGGCGCTGCGGCGCGCAGCGGAACGGGCGGGCGGTGCGACGACCGAGGCCGACAGGCTCCGCCGCCACAACCACCACAGCAGGGCGAGGGTCGCCAGGGCGATCGCGAACTTCCCCAGCGCGGGCAGCCAGGAGCCGGCGGCGAGGTCGCCGGGCGCGGCCCACACCGCCCCGATGGGCGTCCACGACACCGCGGTCACGATGCTCTGCAGCTGCGTGCCCTGTCCGCTGACCGCGACGAGGCCGTTGGTGAGCACGATGAAGAGCGGGCTCGCGAAGATCAGCACCGCGAAACCGACGAGACCGATGATCTCGCGCGTGCGTCGGCCGCCGCCCACGCCCGCCGCCAGAGCCGACACGGCACGAGACGCGACGACGCAGATGAGGACGCCCAGCGGCACGCACACGACCGCGGCGATCGCCGACACCGGGTCGCGACCCCACACGAGGAACGTCGCGAGCGCGCCGAGGGTCGTCGCGATGCCGGGCACGCCGGTGAGGCCGCCGGCGGTGATGGCGAGCATCATCTGGCGCGTCGTCATCGGGAACGGTGCGAGCTTGGCGGGATCGAGGGTGGTGTCGATCCCCGCGGCGAACACCGGTCCGATGACCCAGCCGAGGGTGAGCAGGGCGCCCGCGGCCGTCACCGCGGCGCGCGCGATGCCGGCGTCGAGGGTGCCCACGAAGAACAGCCCCGCTCCCACCAGCAGCAGCATCCACAGCGCGCCGAGCACGCCGAGGATGAAGCCGACCAACTGCATCGGGCTCCGCATGAGGGTGTTGCCCAGCACGCGGAACCGGATCTTCAGGACTGTCGCAACCACTGCGGCCCCTCCGAGTGGTGGCGACCGCCCACGAGGTCGACGAAGCGGTCCTGCAGGGTCTGGGTGCCGCGCACCTGGTCGACGGTCCCGGACGCCAGCAGCCGGCCCTGCGCGATGACGGCGACGTGGTCGCACATGCGTTGCACCAGGTCCATCGAGTGGCTCGACACGATGACCGTCCCGCCCGAGGCGGTGTAGCCGCGGAGGATGTCCTCGATGTTCGCCGCCGACACCGGATCGACCGACTCGAAGGGCTCATCGAGCACGAGCAGCCGCGGGGCGTGCACCAGGGCGCACGCGAGGGCGACCTTCTTGGTCATGCCCGCGGAGTAGTCGACGACGGGGGTGCCGGCGGCCTCGCCGAGGTCCATGATGCGCAGCAGGTCGGCCGTCCGCGAGGCGACCTCGTCGCGGGGGAGGCCGAACATCATGCCGGTGTAGGTGACCAGCTGCTCCCCGGTGAGCCGGTCGAACAGGCGCACGCCGTCGGCGAGGTTGCCGATCAGCTTCTTGGCCTCGACGGGGTGCGCCCAGACGTCGACGCCGTGGATGCGCGCGGTCCCGGCATCCGGTCGCAGCAGGCCGGTGGCCATCGACAGCGTCGTGGTCTTCCCCGCTCCGTTGGGCCCGACCAGGCCGTAGAACGACCCGGTCGGCACGGTCAGGTCGAGACCTGCGACGGCGGTCTTCTCGCCGAAGCGCTTGGCGAGTCCGCTCAGCTGCATCGCGGGCTGCTGATCGGTCGCGACCGGAGGCACGACGGCATCCGGAAGGACGGCCGGCAGCGCGACGGGTTGCGGGGGCACGGTCTGCGAGGTCTCGCGGGAGTGGTCGGTCACGATCTCGAACCTATCTGCGTGGTGCGGACCCTTACCAGGCTCCGCGGGGAATGGGGGTCAATATCGGATGGCGTCGATGACCTTCACGCGCACCGCGACGAGGGCCGGGAGCAGCCCGGCGATCGCGCCCACGGCCGTGGCGGCGACGAGGCCGGTGACCGCGGCGTCCACCGGGAACGGGGGGAAGTCGGTGACCATCCCCTGCCCGATGAGCTCGCGCACGGCCGGCGACTGCACCACGAGGATCGACACGGTCACTCCCGCGGCCCCTGCGACCACCGTCGCCACGACGCTCTCGAGCATGACCGCGAAGAACACCCGGCTCGCGGTCGCACCGAAACTGCGGCGGATGCCGATCTCGCGAACACGCTGCTTCACCGTGACGAGCGCGATGTTCACCAGTCCGAGGGCGCCGAGCAGCAGCACGAGCACGGCGATGCCGATGACGACCATCTTCGTGACGAGGAACGGATCGTCGCCGTACGTCGCCCAATCGCGTCGATCGGCGGTCACTTCGACACCGGTGCCCAGGGCCGCGCGCAGATCGCGCTTCACCACCTCGGTGAGCTGGTCGGCGATCTCGGGCGGCACCCACATCTCGTAGGACGGGATGACGGGACCCCCGCCGCCGTACGGATCGCTCGGCGCGGCGGCGGCGTCTCCGCGCTCGCCGGCGGCCGCGGCCTGCATCGCCTGCAGCTGAGAGCCGAGCATGTACATCGACGGTTCGATCTCCCACGTGGCCGAGGGCGTCACGCCGACGACGACGGCGCGCACGCCGCCGGAGGGGATGCCGGATGCCGCGTTTGGCAGGCCCTGGCCCCCGAGCGCCACCATCGGGTGGGTCTCGAGGGGCGGGCGGCCCATGCGGTCGTAGAAGATCTCGTTCACGATGAGGCGAGGAGCCAGCTGCTGCACGTCCCGCTCGGTGAACCACTCGCCCTCGGCCATGCGCACCCGGTGCATCTCGCCGAACGGCTGGTCGACGGCCTGCGTCGGCACTTGCACGATGCCGTCGCGGAACGGCACCGACTGCGTGGTCTGCACGACGCGGGTGGCGTAGGAGATGTCGTAGCGCTCGACGACGTCGCTCCACGCGGCATCCATCGCCTCGGGGGCGAGGGTGCCGCCGTCGGTGCGGTAGGCCGAGACGGACAGGCTCGCCGGGCGCCCGGACTGCCGCTCGCTGAGTTCCTGGTTCGCCTGCTGCACGATCGCGCCGAGGGCGACGACGGTCGTGAGCGAACACACGGCGACGGCCACGCCCACGAGCGAGAGCAGGACGCGCGTGCGATGCACCCGCACTTCCTGCCAGGCCTCGAGCAGCGCGCCGACCACGGCGCTGACGCCGCGCATCAGTCCTCGCCCTCCGGCGCGTCGAGGCGCGCGTCGTCGGTGGGTCCGCTGTCGGCGGGGTCGGGGAGGGTGGCGGTCGCCGTCGCGGTGCCGAGCCCGAGGACGGCGAGCTCGTCCGTGCCGGTCGACGCCGCCTCCTCCGGCGCCGGAGCCATCTCGCGCCGGTCGCGTCTCGTCAGCGGCTCCAGCGACGGATCGTCGACCGGGGTCAGAACGCCCCGGTCGAGCCGGAAGTGCCGACGCGCGCGCCGGGCGATGGTCGGGTCGTGGGTGATGATGACCTGTGCGGCGCCCGTCTGCACGGCGACCTCGTCGATCAGCTCCATCACGCTCTGACCGGTGTCGAGGTCGAGGGCGCCCGTGGGCTCGTCGGCGAGGATCAGGCGCGGCCCGCGGACGAGCGAGCGCGCGATCGCCACCCGCTGCTGCTCACCGCCCGACAGGCGATCGGGCATGCTGTTCAGTCGGTGCTCGAGACCGACGAGGGCGAGCATGTCGGCGGCGATCCTCTTGCGTCGCCAGAACGTCCTCCCCGACGCGTAGAGGAGCGGCATCGTGACGTTCTCGAGGGCGGTGCGTCCGGGCAGCAGGTTAAACTGCTGGAAGACGAAGCCGATCGCCGCTCCGCGCAGACGATCGCGCTGCGCCGACGAGTACGACCGCACCGGGCGGTCGTCGAAGAGGATCTCGCCGCTGGTGGGCAGGTCGAGAAGCCCCAGCATGTTCAGCAGCGTCGACTTGCCCGAGCCCGACCGTCCGACGATCGACACGTGGTCGCCCGGTTCGATCTGCAGGTCGACGCCGTTCAGGATCGTCAGCGCGGGCTGATCCTGCGGGATCACCGTGCGGGTGACCGCCCGCAGCGCGAGCAGGCTCATCCGCCGAGGGCCGCTTCGCAGTACATCGACCCGTCGGGATAGGTCGTGCACCCGTCGTTCGCCGGGGCCATCGCGCCTGGGGCGAACTCCAGGATCTCGTCGCCCTCGGCCAGCCCCTGCGTGATCTGCACCTGCGTGCCGTCGGTGAGGCCCAGCGCCACCGGGCGCTCCTCGGTGGCACCGTCCGCGCTCATCACCCACACCGTGCCGCTCTGAGCCGCCCCGCGCACCGCGGTGGTCGGCACGACGAGCACGTTCTCGGCGCGACCTCCGGCGATCGTCATCTCGGCGGCGAGCCCCGAGAAGACGGTCACCTCGCCCGGCACGGTGCACGTGGCCGTCGTCGATGATCCGCCCGCACCACCGGTGCTCGCTCCGCCCGTGGCGGACGTGTCGTCGCTCGTGCTCCCGCCGGTGCTCCCGGCCAGGGGAGTGGTGATGCGGAGGTTCCCGCACGCGAAGGCGGCGGGCCCGCCGGTGATCGTCACCGTGGCCTCGGTCGGGCGGTCCAGCAAGCGGTACTGCTGCGCGGGCTCGAGCGAGCCGCTGACCGAGAAGGTCGGCGGGGCCACGGTGCCCGCCGTCATCCCGATCGTGATGTCCTGCCCCGAGATGACCGAGAGCGAGCTCAGGATGCCGGTCGCCGGCGCCGTGACGTCCTCGTAGCGGAAGATCGCCGGCTTGGGCTTGCCCTCGGCATCCACGCTGTCGGCGGGATCGCGCTCGATGGGGACCTTGACGTCGAAGACGACGTCGCCCTGGTTCACGTTCGCGCCCTGGGCGATGAAGATCTTGTTCACCGTGCCGGCGGCCGTGGCCTTCATCGGCAGGGCGGGATCCGCCGACACGGTAGCCGAGACGACCACGTCGTTCGTGATCGTGCCGAGCGCCGCGACGGTCGTCGGTTCGACGATGGTCCCCGTCGGGATCGCGGGAGACGCGTCGGCGGGGCGATCAGGGAAGAACGCGAGCTTGATGAGTGCCGCCGCCACCAGGGCGACGAGAAGGATACGCAGAATCGGAAAGACCCACGTGCGTGCGATCCCCATGAAACCCCCCCGGAACGGAAATCGTCGTCATCGAACGTCTCCACCCTAGGGGGGTGCGTGTATCGCCCACGTATCGCCCGGCGCCGTGGGAGCCGGAGATCATCCGATGGGATGACGTCGATCGGCGATGTCATCCCCTCGGATGACGGAGGCGCGGATGCCGCGACCCCGACCGTTCGAGACGGTGGGGCCGCGGCATCCGGTGGGCGAGGCTCAGTCCTTCGGCGGCGCCACGACGTGCGGCTTCGTGGGATCGAGCGGGGCGCCGGTGGCGAGGCGCGCGTGGCTGCGCGAGTAGGCGAAGTAGATCGCGAACCCGAGGGCGAGCCAGATGAGGAAGCGCAGCCAGGTCTCGACCGAGAGGTTGAGCATCAGATAGGTGCAGATGAGCGCCGACAGGATCGGCAGCACCGGGCTGAAGGGCACGCGGAACCCGCGCTTCAGGTCGGGGCGCTTGCGCCGCAGCACGATGACGCCGATCGAGACCAGCACGAAGGCGGAGAGCGTGCCGATGTTCACCATTTCTTCGAGGACGCCGATGGGGGTGAGTCCGGCGACGATCGCCACGATGACCGTGACGATGATCGAGATGACCCACGGGGTGCGGAAGCGCGGGTGCACCTTGGCGAGACCGCCGGGGAGCAGGCGGTCGCGCGACATCGCGAAGATGATGCGCGTGGCACCGATCAGCAGGGTCAGCACGACGGTCGTGAGGCCCGCCACCGCGCCGGCCGCGATGACGGTCGCCATCCACGTCTGGCCGTGGAAGGCGAACGCGTTCGCGAGGGCCGCGGAGGGGTTGAGGTCGGAGTAGGGGACCATTCCCGTGACCACGACGGCGACCGCGCAGTACAGGATCGTGCAGATCACGAGCGACGCGATGATGCCGATCGGCAGGTCGCGCTGGGGGCGCTTGGTCTCCTCGGCGGTGGTCGCCACGACGTCGAAGCCGATGTAGGCGAAGAACACGAGGGCGGCTCCCGCGAGGATGCCGCCGACACCGAAGGTCGCGGGCTCCAGACCCGAGAGGAACTGCAGCAGCGGCTGCGTCAGTCCCGACGTGGATTCGGTCGGCACGGAGTCGGGCACGAAGGGGCTGTAGTTCGCCGGGTTGATGAACAGGATGCCGGCGATGATGACGAACAGCACGATGAACAGCTTCACCGCCACGAGGACGAGGTTGACGCGGAGCGACTCCTTGATGCCCAGGGTCATCAGGCCGCCGAGCACCAGCACGAGCAGGATGGCGGGGAGATCGACGACACCGCCGTAGGAGATGGCCGGCGGGAGCACGATGCCGATCTGTTCGAGGAACGTCCCGAGGTACGCGCTCCAGCCCTGGGCGACGACGCTCGCGCCGAGGAACATCTCCAGGATCAGATCCCACCCGATGATCCAGGCGAACAGCTCGCCGAGCGACGCGTAGGAGAAGGTGTACGCCGATCCCGACACGGGGACGGTCGAGGCGAACTCGGCGTAGCACATGGCCGCGAGGCCGCACGCGATCGCGGCGATCACGAAACTGATCACCACGGCGGGACCCGCCACGTCGTGCGCGGCGCGCCCGGTGAGGGTGAAGATACCGGCGCCGATCACGACGCCCACGCCGAAGACGGTCAGGTCGACCGCGCTCAGGGACTTCTTGAGCCGGAACTCCGGTTCATCGGTGTCGGCGATGGACTGCTCCACCGACTTGGTACGGAAAAGGCTCACGCGACGCTTCCCTGTCTCGACGGATGTCTGTCTCAGGTGGTGTCCCCGGAGCGAACACCACCCCCGGAGAATAGTCCCTCGCCGCCCCCGCGCCTATCGGTGACGCGGCCCGCCGTCCCGGTGCTATCACACGGATAGTCGTGCGGGTAATTCATCGAATGCCGGTGTAAGGTTTTTCGTATTATGGCTATGAAGCACATCACGCACCTCGTCGACGATCTCGACGGAACGGTCCTCGAAGACGGACAAGGAAAGCAGATCACTTTCTCGGTCGAAGGCCGTGCTTATGAGATCGATCTCTCCGACCGGAATGCGGACAAGTTCTATTCGGCGATCGCACCTTTCGTGGATGCCGCTCGCTCGGTCTCGCGCGGTGCCTCCACGACGCGTCGATCACGCGCCCCCCGCCGCTCCAGCGACGTCGACCTCGGTGCCGTCCGCGAATGGGCGCGGGCGAACGGACACACGGTGAGCGACCGCGGCCGTGTTCCCTCGACCATTCTCGACGCGTACGCCGACGCGAATTCCTGAGGTCGCTCCGGATTCGCCGGTCGGTTCGCCGACGGCCGACATCGCGTCGAGCGCGGTGACCCAATTCGCCGTGCTCGACGCGCTGATGGCGGGCGTGTATTCGGCGGGTATTCCGGTTTCCGATGCGGTGGAGCTCGGAGACACCGGGATCGGCTGCTGCGAAGGTCTCGGCGGCGAAGTCGTCATCCTCGACGGCACGCCGTTCGAGTGCACGCCGGACGCCCCGCCGCGCCGGATGGAGCCGAGCGAGACGCTGCCCTTCGTCGACGTGTGCGCGATGGGCGAGGGGGTCGCCACCGTGGTGCGCGACGCCGACTTCGCCGACCTCGAGAGCCACGTCGACGCCCGGCTGGCCAGCCGCAACCTCTTCCACGCCGTGCGCCTCGACGGCGTGATGGCGCGGGTGCGCACGCGCGTCACGCGACGGCAGGAGCCGCCGTTCCGCCCGCTCGCGGACGTCGCCGCGGAGCAGATCGAAACGGTGGCGTGCGACTGCACGGGTTCTCTGGTCGGGTTCTGGATGCCCCGGATCTATCAGGGCATCACGGTCGCCGGGCTCCACCTGCATTTCCTCGCCGACGATCGCACCGTCGGCGGCCACGTTCTCGACGTGCGCGTGCGCGAGGGCAGCCTGCGCATGACGGCATATGCGCGTTTCGCGCTCCGGTTGCCGGACGACGAGCAATTCCGGCGCACGGAACTCACGCACGACAAGGATCATCGGATCGTCGCGGTCGAGAGTCGGGCCGGCCGTTCCGGAAACCGGTGAAAGCTGACGATGAAGCGGGTGAATTCGTAATATCGCGCCCCGGGGAGGCGCAAATTGCCGTCTTACGATCGGCGCATGGCGAAAAAGCACATCACGCAGGTGATCGACGATCTCGACGGTTCGGTCATCGATGACGGAACCACCGTCCACTTCTCCCTCGAAGGGCGTTCGTACGAGATCGATCTCTCTAGTGAGAATGCCGACAAGCTTCGCGAGGCTCTTTCGCCTTTCATCTCCGCCGGTCGCGCCGTCGGCTTTTCTTCGCCGTCCGCCCGCAAGGAATCGCGGCGCCGCCCCGCGCCCACCCGCGACCTGGTCGACGTCCGCACGTGGGCCGAGAAGAACGGCTATTCCATCAATACACGCGGACGTATTTCGGAGGTCGTCCTCGCGGCGTACGACGCTGCACACTGAGTGGTCGAAAGAAAGCCGGATGCCGTGGGAAACGGCATCCGGCTTTCTTCGTCCCGGGCGTGTCAGACGAAGGCGCCGTCGCCCGCTCCGACAGCGAGACGCTCGGCGGCGAGTCCCTCGGCGGCGGCGAGCGGGGTGACCCCGCGCGACTGCGCCTCGTCGAACACGCGGCGCACGGTGTCGCCGATGTCGGCCACGCGCCCCATGATCTGCTCCAGCGTCCCGCGCTGCTTGGCCACGAGGTCGAGGTAGATCACGCCGCCCGCGTTCACCACGAAGTCGGGGGCGTACAGGATGCCGCGCCGCGCAAGCCGCTCGGCACCCGAACGCTCGGCGAGCGGGTTGTTGGCGGGGCCGCAGACCGCGCGCGCGTCGAGGGCGTCGATCACCGCGTCGGTGAGCACACCGCCGATCCCGGCGGGAACGAAGACATCGGCCGGCACGAGGTGCGCCTCGCTCGGCTCGACCCACGCGGCGCCCAGCTCGGCGGCCAGCGCGCGCTTGGCGGGGTTGACGTCGGTGACGGTCAGCGTCGCGCCCTCGGTCGCGAGGCGCTCGGCGAGCCGGCTGCCGACCTGGCCGAGACCGGCGATCGTGATGCGGCGACCGGACACGTCGCTCGTGCCGACCGCCCGCTCCAGCGTCGCGACGAGGGAGGCGTAGACGCCGAGGCTCGTGGGCCCGGCCGGCTCGCCCGACCCGCCCACGGTGTCGGGCAGGCCCACGACGTGCGCCGTTCGCTCGCTCACCACGAGCATGTCGTCGGTGGTGGAGCCCACGTCCTCGGCCGTGCGGTAGAGGCCGCCCAGGCTCTCGACGGCGTCGCCCAGGTCGAGGAAGGCGGCACGGCGGCGCTCGGCGTCGAGGACCGTGCCCTCGGGGAGGCCGATGACGCTCTTTCCGCCGCCGGCGTCGAGTCCGGCGGCCGCGTTCTTCAGCGTCATCGCCGCCGAGAGGCGGAGGGCGTCGCCCAGGGCGTCGGTCCAGGAGGGGTAGGTCCACAGTCGCGCTCCGCCGAGGGCGGAGCCGAGGACCGAGGAGTGCAGCGCGACGGCGATGAACAGGCCGCTGCGGCGCCCCGTCATCACCTCCACGCGCTCGTGAGCGAAATCGGGCAGGGGCAGGGCGTTGGTCATCGCGTTCCTTGTCGTCGGTCGCCTTGTGGGCGGCACGTTTCGAACGCCGCGGCGTTGCGGCATCCACCCTCCATTCTGGCGCGCGCCGCCGCCGAGCGCGACGCCGCCGCGCGCGGGTGACCGCCGAGATCCCCCGCTCGGCGCCGGAGCGGCGCGACGACGGGCCTAGGCTGACGGGCATGACCGACGCCCTGCCCGCCCGGAGCCGCCTCGTCGCCGCGTCGCTGGAGGAGGCCGGCATCCCCGGGAAGATCGTCGTCCTGCCGGATGCCGCATCGACGGCCGCCCTGGCGGCCGCAGCCCTCGGCATCGCGGTGGGCGCGATCGCGAACAGCCTCGTGTTCTGGAGCGACGACGAGCCGCTGCTCGTGATGACCAGCGGAGCGCACCGCGTCGACACGACGGCGCTGGCCGAGAGACTCGGGCGCGGCGTGATCCGGCGGGCGACGCCGGAACAGGTCCTCGCCGCGACCGGTCAGCCGATCGGGGGAGTCGCGCCGACCGGGCACCCCGCTGCGCTGACGACCGTGGTCGACGAGGACCTCGCCGCGTTCCCGCAGATCTGGGCCGCGGGCGGGACGCCGCACACGGTGTTCCCGCTGACCTTCGACGAGCTCGTGCGGCTGACGGGCGGCACAGTGGCGCGGGTCGCCTGAGGTCACGCCGGAGATTCGCGGCGTCAGGGTAGCGCGACGCGGCGCGGGGTGGCCGCGGGGCCAGTTCCGGCGCCCGGGGCCACGTGGCGGAGCGATTGGCTGGCGCGGCGCGGGATGGAGCGGGTCGCGGGGTGGCCCCGGGGCCATTTCCGACGCCCCGGGGCCACCTCGAGCGCCCCGACCGGAGGGGGAAGGGCCGGGCGGCGCGGCGGGGGGTCCGCGCCGCCCGGCGGGCTCACGCCAGGGGGGACGGCGTGAGGGCGGTGAGGCAGACGACGGCGGCCGCGGCCGACCACGCCTGCGGGCGGCACGCCGCGGGGTACGGCGTGGGCACGGAGGAGTCGGTGCGCCGGTCGCCGCTGTGCAGCTCGGGCACGCGGTATGCGAAGCCCTCGGCGGCATCCAGGAGTCCGTCGACGACGGCCCGGGCCTCGGTGGTCAGGCCCGCACGCAGCATGCCGTAGGCGGCGATCGCGGTGTCGTGCACCCAGACGCTGCCGCCGTGGTACGACAGGGGCCAGTACCCGTCGGCGCCGGTCGACATCGTGCGGATGCCGTACCCGCTCGACATGCTCTCGCCCAGCAGAAGCGACGCGATGTGCCGTTCCTCGTCGGGGGAGAGGATGCCGGTGCCGATCAGGTGCCCGATGTTGCTGGTGAGGGTGTCGACCGGCCGCTTGGCGTTGTCGAGGGCGACGGCGGGGTACCGGCCCTCCGGCGTCTGCACCCAGTACGTGTCGGCGAAGCGCGCCTTGAGGTCGAGCGCCCACGTGCGCCAGAACGCGATGTCGTCGGCATCCCTGTCCGCTCCGAAGGCCTCGAGCAGATCGGCGCCGGCGAGGGCGGCCTCATAGGCGTACGCCTGCACCTCGCACAGGGCGATCGGACCCTCGGCGAGGCTTCCGTCGCGCCACTGGATCGAGTCGCCGGAGTCCTTCCAGCCCTGGTTCGACAGGCCGGTGCCGAGGCGGTCGATGTAGTCGAGGAAGCCGTCGCCGTCGCTGTCGCCGCTGTCGCGGATCCAGCCGAGCGCCGCGCGCAGCGCCGGCAGGAGTTCCCGCACTTCGGCCTCGGGCATGCCCGCGCGCCACGCATCGGCGAGCAGGCAGATCCACAGGGGGGTGGAATCGACGCTGCCGTAGTACTTCGGCGGCAGCACGATGCCCTCGCCCGGGATCTCCAGCGACGATGCCCGCAGCTCGTGCAGGATCTTGCCCGGCTCCTGCGCCGTCTGGGCGTCGTCGTCGGTCCCCTGCAGACGCGCGAGCACGCGGAGGGTGGATGCCGCCATCTCGCGGTCGAGGGGGAGGGCCAGGCGGGCGGCCCAGATCGAGTCGCGTCCGAAGAGCGTGAAGAACCAGGGCGCACCGGCCGCGAAGAACTCGTCGTCGGGGTGGTCGGGGAGCACGAGGCGCAGTGCGTCGAGATCGTCGAGCGCCGTCCGCAGCCATCGGGCGAGGCGCGGGTCGGCGGCGGCGGATGACACGGCGGCGGCGTCCCAGCGGGCCGGGACGGCGGGCGAGTCGACGACGAGCGTGTCGTCGCGAAGGCTCAGCGTGAAGCCCACCTGGACCGCGCCGAAGGCGGGCACGTCGACGTCCCACGCGGCCTCGACGCCCGCGTCGCCGAGGGAGATCCCGGCCCCGGGGGCGTGGAGGGAGAGTCCCTGGGCCCCGGCGTCGACGCGCACGCCCTCTCGCTCGGGCACCGTCTCGGCGGCCCGGGGGTGGGCGTGGCCCGACTTCACCTCGTGCAACTGGGCGAACTCCGGCGTCAGGCGCAGACGCAGGGTGGTGCGGAGGGGCCGGTCGACGCGCGAGCGGATGATCCACGACTCGCTGACGAGACCGTCGTCGACCCGGCGGTCGCGCACCAGCCGCACCTTCGGGTCGGGGGTGGTGTCGTCGACTCCGCGGAGGAGCCCGCCGAAGACCACGCGCGAGGCGCCGTCGGGGGCGGTCGAGATCCACTCGATCGGCGAGTCGTCGCACGAGGCCGTGAGCGCGCTGACGTGACGCACGTCGCCGTGGTAGACCCCGTGAACGGCGGCCGTGCCGATGGCGCCCGTCGCGTCCGACCACACCTGGGTGGGGGCGCGCAGCACGGTGAGGGCGTCGTTGAGGAGCGGTTGCAGGGGCATGGTTTCGGTGGTCGTCCCGTTCGGCGAGGTGGTGGGGGCGGTGGTCATTCTTTGACGGCTCCTTCGCTGGCGTTCATGATGCGGCGCTGGAAGATGAAGAACACCACGGCGACCGGGATCGTCATCAGGGCCGCGGCCGCGAGTTTGAGGGGGAATTGGCTGCCCTGGCTGAGCTGCCCGCTGGCGAGGGATGCCACGCCCTTGGTCAGCGTGGTCAGCTCGGGCGACTGGGTGGAGATGACGAAGTGGCTGAGCTCGTTCCACGACCCCTGGAACGACAGGATCACGATCGTGATGAGCGCGGGGCGCGCCATCGGCAGCACGACCGACCAGAAGATGCGGAAGGTCCCCGCTCCGTCGATGCGGGCCTGCTCCTCGACGGACGGCGGGATCGACTCGAAGAAGTTCTTCATGATGAACACGCCCGCGGCATCCACGAGGAGGGGCAGGATCATGCCGGCGTACGAGTCGTACATGCCCAGCTGATTGATCACGAGGAACTTGGGGATCAGCAGCACCACAGCCGGAACGGCCATGACCGCGACGAGGCCGGCGAACACGATGCCGCGACCGCGGAACTGCAGGCGCGCGAGGGCGTAACCGGCGAGGGAGTTGAAGAACACCCGGCCCGCGGTGACGAACACCGTCACGACGACGGAGTTGCCGAACCACACGGGGAAGTCGGAGTTCAGGAACAGGCGCTCGTACGCGGCCCACGTGAAGGGCTGCGGGACGAGCGAGATCGGGTCGGCCGCGGCGGCGGCATCCGTCTTGAAGGAGGTCGCCACCTGCACCAGGAACGGATAGATGTACACGAGGGCGAGCACGAGCAGCAGCACGTACAGGCCGATCTGCCAGCGCAGGGTCTTCGCCGACATGCGGTGCTTCGCGGGGCGCGTGGGGCCGTCGACGCGCTGCTCGGCGAGCACCGTCGTCTGCGGGGATGCCGTGGCGGTCATCGCTTCGCTCCCTTCGCGCCCTCGCGGGGCAGTTCGTACTGACGGAGGCGCCGGCGCGAGACCGGGCGGTCGCGCAGCACGAAGCGCTGGAGGATCGTGAGGGCCACGATGATGACGAACAGCACGAAGGCGATCGCCGCACCCTGTCCCCACTGCTGCGAGAGGAACGCGGACGAGTAGCTGAGGTAGGCCGGGGTCAGGGTCGTCTTGCCGGGGCCGCCCTGGGTGCCGGTGTAGATCTGGTCGAACACCTGCCAGGTGCCGATGAGGCCGAGGGTCAGCACGGTGAACAGCACGGGCTTGAGCTGCGGCAGGGTCACGCGCCAGAAGCGCTGCCAGCCGTTCGCGCCGTCCATCATCGCGGCTTCCTGCACGTCGGCGCCGATGTTCTGCAGCCCCGCGATGAACAGGAGCATGAAGGTGCCCGAGGTCGTGAAGACGGCCATGAGGATGAACGCCGACATCGCCACCGACGGACCGGCGAGCCAGTCCCACCACGACACGCCCAGCATCGTGTTGCCGGTGAGGACGGCCGGGCCGCTCGTCACGCCCAGCGCGCCGAGAAGGTTGTGCACGACGCCCGAGGGGTCGCTGAACCAGTTCGGCCCGTTGATGCCGAGCCACGAGAGCACCTCGTTGACCGCCCCGGATGCCGAGAAGAGGAACAGCCACAGCACAGTGATCGCGACCGAGCTGGTCACCGAGGGGAAGTAGAACGCGGTGCGGAAGAGGCCGCGACCGCGCAGCACGGCGCGGTTGACGAGCACCGCGAGGAAGAGCGAGAGGGCGGTCTGCAGCGGGACGACCAGCAGCACGTACCAGGCATTGTTGCGCAGGGCCGTGCCGAAGTCGCGCTCGGCGAGCCCGCCGCCGGTGGTGACGGCGGCGTAGTTGTCGAGGCCGACGAAGCCGACGTTCGAGGAGAACGGACTGCCGCGCCCGGTCCAGTCGGAGAAGCTCACCCACAGCGCCATGAGCACGGGGACGAGGAGGAACACGCCGAGGATGATCAGCACCGGGGCGGTGAACAGCCAGCCGGCGGCGGCCTCGCCGCGCCGGATCCCCGCGGAGGGGGATCCGGCCCGACGAGGCGCTGCGGTGAGAGCGCTCATGATTACTTGACGATGGCCTCGAGGTTGGACTGCGCCGTCGACAGCAGCGCCTGCGGGTCACCGGTCTTCAGCGACTCCAGCTGGGCGTTGAAGTCGGTGATGACGTCGGCCGCCCCGGCCATGTTCGGCGGGAACTGCGCGTAGTCGGCACCGGCGAGGAATGCGGTCTTGTCGGGGTTGGCGGTCGACCATGCATCGGCGGCCGACTGGATCGAGGGCATCGGGCCGAACGCCTTCGAGAAGGCCAGCTGCTGCTCGGTGCCGGTCAGGTACTCCACGAGAGAACGGGCCTGCTCCTGGTTCGCGCTGTCGGCGGCCATGCCCCAGCAGTTGGTGAACTGCAGCGTTCCCTTGCCGCCGGGGCCCGCGGGGAGCTCGGCGACCTGGTACTTCACGGTGGGGTAGTCGGCGGACATCGCGCCCGAGATCCAGTTGCCCTCGATGACCATCGCGGCCTTCTGGGTGCCGAACGCCTCGCCGCCCCAGCCCGCGCCCACGTCGGACGCGAAGGCGAAGGTGCCGTCGTTGAGGTGCGTCTTGACGTACGTCAACGCCTCGACGTTGGCGGCGCTGTCGGCGGTGGCCGTGCCGTCGGTGACCAGACCGCCGCCGGCCTGGGCCATGAAGGCGCCCACGCGCTGGTACTCGGCGCCGAAGGCCAGACCCACGCGACCGTCGGTGGTGAGCTTCTGAGCGACGGATGCCAACTGGTCCCACGTCGTGGGGATGTCGGCATCCGTGAGTCCCGCCGCCGCCCACAGGTCGGTGTTGATGATCAGCGCGAGCGTGGAGAAGTCCTTGGGAGCGCAGAAGAACTGACCGTCGACGGTGAAGTTGTCGACGAGCGAGGGGTAGAAGTCGCTCTTGTTCGACAGGTCGTCGCCGTACGCCTGGATCGAGCCGTTCGCGGCGTAGCCGGCGAGGGCCTCGGGGGCGAGGTAGAACAGGTCCGGCGGCGAGCCGGCCGCGAAGCCCTGGGAGAGCTGCTGGGGGAGGTCGTTGGCGGTCTGGACCTCGGCCTCGACGCCGGACTGCTCGCTCCATGCGGCGACGGCGTCGGTGACGGCCGTGGTCTCGGCGTCGCCTGAGGAGCCGATGAGCAGCGTGAGTTTGCCGCCGCCCGAGGCCTGACCTTCGCCGGGGGTGTCGGTGAAGCCCGACCCGCACGCGGTGAGCGTGAGGGCTCCGGTGGCGAGCAGGGCGCCGGCGGTGAGCCAGAGGCGGACAGGGTGCCGTGTCATGTGTCTCTCTCCTTCGATGAGGCATGCGACCCCTCCGAGTGCGCGGAGGGCCGTCTTTTTGAACGTTCAAATGACGGTTCGACTACGGTAAGGAACGGCGGGGCGCGATGTCAAGCCGTCGACACGCGGCCTAGGCTGACGGGCGTCCGCCACGTCCACGGGGGCCGGCAGGGCATCCGATCCGGCCGCCCGACGTGATCGACGGCTGACACCCCGGGGGGAGGAAGACATGACCAAGGCGCCCACCATCGATGACGTCGCGCGCATCGCGGGCGTCTCGCGGCAGACCGTGTCGAACGTCGTGAACACTCCCGACATCGTCCGCGAGGCCACTCGCCGGCGCGTCGAGGCCGCCATCGCCGAGCTCGGCTACCGCCCCCATGCCGCCGCGCGGCGCCTGCGGACGCGGCGCAGCTCGACCATCGGCATCCATCTCGATCCCTACGCCGGCGGCATCGCCGGGGTCGTGCTCGACCGATTCGTCCACGCCCTCACCGAGAGCGCCGGCGAGCGAGACATGCGCGTGCTGCTGTACGCCGCGCGGACCGCGGAGGAGGAGATCGACCGGCTCGCCGATCTGCTGGAGGGGGGAGAGGTGGATGCCGTCGTCATCACCGGCACCTTCCACGGCGACCCCCGCACCGGGTGGCTGAACGCCCGGGGTCTGCCGTTCGTGTCGTTCGGTCGGCCGTGGGGCGAGGACGACGTCGAGGCGCCCGCCCACCTGTGGGTCGATGTCGACGGCGCGGCGGGGACGCGGGCGGCGACCGTCCACGCGCTCGAGCGCGCGACCGGACGCGTCGCGTTCCTCGGGTGGCCCGAGGGGTCGGGGACGGGCGACGAACGAGAGCGCGGATGGAGCGAGAGCGTCGGAGCAGCGCGCGGACCGCGCTGGGTCGTCGAAGACAGCGTCGCCCTCGCCCGTGACGCGGTCGAGGCGGGCCTGCGCGTCGATGCCGACGTCACCGCCATCGTGTGCGCGAGCGACTCTCTCGCCATCGGTGCGCACCTCGCGACCGCCCTCACCGGCCGCCCCGACATCCGCGTCATCGGGTTCGACAACACCCCCGCGGCCGAGGCCCTGGGGCTCTCGAGCGTCGAACAGCTGCCCGAGCGGGTGGCATCCGGAGCCCTCGACCTGCTGATGGGCGAGAACGGCACGGTGGTGGCGCCCCGCCCCGCGACGGCGGGAGCCGCGCACGTGCTCGTGGAGCCGCGGCTCATCGTGCGCTGACGCGCGGGGCGTTTTCCGTCTCGCGGCCGCAGTCCGCTGTCGAGTGTCCGGAACCCCCGGACGTCTCCGAGACCCGTCCGGGTGTTGTGGACGATCGACGCGCCGTGCGGGGCGTGGGGCTGCCGGGGGCGTCGGCGCGCGTGACGGAGAAACCGCGCGGATCGCTTGAAGCCCGCTCGAGTGTTCGAGAAACGCCGTACCGGCGCGGGTGCCTGCGGCGTGTCGTGGACACTCGTCGGAGTGTGCGGCCGCGTCAGGCGGGGCGGCCGATGCGGCGGGCGAGCTCGGCGGCGGAGACGATCGCGGCCTCCGCCAGCGCGTCGGCGTCGCGAAGCGGCCCCTCGGCCGGCCACGTGATCGCGACCGCGGCGGCCGGCCAGCCGGCGTGGTCGAGCACCGGGGCGGCGACGGAGCGGAATCCGGGGGTGACCTCGCCGTTCTCACTCGCGTGACCGGCCGCGCGCACCTCGCGCAGGAGCTCGCGCAGGGAGCGCGGGGTCGCGGGGCCCACGCCGTGCCGCTGCGTGAGGGCGGTGGCATCCGGGAACAGGGCCCGCACCTGCTCGCGGGGGAGGGCGGCGAGCATCGCCCGGCCCGTGGCCGTGAGGTGGGCGGGAAGCCGCACGCCCACGTCGGTCACGAGCGCCGGGCGCCGCGGAGCGCGCTCCTCGACGATGTAGAGCACGTCGCGACCGGCGAGCACGGCGAGGTGCGCGCTCTCGCCGACGCGGTCCGACAGGGCGGCGAGCAGGGGACGCCCGAGGCGCGCGAGCGGCTGCTGGCGGGCGTAGCCGCCGCCCAGCTCGAACGCGGCGGTGCCCAGCCCCCAGCGACGCTCTCCGGGCAGGTGCACGACGTAGCCGTGCTGCTCGAGGGTCGCCAGCAGGTGGTAGACGCTGGAACGGGGGAGCCCGAGAGTCGTCGCGATCGTCTGAGCGGCCATCGGGCCCGGCTGCCGCGCGAGCAGCGAGAGGATCCGCAGCGTCTGATCGGCGGCGGGCACCTGCGGGCGGACATTGTCTGGCATGACAGACACAGGATGCCAGAACCCCGCCGTTCCGCGACAGGGGACGCGATGGAATCGGCGTATGCACACGAGCCTCACCGTCGGATCCGTTACCGTCGGATCGACCACCCTCCGCCCCCACGACGTCGTCGACGTCGCCCGCCACGGCGCCGGGGTGGTCGTGGACGAAGATGCTCTGCGGCGCGTCGCCGACACGCGCGCCCTCATCGAAGCACTCGCCGACGACCCGCAGCCGCACTACGGCATCTCGACCGGGTTCGGGGCACTCGCGACCACCTTCATCGCCGACGACCGCCGCGCGCAGCTGCAGGCGAGCCTCATCCGCTCGCACGCGGCCGGCACCGGAGCGGAGGTCGAGCGCGAGGTCGTCCGCGCCCTCATGCTGCTGCGCCTGCAGACCCTCGCGACCGGACGCACGGGCGTGCGCCCCGCCGTCGTCGAGACCTACGCGGCGCTGCTGAACGCGGGCATCACCCCCGTCGTGCGCGAGTACGGCTCGCTGGGCTGCTCGGGCGACCTCGCTCCGCTCTCGCACGTCGCCCTCGCCGTGATGGGCGAAGGGGAGGTCCGGGACGCCGCGGGGCGGATCCGCCCCGCCGCCGATGCCCTCGCCGCCGCCGGGATCGAGCCGCTCGTGCTGCGCGAGAAGGAAGGGCTGGCGCTCATCAACGGCACAGACGGCATGCTCGGCATGCTCCTGCTCGCCGTGCACGACCTCGAGACGCTGCTGACCACGGCCGACGTCGCCGCGGCGATCTCGATCGAGTCCCAGCTGGGGACGGATGCCGTCTTCGCGGCCGACCTCATGGCGTTGCGGCCGCAGCGGGGTCAAGCCGCCTCCGCGGCGAACCTCCGTGCGCTGCTGGCCGGCTCACCGCTGGTCGCGAGCCACCGCGGCCCCGAGTGCACGCGCGTGCAGGACGCCTACTCGCTGCGCTGCGCGCCCCAGGTGCACGGCGCCGCCCGCGACACCCTGACCCACGCCGCGCAGATCGCCGAGTGCGAGCTGGCATCCGCCGTCGACAATCCCGTCGTGACCGTCGACGGACGCGTCGAGTCGAACGGCAACTTCCACGGCGCTCCGGTGGCGTACGTGCTCGACTTCCTCGCGATCGCGGTGGCCGACGTGGCATCCATGTCGGAGCGGCGCACAGACCGGGCCCTCGACGTGGCGCGCAGCAATGGTCTGCCGCCGTTCCTGGCCGACGAGGTCGGCGTCGACTCGGGCCTGATGATCGCGCAGTACGCGGCGGCGGGCATCGTGTCGGAGCTCAAGCGGCTCGCGGCGCCCGCGTCGGTCGACTCGATCCCCTCGAGCGCGATGCAGGAGGACCACGTCTCGATGGGATGGGCCGGGGCCCGAAAGCTCCGTCGCGCCGTCGACGGCCTCGCGCGCGTGCTCGCCATCGAGGTGCTCACGGGATGCCGCGCTCTCGACCTGCGCGCGCCGCTGCAGCCCGCGGCGGCCACGGGAGCCGTGCGCGACCTCGTGCGCGCGCGCGTGCAGGGACCGGGACCCGACCGCTTCGTCGCGCCCGAGATCGAGGCCGTCACCGAACTCGTCGCCTCCGGAGCAGTCGCCCGGACCGCCCTCGCCCTGATCGAAGGAGATCACGCATGACCGACACCCCCACGACCGAGGCTCTCGCGACCCCGTCCGATGCGGTTGCCGGCCGCGCGGCATCCGGGATCCGGGCCGCCCGCGGCGCGACCCGCACCGCGAAGAGCTGGGGAGCCGAGGCCGCCAAGCGCATGCTCATGAACAACCTCGACCCCGAGGTGGCCGAGCGCCCCGACGACCTCGTCGTGTACGGCGGGACGGGACGCGCCGCGCGTTCGTGGGCCGCGTACGACGCGATCGTGCGCACGCTCGACGAGCTCGAGCCCGACGAGACGCTGCTCGTGCAGTCGGGCAAGCCCGTGGGCGTCTTCCGCACGCACGAGTGGGCGCCGCGCGTGCTCATCGCCAACTCGAACCTCGTCGGCGACTGGGCCACGTGGCCGGAGTTCCGCCGGCTCGAGGAGCTCGGACTGACGATGTACGGCCAGATGACGGCCGGGTCGTGGATCTACATCGGCACGCAGGGCATTCTGCAGGGCACATACGAGACCTTCGCGGCCGTCGCCCGCTCGCTCGGCCGGGAGTCGCTCGCGGGCACCCTCACGCTCACTGCCGGGTGCGGGGGGATGGGCGGCGCGCAGCCCCTCGCGGTCACCATGAACGGCGGTGCCGTGCTCATCGTCGACGTCGATCGCGCGCGCCTCGACCGCCGCGTCGCCCACGGCTATCTCGACGAGGTCGCCGTCGATCTCGACACGGCGATCGCGCGCGTGAGCGCCGCCCGCGAGGCGGGCGAGGCCCGGTCGGTCGGCGTCGCGGGCAACGCGGCGGAGGTCTTCCCGGAGCTGCTGGCCCGTGGCATCCGGATCGACATCGTCACCGACCAGACGAGCGCGCACGACCCCCTGTCGTACCTCCCCGCCGGCGTCTCGGTCGACCAGTGGCAGGCCGAGGCGGCCCGCGACCCCGAGGACTTCACCCGCCGGGCGCGCGAGAGCATGGCCGCGCACGTGGAAGCGATGGTCTGCTTCCAGGATGCCGGGGCCGCGGTGTTCGATTACGGGAACTCGATCCGTCGCGAGGCGGAGCTCGGCGGCTACGACCGCGCTTTCGCCTTCCCGGGCTTCGTGCCCGCCTACATCCGCCCGCTGTTCGCCGAGGGCAAGGGGCCGTTCCGCTGGGTGGCGCTGTCGGGAGACCCCGACGACATCGCCAAGACCGACCGCGCTGTCGCGGAACTGTTCCCGCACGACACCGCCCTGCACCGCTGGCTCGAGAAGGCCGGAGAGCAGGTGCACTTCGAGGGGCTGCCCGCGCGCATCTGCTGGCTCGGCTACCAGGAGCGGCATCTGGCGGGGCTGAAGTTCAACGAGATGGTCGCGTCGGGCGAGCTGTCGGGGCCGATCGTGATCGGCCGTGATCACCTCGACGCGGGCTCGGTCGCCTCGCCCTATCGCGAGACCGAGGCGATGGCCGACGGATCCGACGCGATCGCCGACTGGCCGCTGCTGAACGCGCTGCTCAACACCGCCAGCGGAGCGTCGTGGGTGTCGATCCACCACGGCGGAGGCGTCGGTATCGGCCGCAGCATCCACGCCGGACAGGTGTGCGTCGCCGACGGCACGCCGCTGGCCGCGGAGAAGCTCGCGCGCGTGCTCGTCAACGACCCCGGCACCGGCGTCATGCGCCACGTGGATGCCGGGTACGACCGCGCTCGCGAGGTCGCCGCCGAACGAGGCCTGACGGTGCCGATGTGGTGAACGCGTCCGCGCGGGGCACTGTCGAGCCGGTCGATGGTGCATCGGCGGCGACGGAGTCGGCCGGGGCCGTCGACGCCGGAGGGTCGTTCTGGCTCACCGGCATCGGCGAGCTGACGACCAACGTCGCCGTCGGCGGTGATCCCTGCGGCACGATCTGCGACGCGGGCGTGCTCGTCCGCAACGGGCGCGTCGCGTGGGTCGGGCCGGGTGGGGCCGACGGCTCGGCGTTACCGGGCCCCGATGGTCTCCCCGTCATCGATGCCGGGGGCCGCGCGGTGATACCGGGCTTCGTCGACAGTCACACGCACCTCGTCTTCGCGGGGGATCGCGCGGAGGAGTTCGCGGCGCGCATGGCGGGCGAGACGTATGCCGCGGGGGGCATCCGCACCACCGTCGCCGCGACCCGTGCCGCGTCCGACGACGATCTGCGCGTGCGCCTGCGGAGCCTCGTCGACGAGTGCCGTGCACAAGGGACGACCACGATCGAGGTCAAGACCGGCTACGGCCTCGACGTCGAGACCGAGACGCGCCTCGCCCGCCTCGCCGCCGAGGTGACCGAGGAGGTCACCTTCCTCGGCGCGCACGTGGTGCCCGCGGAGTTCGACGGCCGGGCCGACGCCTACGTCGATCTCGTCGCCGGTCCGATGCTCGCTGCGGTCGCACCCGCCGCGCGATGGATCGACGTGTTCTGCGAGGACGGCGCGTTCACGGCCGGCCAGGCGCGGCCGGTGCTCGAGGCGGGTCGGGCGGCGGGTCTCGGCATCCGGGTGCACGGCAACCAGCTCGGTCACGGCGACGGGGTGAGGCTCGCCGTCGAGTGCGGTGCGGCCGCCGTGGACCACTGCACCTACCTGAGCGACGCCGACGTGGAGGCGCTCGCCGCCTCGGACACGGTGGCGACCTTGCTGCCCGGGGTGGAGTTCTCGACGCGGCAGCCGTATCCCGACGCCCGGCGGTTGCTCGACGCCGGCGCCACCGTGGCGCTCGCGAGCGATTGCAACCCCGGGTCGAGCTTCACCAGCTCGATGCCCCTGATGATCGCCCTCGCGGTGCGGGAGATGGGGATGACGCCGGCCGAAGCGGTCTGGGCGGCGACAGCCGGGGGAGCGCGGGCGCTTCGTCGCACCGACGTCGGTGCGATCGCGCCCGGGATGCGGGCCGACCTCGTGCTGCTCGACGCGCCGAGCCGCGTGCATCTCGCCTATCGGCCGGGTGTGCCGCTCGTGCGCCGTGTCTGGAAGGACGGCGTGGAGCCACGGCCTATGGCGTGAAGAGTTCGAACTCGTCGGGGGCGACGGCATCCACGTCGTCCCAGGTTCCGTCGTGCCACGTGAAGACGGCGACCGCGCACGTGACCATGCGCACGTCGCGATCGGCGAGACGGGAGACGAGGGCGCTCATGCCGGGGTCGTGCGCGACGACCATGACCTCGTCGCCACCCGCGTCGCGCGCCGCCGCCAGCAGTCCATCCGGCTCGGCGAGGTAGAGCTCGGCCTGCTCGGTCACCTCGGCGTCGAAGGTGCGCGCGAACACCGCAGCCGTCTCGCGCGCCCGCAGGGCCGTGCTCGACAGCAGGATCTCGGGACGCACTCCCGCCCGCAGCACTGCGCGCGCGACCGTCGGGGCGTCGCGCCGGCCGCGATCGTTGAGGGGCCGGTCGTGATCGTCGAGGCCTTCATCGGCCCAGTCGGATTTCGCGTGACGCGCGAGCACGAGTTGGATCATCGTCTTTCCGCCATTCCTGCCAGGAGCTCCAGAACGCACAGGGCGGCGAGTCGCACCGTGCGGGCGTCGTCGGTGTCTGCCGTGGCATCCACCTCGACGATGTCGGCGCTGGTCACGCCGGGGTCTCGGGCGAGCCCGCGCACGAGAGCGCGCAACTCCCACGCGGCCAGCCCGCCGGGCACGCTCGCGGGGCATCCGGGCGCCACGGCGCGGTCGCACACGTCGACGTCGATGTCGAGGTGGATGCCGCCGGCGGCGGCCGCGGCGTCCGCGTCCTCGTCCGTGGGGCGCGCCTCTGCCGCGCCGGCCACGCGCAGGGCGTGCGACACGACCTCGTCGATGCCGCGGCGGCGCACCTCGTCGAGGGTGATGACGGTGATACCGGCGTCGGCGGCGCGGCGCGCGTACGCGGCCGAGTTGGCGAAGTCGGCGATCCCGATCTGCACGATGCGGTGAGGGTCGAGACCGTCGGCGATGAGACGGCGGACGGGCGAGCCGTTGGATTCGCCGTCGCGCAGGTCGAAGTGCGCGTCGAGGGTGATGAGACCCTGTGAGCCGCGGCCCTGCGCCACCGCGTACGTCGCGGAGTTGTCTCCGCCGAGGGCGATGACGAGTCGCGACGACGCCAGCGCGGCGACGGCTGCGCGCACCCGAGCTTCGCCGTCGCGGCCGTCGGGCTCGTCGACGTCGCCCGCGTCGGCGATGCGCAGGTGCGCGGTCAGGTCGATCGCGGGCGGGCCGATCAGCGTCGGCGAGAAGCGGCGCAGGGCGGCGCGGACCGCCGCCGGGGTCTCGCCGGCGCCGGTGGGCGACAGAGAGGTGCGCCAGGCAGGCACGCCGAGGAGGACGGCATCCGTCCCCTCCGTCGGTGACGGCCAGTCACCGGCCCGGGGCCACAGGGGATCGACCGACAGCGCGCTCATGCGGCCACGTAGACCCAGGCGCGCAGGCCGCTCGCCAGCGAGACCGACGCGCGACGGTAGAGCGAGACCTCGTACTCGTCGGCCGCGTCGAGTTCATCGGGCGTGAGGCGGAGGACGCGTCCGAACACGCGGTCGCGCGGATCGTCGGTGCGGCGAAGGATCGGATGCGTGTCGAGCCCCGACAGCTGGGCGACCCGTTCATCACCCACGTCGGTCCACTCGAGACGGTAGCCCGGCAGCGCGTCGTCTTCTCCCTCGAGCAGACGGCCGAACGTGTCGAGCTGCACGTCGGGCAGCTGCAGCGTCCCGTAGGTGAAGAGGCACTCCGCCGGCCCCGAACCGTCGCTCACGAGGCTCAGGCTACCCAGCGCGGCGTGTCGGCGGGCGGTGCGACGCGACACGAATGTGCGCTCCCGGCCGCGGATCATCACGAGCCCCAGATGAAGTGGGCCACGGTGAAGATGACGACCCCGGCCAGGGCCCCCACGATCGTGCCGTTCAGGCGGATGTACTGCAGGTCGCGGCCCACCATGAGCTCGATCTTCTCGGTGGTCTCCTCGGCATCCCACCGCTCGACGGTGTCGGTGATGATCGAGGCGATGTCGTGCCGGTACCGACCCACGACGAAGACCGCCGCATCGGTGACCCAGCCGTCGACCCGCCGTTGCAGGGTCTCGTCGTGCTGCAGTCGCTCGCCCACCTCGGCCAACGCGGCGGAGGCCCGTCGGCGCAGGGCGCTCTCGGGGTCGGCGAGGGAGCGCAGCAGTCCGGCCTTGGCGGTGTTCCACGCGTCGGCGGCGAGCTGGCGCACCCGGGGGCTGTCGAACACGGCGGCCTTGGCCTCCTCGAGGCGCACCATGGTGGCGGGGTCGTGCTGCAGATTGTCGGCGAGGCGCGCGAGGTAGCCGTCGATGGCGCCGCGCGCCTGGTGGCGGGGGTCGGCGCGCACGGCGTCGACGAACTGCACGGCCTCGCGGTAGACGGTGTCGTCGACGAGGCGCGCGGCCATGCTCGGGACCCACGAGGGCAGACGCCGCGACACGAGCCCCTGGAACGTGTCGCGGTTGTTGGCGAGCCACACGGCGATGTTGTCGAGGGCCAGGTCGACGGCGCCGTGGTGCGCGCCGGAGCCGACCACGCGCTGCAACCACCCACCGATCGAGGGGCCCCAGTCGGGCGAGAGCAGGTGCTCGCGCGCGAGGTCTTCGATCAGGCCCTGCACGTCGTCGTCGTCGAGGGCCGTGAGCACGCTGGTGGCGAGCGTGGCCCCCTCCGCGGCGACGCGGTCGGCGTGGGCAGGATCGGCCAGCCATGCTCCGGCCCGCGCCGACAGCGGGGTCGACTCGAGCTTCGTGCGCACGACGTCGCCCTCGAGGAAGTTCGTCTCGACGAACTCGCCGAGCTGCCGCCCGATCTCGTCCTTCCGGCGCGGGATGATCGCGGTGTGGGGGATGGGCAGTCCCAGCGGATGCCGGAAGAGAGCGGTGACGGCGAACCAGTCGGCGAGGGCGCCGACCATGCCGCCCTCCGCCGCCGCGCGCACGTACTGCAACCACTCGACCTCGCGCTGCAGCGAGAAGGAGACGGCGAAGACGAGGGCCATCGCCAGCAGCGCCCCGAGGGCCACTCCCTTCATCACGCGCAGCGCGCGCCGACGCTCCTGGTCGGCCGGGCTGAGGGCGGCCGTGGGTGTGCGGGCCATCAGGCGGTCACCGGTCCGAGCCACGCGGTCGCCGCGGTCGAGTGCGCGGACTCCGGGTCGGAGGGGTGGAACATCCCGGCGAGCACGTCGCGGTAGAGCCGGCTGAGCTCGTTGCGGGACGAGTAAGCGGAGCCGCCGCCGACGAGGATCGCGTCGTCGACGACGGACTTCGCCATCGTCACGGCCCGATGCTTGACGCCCGCGAGCAGCGAGAACCATCGCCCGCCGTGGTCGGCGAGGGCGTCGACGTCGTGGGCGAGGGCGGCGAGCTGCGGGGGGAGCGCCTCGTACGCGAGGGCCATGTCGGCCACGCGCCAGCGGATGTCGGGGTCGTTGGCGTAGGTGGTGCCCGTCTTCTTCGAGCGGCGCGAGGTCGCCGCCTCGACCGCGAGTTCCAGGGCGCGGCGGGCGATGCCCGTGTAGACCGAGGCGAGAAGGATCTCGAACACGGAGAAGATCCCGAACACCAGCGGATCGGGCTGCGGGCCCGGGTCGAGTCGGCGCACCACCCGGCGCGCGGGCGCGTGCGCGCCGCGCAGCTCGGTGGTGCGGCTCTGGGTGCCGCGCATGCCGAGGGTGTCCCAGTCGTCGCGGCTGACGACGGAGTCATCGCGATCGAGGAAGGCGAACACCATCTTCGGGCCGTCGGGCGACGTGCTGTCGAGCCCGTGGACGCCGAGGTGGTCCCACGCGGGGGAGAGGGAGGTGAAGATCTTCGTGCCGGTGAACCGGTAACCGCCCTCGCCGTCGGGCTCGGCTGTCGTGTCGCTGCCGAACAGCACGAGATCGTTGCCGGCCTCGCTGATGCCGAACGCGAAGACCTCGCCCGCCGCGGCGCCCTCCTCGACGAAGGACAGATCATCGATCCCGCGGTCGCGCAGCACCTTGGCCACCCCGGTCCACACGAGATGCATGTTCACCGCGAGCGCCGTGGCGGGCGCCGCCCCGGCGAGTCGCTGCTGCAGCACCGACGCCTCGGCGAGGGCGAGGCCTCCGCCGCCCCGCTCCTCGGAGACCAGGATGCCGAGATACCCCGCCGCGCGCAGCTCGTCGAGGTCGTCGTGGGGGAACGTGTTCTCGCGGTCGTGGACGACCGCCCGCTCGCGCATCCGCGCCAGCAGATCGTCGGGCAGATACCGAGCCGGATCGAACGAGGTCATGGCATCCATTCTGCTCGTGACCGCCGACATCGCGGCCGGGGGTGACAGGGGGGTCGAGGCGCCGTAGGCCTCGAGGCTCCGTGCGCGCGCGCCCGTTCGGCCGCCGTGCGCCGATCGCCCCCCAGAATGGATGCCATGATCTCGACCGAGATGGCCCTGGCCCTGCGCGAGGCGGGTCTGGTGTGGCATCCGCGATCCGGCGACCGTTTCCAACTCGACGAGCCCGAGTTCGAGGCCGACGTGTTCACCGTGAGCGAGATGACGGTCGAGCCGCGCGAGTACCCCACGGGGCGCATCCTGGCCTTCAACGGCACGACCGAGTGGGCGCTGGACTCCGTGGCGACCGAGGAGGCGCTGTGGCTGCCGTCTGAGCTGCAGCTGCGCGAGCTGCTGCGCTCGACGTTCCGCTCGCTGCGGCGGCTGTCCGACACCTACGAGGTCGAGATCTCGATCGGCGGCTCCACCCTCGTGTTCGACCACCCCGCTCCCGAGGACGCCTACGCGCTCGCCGTGCTGGAGCTGCTGCGCCGCACGCACTGATCGTCCCACTTCCGTTCGCTCGCGGTGGCCCCGCCGGGGCCGCGGGTAGCGGGTTCGGGGCGTGATCCTGCGGTCCGGGCGCGGGAATCGCGCCCCGACGTGCGGAATGCACCCCGAACCGCACCCGGACCCGTGCCCGAGCGGCTCCCGTGGGTTCCGGCGGGGCCGTGGATGCCGGGCGCCCGGAATCCGGTCAGGTGATGGTCTCGACCGGCTCGGTGTCGGGGATCGGGCTGGCGTCGCGGTGGCGCAGGTCGGGGAAGCCGCGCACGCAGACCGCGGCGACGACGAAACCGGCGATCGCGAAAGCCGCCGCCGCGACGTAGGCCCCGGTGGGGCCGATGCCGTCGATGAGGAGCCCGGCGACGGCGGAGCCGGCGGCGGCGCCGATGAGCTGCCCGGTGCTGATCCAGCCGTAGGCCTCGGCGGTCTCGCTGAAGCGGACGCTCGCGGAGGTCATCGCGAACATCACCGCGAGGGCGGGGGCGATGCCGGCGCCGGCGACCAGCAGGGTCGCTCCCAGCCACCATGCGTTGAGCGAGACGATCGTGAGCGACAGGCCCAGGGCGACGATCGCGAGGCGGCGCGCCATGGCCCAGGGGCCGATCGGGATGTGGCCGAACGAGAGTCCGCCCGCGAGGCTGCCGACGGCGAAGACGGCGAGGATGAGCCCGGCCTCGAGGCCGCCGTGGTCGAAGGTCGCGACCACGCCCGCCTCGACCGCGGCGCACGCGCCGATGAGGAGGAACCCGGTCGCGGTGGCGAGGATCACGGGCGGCTTGGCCAGGACGCGCCCCAGACCCCGACGGCTGCGCGGGATGCGGACACGGCCGACCTCGGGGCTGAGGATGAACCAGGCGCCGCCGCCGAGCAGGATGACGACGACGAGCAACAGCCCGGGGACGGTGCCGACCTGGGTCGCGACGAGGGTGATGAGCACCGGTGCGAGCACCCAGATGATCTCCTGCAGCGAGGCGTCGAGCGAGTACAGCGGGGTGAGCTGCTTCGAATTGACCATCTTGGGGTAGATGGTGCGCACGGCCGACTGGATCGGCGGTGTCGAAAGGCCCGCGACGAGGCCGAGCGTCATGTACAGGGGCAGCGGCATCTCGATGAGCGCGAGAGTGGCGATGGCGGCCGCGCACACGAGCAGCGTGACGGTGAGGACGCGGCGCATGCCCCAGCGCCCCATCCACCGGCTCGTGACCGGGCCCGCGACGGCCTGCCCGATACTCGTGGCGGCCAGCACCAGGCCCGCGGCGCCGTACGACCCCGTGACGTGCTCGATGTGCAGCAGGACGGCGAGGCTCGTCATGCCGTTGGGGAAGCGCGCGGTCAGCTGCGCGGCGATGATGCGCCCCACGCCAGGGGTTCGAAGCAGTTCGCGGTAGCCGGCCACCGCACAACGCTACAGCGCGGTTCGGACATCCGTGTCGACGGCGGGTGTCGTGCGCAGGGGGAGCACCGGCCCTGCGCCCCGGACGCACACGGTCGTGTCGAGATCACGCCGTCCTCGGGGATCGGATGCCGTGCTCTCGCGCGGACCGTGGGATCTCGATCGGCGGCCGGTGGGGCCGGTCCGGCGACACGCCGCGACACGCCGGTGGGCGAATTCCACGGCCTGTGCGATGTCGGAACCCCCGTCTAGCGTCCGATCTGTGGACAGACGGCGTCGGACTCGGCGACAACCGCGGAATCGCGCCTGTTAACAGCGCTCGGGAGGGAGGGCTATCTGTGGATGAAATCGTGGACAACCTGTGTTGTACATGGGGAGAGACGGTGGAAAATCACACGGATGTAACTACTACCCCTTGTGGTGCCTTCCGATGTCCGTCCCCATATGTAGTATTGAGGTCCCGGCGAGCCCTGCCCGCCCGGACGACGATTTTCCAGGGGAGAGAGAGAACGACATGGCGATCACGGTCTACACCAAGCCGTCCTGCGTCCAGTGCACCGCGACCTACCGCGCGCTCGACTCGAAGGGCATCGAGTACAACGTGCTCGACCTGTCCGAAGACCCGTCGGCGCTCGAGCAGGTCAAGTCGCTCGGGTACCTGCAGGCGCCCGTCGTCATCACCGATGAGGACCACTGGTCGGGCTTCCGCCCCGACAAGATCGACGAGCTCGCGTCGCGCCTCGCCTGATCCGGCGACAGGCTCTCAGACCCCCGTCATGAGCGCTGTCGTGTCGGCGACCGAGGCCCCGTTGCTCGTCTACTTCTCGAGCGTGTCCGGCAACACCGCACGTTTCATCGAGAAGCTCGGCAAGCGGGCCGTGCGCATTCCGCTCCGGCCGACCGACCCGCCCCTCCACATCGACGAACCCTTCGTGCTGGTCACCCCCACCTATGGCGGGGGAGCTGGCCGGGGCGTCGAGAAGGGCGCGGTCCCCAAGCAAGTCATCCGGTTCCTCAACGAGGAGCGGAACCGACGAAACATCCGCGGGGTCATCTCCGCGGGAAACACGAACTTCGGCGACGCCTTCTGCCTCGCCGGAGACATCATCGCGCGCAAATGCGCGGTGCCGCACCTATACCGGCTGGAAGTTTTCGGCACCCCCGACGATGTCGAGCGGGTCACCGAGGGATTGGAACGATGGTGGAAGTTGAGCTGACCGACGTGGACTTCAAGACCGAAGCGCGATTCGAGGGACTGGATTACCACGCCCTCAACGCGATGCTGAATCTGTACGACGCCGACGGCAAGATCCAGTTCGACGCCGACAAGCGCGCGGCGCGGGAGTACTTCCTGCAGCACGTCAACCAGAACACGGTGTTCTTCCACTCCCTCAAGGAACGTCTCGACTACCTCGTCGAGAAGGAGTACTACGAGCCGACCGTGCTCGCGAAGTACTCGATGGAGTTCATCCAGGAGCTGAACGACCGCGCCTACGGTGCCAAGTTCCGCTTCGAGACCTTCCTCGGCGCGTTCAAGTACTACACGAGCTACACGCTCAAGACCTTCGACGGAAAGCGCTACCTCGAGCGCTTCGAGGACCGCGTCGTCATGACCGCCCTCGCCCTCGCCGACGGCGACCAGCGTCTCGCGGTCCAGCTCGTCGACGAGATCATCTCGGGCCGCTTCCAGCCCGCGACCCCCACGTTCCTCAACGCGGGCAAGGCCCAGCGCGGCGAGCTCGTGTCGTGCTTCCTGCTCCGTATCGAAGACAACATGGAGTCGATCGCCCGCGGCATCAACTCCGCCCTGCAGCTGTCGAAGCGCGGCGGCGGCGTGGCCCTGCTGCTGTCGAACATCCGCGAAGCGGGTGCGCCGATCAAGCAGATCGAGAACCAGTCGTCGGGCATCATCCCCGTCATGAAGCTCCTCGAAGACAGCTTCAGCTACGCCAACCAGCTCGGTGCGCGTCAGGGCGCCGGCGCGGTGTACCTCAACGCCCACCACCCCGACATCCTCCGGTTCCTCGACACCAAGCGCGAGAACGCCGACGAGAAGATCCGCATCAAGACGCTGTCGCTGGGTGTCGTCATCCCCGACGTCACGTTCGAGCTCGCGAAGAACGGCGAGGACATGTACCTCTTCTCGCCGTACGACGTCGAGAAGGTCTACGGCAAGCCGTTCGGCGACATCTCGGTCACCGAGAAGTACCGCGAGATGGTCGACGACCCGCGCATCAAGAAGACGAAGATCAACGCGCGCGAGTTCTTCCAGACCCTCGCCGAGATCCAGTTCGAGTCGGGCTACCCGTACATCATGTTCGAGGACACGGTGAACAAGGCGAACCCCATCGCCGGCCGCATCAACATGTCGAACCTGTGCTCCGAGATCCTGCAGGTCAACACGCCGACCACGTACAACGAGGACCTCTCGTACGACACCATCGGCAAGGACATCTCCTGCAACCTCGGCTCGATGAACATCGCCCTCGCGATGGACGGCGGCGACCTCGGCCTGACGGTCGAGACCGCGATCCGTGCCCTCACCGCGGTCAGCGTGCAGAGCCACATCGCCTCGGTGCGCTCGATCGAAGACGGCAACGACCGCTCGCACGCCATCGGCCTCGGCCAGATGAACCTGCACGGATACCTCGCTCGCGAGCACGTCTACTACGGCTCCGAAGAGGGCATCGACTTCACGAACATCTACTTCTACACGGTGCTGTTCCACGCGCTGCGCGCCTCGAACCGCCTCGCGATCGAGCGCGGCACGGCCTTCGACGGCTTCGAGAACTCCACCTACGCGTCGGGGGAGTTCTTCGACAAGTACATCGACCAGGCGTGGGAGCCGCAGACGGCCAAGGCGAAAGAACTCTTCGCCGGGGTGCAGATCCCCACGCAGGACGACTGGCGCGAGCTGAAGGCCTCCATCCAGCAGCACGGCATCTACAACCAGAACCTGCAGGCCGTGCCGCCGACCGGATCGATCTCGTACATCAACAACTCGACGAGCTCGATCCACCCGATCGCCTCGAAGATCGAGATCCGCAAGGAAGGCAAGCTCGGTCGCGTCTACTACCCGGCCCCGTTCATGACGAACGAGAACCTGGAGTACTACCAGGACGCGTACGAGATCGGCTACGAGAAGGTCATCGACACGTACGCCGCAGCCACCCAGCACGTCGACCAGGGCCTGTCGCTGACGCTGTTCTTCAAGGACACCGTCACGACGCGCGACATCAACAAGGCCCAGATCTACGCCTGGCGCAAGGGCATCAAGACCATCTACTACATTCGCCTCCGTCAGCTGGCGCTCGAGGGCACCGACATGACCGAGTGCGTCTCGTGCATGCTCTGATCCGCTGACCACCGACCGATCAAGGACACAGGAACGACATGGCTGAGAAGCTGCAGTTGCTGAACCACGTGCAGGCCATCAACTGGAACCGCATCCAGGACGACAAAGACCTCGAGGTCTGGAACCGTCTGGTGAACAACTTCTGGCTCCCCGAGAAGGTGCCGCTGTCGAACGACATCCAGTCGTGGAACACGCTCACCCCCGAGGAGCAGACGCTCACGATGCGCGTCTTCACGGGGCTCACGCTCCTCGACACGATTCAGGGCACGGTGGGCGCGGTCTCGCTGATCCCCGACGCGATCACTCCGCACGAGGAGGCCGTCTACACGAACATTGCGTTCATGGAGTCGGTGCACGCGAAGAGCTACTCGTCGATCTTCTCGACGCTGTGCTCGACGAAGGAGATCGACGAGGCGTTCCGCTGGTCGACCGAGAACGAGTTCCTTCAGAAGAAGGCGCGCATCGTCATGGACTACTACCGTGGCGATGACCCGCTCAAGCGCAAAGTCGCCTCGACCCTGCTCGAGTCGTTCCTGTTCTACTCGGGCTTCTACCTGCCGATGCACTGGTCGAGCCGCGCGAAGCTCACCAACACGGCAGACCTGATCCGCCTCATCATCCGCGACGAGGCCGTGCACGGGTACTACATCGGCTACAAGTTCCAGCGCGGACTCGAGACCGTCGACGAGGCCCGTCGTCAGGACATCAAGGACTACACGTTCTCGCTGATGTACGAGCTCTACGACAACGAGGTGGGCTACACCCAGAGCCTCTACGACTCGGTCGGACTGAGCGAGGACGTCAAGAAGTTCCTGCATTACAACGCCAACAAGGCGCTGATGAACCTCGGCTACGAGGCGATGTTCCCCGCGTCGGTGACGAACGTGAACCCGGCGATCCTGTCGGCGCTCTCGCCGAACGCCGACGAGAACCACGACTTCTTCTCGGGGTCGGGCTCGTCGTACGTCATCGGCAAGGCCGAGGCGACGGAAGACGACGACTGGGACTTCTGAGTTCCGACGACGAAGGCCCCGCACGGACGACCGTGCGGGGCCTTCGTCGTTCGCCGCTTCCCACCTACGATTAGTAGCTAAATGCCTAATACCTATAGGCTTACGGCATGCAACGTTCCCCGCTCACCCCGCGATCCGTCATCCGCACCGCGGCCGACCTCGCCGACGCGCGTGGCCTCACCGAGGTGACCCTCTCCGCCGTCGCCCGTGAACTCGACGTGCGCACCCCGAGCCTCTACGGCCACGTGCGCGATCTCGCGGCCCTCCGCGACGGCATCACGACCCTCGCGCTCGGCGAGGTGGGCGACCGTGCGAGCGAGGCGGTGGCCGGTCGCGCCGGGCGAGACGCCCTCCGCGCGCTGTGCGACGCCCACCGCGAGTACGCGCGCGCCCACCCCGGCCGCTGGGAGAGCCTGCAGCGCCGGGCCGGCGACGCGGTCGCGCGCACCGAGGAGGCCGCGCGATCAAGCCGTGCGCCGGCAGCGGTGCTGCGCGGCTACGGCATCCCCGAGGACGATCGCGTGCACGCGACGCGGCTCATCGGGTCGTTCCTGAACGGCTTCCTGCACCTCGAGCACATCGGGAGCTTCGCGCACAGCGCGCCGCCGGCGGACGACTCCTGGCGCCTGCTCATCGACCGTCTCCACGGTCTCCTGGCTCAGTGGAACGCGAAGGACGAGAAGTGATCACGACCCCCCTGACCCCGGAGCTGATTCGCGGCGGCGCGGAGCTCGAGCCGGTCGAGCGCGGCCTGCGCCTGCATCGCCTGCCGCTGCCGTACCGCTCCCGGGAGGCCGACGGGCAGCTCGCGATGGTGGAGCGTCAGCCGTCCGGCCTCCATCTGCGCTTCCGGACGACGGCGACCACCCTCACCTTGCGCCTGCACGCCACGCGGGTGTCGTACCGCGGGCTCGATCGTGCCCGTGGGCAGGTGGACGTGCTGGTCGACGACGTGCTCGTGCGGCGTCGACCTCTCGAAGACGGCGACGCGCTCGAGCTCGACCTGGCGACGGGAGCGGCGACTCCTCGGCCCGGGGCGGCCGACACCGTCGCGGTGGGCGATCTCGCTCCGGCCGAGAAGACCGTCGAGATCTGGCTGCCCCACAACGAGCAGATCGACCTCGTCTCGCTCGAGTCCGACGCGCCGCTCGCCCCGATCGCCGACGCCCGACCGGTCTGGGTGCACCACGGCAGCTCCATCAGCCACGGCTCGAACGCCGCCGCTCCCACCGAGATCTGGCCCGTCATCGCGGCGCGCGCCGCGGGGGTGCAGCTGCAGAACCTCGGCTTCGGGGGCAGCGCGATGGTCGACCCCTTCCTCGCCCGGGTGATCCGCGACCGGGATGCCGACCTCATCAGCGTCAAGCTCGGCATCAACGTCGTGAATGCCGACGCGATGCGGGCGCGCGCCTTCGTCCCGGCGGTGCACGGGTTCCTCGACACGATCCGCGAGGGGCATCCCGACACCCCGCTGCTGGTGGTGTCGCCGATCTTCAGCGGCATCCACGAGAAGACCCCCGGCCCCGGCGCCTTCGATCCGGAGAGCCTGCGCTCCGGGTCGGCGCGATTCGTCGCCACCGGGTCGCCCGCCGAGGTCGCGCGCGGAGCGCTCACTCTGGAGGTGATCCGGGATCTGCTCGCGTCGGTGATGGCTGCGCGGGCCGACGACCCCGCGCTGCACTACCTCGACGGTCTGTCGCTGTACGGCGCCGACGAGGCGGTCACCCACCCGCTCCCGGACGGGCTGCACCCCGACACGGCGACGCACCGCCTGATCGGGGAGCGGTTCGCGGCGGCGGCGTTCGGCGCCGGGGCTCCGCTCAGCCGCTAGCGGGCCGCGGGGCCCGGCGCGCCGGTCCGCTCGCGCGGCGGCGCCGGTGCTCCCTCGCGCAGCCGGCGGCGCCGGTGCGGACGGTTTTTCGCGGAGCCGACCCCGCCGGCATCGACAGCTTCTCGCGGAACCGGCCCCGCCCGCGATCAGCGGCGCGCCGGCCCGGCGCGAGAGCGTCAGACCGGCCACTCCCGCGCCTCGAGCCGCTCGAGCAGCACCTCGACCGCGGAGCCCTTCATGCCGCGCACCCAGCGCTGCGTGTCGGAGCCGCGCGACGACACCGTGCGCCCGCGTTCGCCGCGCTCGAGGCGCACATCGACGTGTCCCGAGGTGACGCTCACGCCCCGCAGCGCCCCCGCGGCGACCATCGCGGCGAGGGGATCGTGCAGGGCGCACCGGCGATCGGGGAAGACGCGTCCGGCGTAGAAGTCGAGGTACAGCGGCAGCATCGCGGCCAGCGCCCGCGGCAGGGCGCCCGGGATCGCCTCGAGGCGCACGAGGTCGGCCTCGTCGAGCGTCTGCGTCATGGTGACGTCCAGCGGCACGAGGGTGGTGTCCCAGTCCTGCGCGAACACGACGGCCGCCGCCTCGGGGTCGTTGTGGATGTTCGCCTCGGCCCACGCCGTGACGTTGCCCGAGTGGGCGAAGGCGCCGCCCATCACGACGAGGTGGTCGCAGGCGGCGACTCCGGACGTCTCGGCGTAGGCGGCGAGATTGGTGAGCGGACCGAGGGCGAGAACGGTGAGATCGGGATGCCGCGTCGCCAGGTGATCGATGAGCTCGACCGCGGGTCGCGCGTCGTGGGCCCGGGCGGCGGCGGTCAGGGCGATGCCGCCGACGCCGTCGCCGCCGTGCACGTGGGGAGCGCCTCCGGCGTAGGCCCGACCGCGGAAGTCGTGCGCGCCGATCGCCACCGGGATGTCGTGCACCCCCGCGAGCTCGAACAGCGAGAGCGTGTTGGCGGCCGCGCGGGCGGCATCCGTGTTCCCCGACACCGTCGTGACGCCGACGACCTCGACCGCCGGCTCGGCCAGCAGGTACGCCAGGGCGAGCGCGTCGTCGATGCCGGTGTCGCAGTCGACGAGGATCGGGCGGCGGGTCATGCGTCGGCTCCGTAGGTGTCGAGGTGGGAGAGACGGGGTTGCGAGGCGGGATCGGCGACCGCGGCGGCCCCCACGGCGCACGCGCGCACGAGCGCGGTCTCATCGGAGTCGCCGCGCAGCAGACCGCAGACCAGGGCCGCGCAGAACGCGTCGCCCGCGCCGACGGTGTTGACGACGGTCGAGGCGAGTCCCGGGGCGGATGCCGCGAGCTCGCCGTAACGGTACAGGCGAGCACCCGCGGCGCCCAGCGTCACGCACAGCAGCGGCACGTCGTGCACCTCGGGGAGCTGTGCGTACTCGGTCTCGTTGACGATGACGACGTCGCACTTCTCGAGCACGCCGGGCGGGAGCGGGCGGGCGGGGGCGGCGTTGACGGCGAGGAAGCTCGACGCGCGCGCGGCGGCGATCACGACGGCATCCGACACTTCGAGCTGCAGCAGCACGGCGCTGTCGGGCTCGATGCGCAGGTGCGTCGCGTCGATCTCGGCGTTCGCCCCCGGGCACACCACGATCGAGTTCTCGCCGGTCGCATCGACGACGATGAGCGCCGTCCCCGTGGCGGCCGACGCCGTCTGCACCCCGGAGGCGTCGATGCCCTCGGCCGCGAGCTGCGTGCGGATCCCGCGCCCGTCGAGGTCGTCGCCGACCGCGCCGACCAGACGCACGGCGGCGCCGAGGCGGGCCGCGGCGACCGCCTGGTTGGCGCCCTTTCCCCCGGGTCCGCGCTGCAGCACGCCGTCGGCGACGGTCTCGCCCGCGGCGGGCGCGCGGTCCACGCGCGCGGTGAGGTCGACGTTGATCGCACCGACGACGGTGAGGGAGGGGGAGGGCATGCGCGGGTCCTTTCGAGGTCAGTGCAGCAACAGCTTCGCCACGATCAGCAGCGCCGACACCAGCGCGGCCCCGATCGCCGTCAGGACGACGCCGACGAGGGAGTACCCCCGCAGGCGCGCTCCGGCCGTCGCGACGACGACGAGGTAGGCCATCGCCACCCCGACGCCCCAGAGCAGCGCGGTCGCCAGGGCGACACCGAACGCGACGAGGAGCACGACCACGAGCAGCGGCAGGAACGTCACCGACACCATGGGCGCGCTCACCGCGAGGTGGTGGCGGAAGATCCTCGACGGGCGCTCGGTGGAGGTGTCGCCGAGCGAGTACGCGAAGACATGCGTCGCGAAGTACACGAGATTCGTCAGCGCGACCACGGCCACGACGAGTCTCAGCTCGCTGTCGCTCAGCCCGATGAGCGTGGATGCCGAGACGAGCGCGCCGTAGCAGCCCGCACTGATGCGCTCGGCGGCGTCGTGTCCGAGGCGGCGGGGGGAGGGGGCATCCATCGTCGTCACCCCCGCGTTCCGCGGCGGCGGAGTCCGGCGGAGACGATCGCCACCGCGGTGCCGACCGCGACGCCGATGACCGTCTCGATCACGCGGTCGCGCAACAGCAGGTCGGGGGAGGCCGGCGAGGCGAGGGAGATCATCAGCAGCGCGAGCGGGGTGATGAAGAGCATCGCGATGCCGTAGTTGCGCCCCACGAACAATTCGGCCCCGGCCTGCAGCACGACCGCCACGGCGATGACGAGCCACGGCGGGAGGTGGAGGGCGAGCAGCCCCGCCGCGATCAGCACACCGAGCAGGGTGCCCACGAGACGCTGGACGCCCCGGATGAGGCGCGCGGTGACGTGAGCCCCGCCGACCGCGGCGACGGCGCCGACCATCGCCCAGTACCAGTGCGTCCCGACCAGCAGCGCCCCCGCGATGCCGGCGAGCAGTGCGGCGATTCCGACGGTCGCGGTCATCTCCCCGGCCACCGCGCCGATCGACGGCCGGGGGCGCGTCGGACGCGCCCACGACCCCCGCCGTGCCAGCACGAAGACGGTCGTGACGAGCAGGCTCCACGCCACGCTCGCGCCGCCGACCACGACGACGGTCGCGAACGTCGACGCCGTCGCCGGGAAGCTCGCGGTGGCTCCCGCGGCGAACACCGCGAAGAGCGCGCCCGG
Organism: Microbacterium galbum; assembly: GCF_032464915.1. Taxonomy (NCBI): domain Bacteria; kingdom Bacillati; phylum Actinomycetota; class Actinomycetes; order Micrococcales; family Microbacteriaceae; genus Microbacterium; species Microbacterium galbum. Next base: position 102,301 of record NZ_JAWDIS010000002.1, on the reverse strand, counting down.
AGGATGCCACTGGGCGCGGTAAGCGAAGAGCGTCACGATCGCGGCGAGCACGGCGACGACCGCGACGCTGACGGGGGCGGGCGTCGACAAGGCCGACAGGGCGGTGCCCACGAGCATCGAACCGACGAGGATCACCCCCGCCGTCGCCTGCATGCGCACACGGGCTCGCGGCGCGTCGGTGCGGCCGTACAGGGCGGCGAACGCGCCGAAGCTCGCGTAGACGGCGAGGTCGAGGCGGTTCAGCAGCAGGAGGGCGATCAGGGGGATGCCGACACTGAGCACCGCGCGCACCGCGACCCGATGATCGCCCCGGTGGGGGCCGACCCGGATGACGCCGGTCCACACGCGCCCCCGGGATTCCGCCACCCCTCCAGCCTACGCGCCGGGTGGGTGGCATCCGTTCCGAGATGGCGGCGTCAAGGCCGTGGCCTGCGCGCGGGGATCTGGTGAGGTGGGGGCATGGATGCCGACCGCGAGAAGCCCCCGATCGAACCCGGGCCCGAGCCCGACACCACCACGGCCGCCGAGGGGGAGCGTTCCGACCCGAGCCTGGACGGCGACGACCAGCCGATCGAGTGACGGGCGGCGGGACGTCTCGACGTCGAAGGGTGCCCGGGTGACCCGTCGAGCCCTTCCGTAGGGTGGGAAGTCCCGACCGATCGAGGAGAGACGTGTTCCGCACGCCCCTGACCCTGTTCCGCACCCTCGCGATCGCCGAGGCGGTCTCGTGGACGTTGCTCATCGCCGGCCTCATCCTGCGGGCCACGGCCGACCTGCCGATCGCGGTGTCGATCGGCGGCGGCATCCACGGCTTCGTGTTCCTCGCCTACGGCGCCACGGCCGTGCTGGTCGCGTTGAATCAGCGGTGGGGCTTCGGCCCGGCCGCGATCGCGGTCGTGAGCGCCGTCATCCCGTACGCCACCGTGCCGACGGAGATCTGGCTGCACCGCACGGGACGCCTGCAGGGTGCCTGGCGACTCGACGAGACGTCGGATCCGCGCGATCGTCGCCCGCTCGACCGCCTGTTGCGCTTCTTCCTGCGCCGACCCGCGATTCTGGGCCTCGTGCTGGTCGTGGTCGTCGCGCTGGTGTTCGTCGTGCTGCTGATCGCGGGTCCGCCGGGCGGCAAGGGCTGACCGCCCGCGCGGCGGTGGTGCGCGGGCGTCACCGCACGTGGATGCGCACGCTCGCGGGCGCGATGCGGCACGTCGCCAGGAAGGTGGTGACGGTGCCCGAGACGGTCGCCACCGCCCGCCCCACGCCCAGGAACGCCACCGTGCTCCGGCGCACGCGCTGACTGGCGGCGTCATCGACGAACCGGCGCATCGTGTCGCCCGAGCGGCCCGCGGTCGACACATCGAGCTCGACCCCGAGCACCGGCCCGGTCGTCGACTCGACGCGCCACTCGACCGTGGCGACGCCGCCGCCGCGGCTGGTCATGACCAGCGTCGCCGACCCGCATTCCTCGCCGCCGACCTGCTCTGTGCGCAGGGGCGCGGATGCCGGAGCGGAATCGGCCCCGCACAGGGCGATGCCGTGCAGGCGGGCGTACTCGCGTCCCGTCGCCGTGATGCTCGAGCAGTCGGCGAGCGCCGGTGTCGACACCGTCGCATCCAGCGGGTCGGCGCGCGTGTCGGCCAGGGCGGGCGCGGGGCCGGAGAGCAGTGCCGCGACGACGATGAGAGTGGTGGCGACGGCGGGCACGCGCATGGTGCTGTCCTCCCTCCTCGTCGAGCGTCCCCGAATCTACGCCGAAGCGCGTGCCGATGCGACGGCTTGCCTGCGCGACGGGGACGCGGCATGTCCCGCCGTCGCGTCCCCTCGGTCGGTCACCGCTTCGTCGACACCGTCACGGTGAACTTGCGGTCGCGGGCGACCTGGCGGGTCGGGCCGACGAGGCGCTCGAGGGCGGGTCGATACTGCAGGGCGGAGTTCCACACGGTCCACAGCTCGCCGCCCGGCCGCAGCACGCGCGCGGCGTCGGCGAACATGCGGGGAGCGAGACCGTCGGCGAGGGCCGCACCCGCGTGGAACGGGGGATTGAGCGCGATGAAGGAGCTGCTGGCATCCGGTCTCGCCCCCAGCACGTCGTCGCGGTCGACGCGCACGCGGTCGGCGACGCCGTTGGCCGCCGCGGTGGCCCGGGCCGAGGCGACGGCGACCGCGGACTGATCGCACGCGACGACGTGCAGCGAGGGGGTGCGCACGGCCAGCGCCGCCGCCACGACCCCCGTGCCGCACGCGAGGTCGATCGCCTCGTCGCCGCGCGGGGCGGGCAGGTGGGCGAGGAGCAGGCGGGTGCCGATGTCGATCGAGGCTCCCGCGAAGGCGCCGCCGAAGGCGCGGATCCGGATGCCGTCGACCTCCGCCTCGTCGGGGACCGGGGTCGCGCCGCCGCGCGGTCCGCGGGCGAGGAGCACGCGCGACTTCTGCCGCGCGTGCGAGACGTCGACGCGGTCGAAGTGCTCGCGGAGCACCTCGTTCATCGCGAGCGTCATGTGCTTGATGCGCCCGCCCGCGAACACCTGCACCTCAGGGTGCGCGTGCAGGGCGATGAGCCCGGCCGCATCGGCCAGGGCCCGCAGCGAGCGGGGAAGGCGCATCAGCACGACGCGCGCACCGCGCAGCAGGTCGGCATCGAGCGGGAGCGAGGTGAAGGCCTCGTCGAGCCCGGCGTCGGAAGCGTTCGCGGCCAGCGCCCGTTCGCCGAGCAGCTCGTCCTGATGCACGCGGATGCCGCGCGCCCCCGCGTCGGCGGAGGCCAGGGTGAGCGCGCCGTGCGTGTCGCCGATGACGACGAGGGCGCCGACGGGGAGGTCGGCGCGGGCGACGGCCGACTCGTCGAGGATCAGGCGATCGGCGGCGTCGACGGCGACGAGGTCGGGACCCTCGAGATCGGGGCGGCGACGGAGGGCGTCGAACGAGAAGGGCACCGTGCAACGGTACCCGGCGGCTCGGCGCCGCTCACGCGGACGCCGAGCGGAGGAGTTACCGCGTGCCGAAGTGGAAGGGCAGGGCCAGGGACGCCGTGACCAGCAGGATGCCGAGGGCGAAGAACAGCGCGGGGGCCGCGAGCGAGAACGACAGTCCCGTCAGCAGCATGCCGCCGACGAACAGGATGAGCGAGACGATGAACATGAAGATCCCTTCGGTCGCTCCAGGCTATCGTGCCGCGTCGGAGGAACGGTCCGCGGCCGGCGCGGGTTGCGTCGCGGCCCTGTCGGCCTCCCTCGTCTGAGGGGGCGACGCGGCGGACCCGAGGGCGGCGTGCGCCCAGAGGGTGCTGCCGGCGACGGCCGCGGGCATGACGGCCACCGCGCCGAACGGCACGAGGAAGCAGAGTTGGGTGGCGACCCCGAATCCGAGGGCGCGCGCGCGATGCGCGCGGATGATCGCGCGACGCGCGCGCCGGTCGAGGCCCCGCGCCGAGAGGGCGCGGGAGGTGAGCTCGTCGGCGAGGAGCCAGCCGGTGAGCAGCACGCCGGCGACGAACCCCGCGACCCCGCCGACGAAGGGGATCAGGCCCAGCAGCCAGGCGAGGAGAGCGGCCGGGATGCCGCGGAGGATGAGCAGTGCGCTGTCGCCGACGGCTCGCCAGAAGCCGTACTCGGCCTCGGGGACCTCGCCCGTGGCGCTGCGTTCGGTGGCGTGCCAGATGCGGTCGTAGAACGGCTCGCCGACGGCGAGGGTGACGGCGGTGAACGACACGACGGCCAGCAGTAGGGCCGCGCCGAACGACGCGACCCCGATCGCGGTGCGCAGCGCCCCCGCCCAGAAGGGCGCCCAGCCGTCGGCGAAGGGCGTCCAGTCGTCGACGAGACCGGGCAGGACCAGACCCCAGGCCACGAGGGCGCCGCCGAAGACGAGGCCCACGAGCGTCCCGGGAATGAGTCCGAGCGCCATCGCGCCCGGCGTGCGACGCCATTGGCCGAGCCCACGAGCGAGGAGACCTGCTCCGGCGAGGAATTCGCGCATGCGGGAAGTCTTCCAGACGCCGCCGACACCCGCCGGGCGACCGGTCGTGTCGGCGGCTCCTGCCAGGATGCGGGTATGCGCATCCGCACGACGTCGACCCAGCGCACGTACCGGTACGTACGGCTCGCGATCGTGGGGGCCACGGTGTTCCTCGCCGTCGGCGTCGGGATCGAACTGGTCGGCAGGGGCGTGCTCCCCTCGGTGAGTGCGGCGTACTACACGCCCGCCGGTCCCGTCTTCGTGGGCGCTCTCAGCGCCATCGCGCTGGCGCTGCTCGCCCTGTCGGGGCGCAGTGTGGAACAGGGGCTGCTCGACGTCGCCGCCGTGCTCGCCCTCGTCATCGCGTTCGTGCCGACCTCGGTCTCCTGCGGTGTCGACGTGCGATGCATCCCGCCCGAGGTGCGCGCGACGGTCGCGAACAACGCGGGGGCGGTGGCATCCGTGGTTCTCCTGGGGGTCGTGGTCGCGATCGTGCTCGCGCGGGTGCAGGGCACGCTGAGTCGCGGGGTGGTGACGACGGCCGCGGTGATCACGGCGATCGTGCTCGGCGGCGGCGTCTGGGCCCGGGTGGCGCCCGAGGCCTTCCTCGCGCGCGCGCACGAGGCCGCCGCCGTCGCGTTCTTCGTGCTCATCGCCGTCGTGGCGGGCCTGGCCGCGTGGCGCCCCCGGCCCGCGCGGGTGAGGCGGAGCCGCCTGCGCGTGGCGTACGCGACGGTGGCGGCGGCCATCGCGGCCACTCTGGTGCTGCTGATCGTCGGGGTTCTCGCGGGGGCGGAGCAGCGCGGCATCCCGGTGGTGCTGGTGGGGGAGTCGGTGGCGCTGGCCCTGTTCGCGGTGTTCTGGATCGTGCAGACGGTGGAGCTCTGGGACGAGGTCGACCCGTCGATCGCGGCTACCCGGGAATAGCCGCGCGGGTGACGCGTTGAAGTTGATACGACGGTGCTCAAGTTGCAGACTTGAGCCAACCGCACTCACGTATCACAGGAGACGGAATTGCCCGAAGACTTCACCCCCGGCGCCGGGGAAGACGGCGCCCAGTCGTTCGACGAGTTCCTCGCGCGCTACCTCGCGGGCGAGCAGGCACGCGCCGAGCGTTCGATCGACCTCAGCCGGTTCCTGAGCGCGCGGACGCAGGACGCGCTCCAGGAGGCCGGTCGCTTCGCCCTCGGCCGCGGGCAGCGTGAACTCGACGCCCTGCACGTGCTGCACGTGCTCGTGGGGCGCTCGCCCGCGAAGGACGCCGTGGCCCGACTCGGCGCCGACCCGGCCGCGATCGCGCGTGCCGCCGAGAGCCGCCTGCCCGCCGCGGGCGCCCCGGCGCACGTCGACGGAGCGGTCGTCGCGGGTTCCGTGCAGCGCGCCCTCTTCCACGCCTTCCAGGTCGCCCGCGCCGCGGGCTCGACCTACGTCGACCCCGACCACCTCTTCTTCGCTCTCGTGCTCGCGCAGGACGCCCCGGCCGGGCAGATCCTCGCGCAGGCCGGCGTCACCGCCGAAGCCCTGACCCAGGGCGTGCGCGAGACCGTCGTGGGCGGGGAGCAGAGCGATGCCCCGACCGAGGCGGCATCCACGACCCCGAACCTCGACCGCTTCGGCACCGATCTCACCGCGCGCGCCGCGGCGGGCGAACTCGACCCCGTGATCGGCCGCACCGACGAGATCGAGCAGACCATCGAGATCCTCAGTCGTCGCACGAAGAACAACCCCGTGCTCATCGGCGAGGCCGGCGTGGGCAAGACCGCGGTCGTCGAGGGACTCGCCCGTGCGATCGTCGCGGACGAGGTGCCCGAGCAGCTGCGCGACACCCGTGTGGTCTCGCTCGATCTGGCCGCGATGCTCGCGGGTGCCCGCTACCGCGGCGATTTCGAGGAGCGCCTCACCCAGACGATGGACGAGATCTCGGCATCCGACAAGCTCGTCGTCTTCATCGACGAGGTGCACACCCTCGTCGGTGCGGGCGGCAGCGGCGACGGATCGATGGATGCCGGCAACATCCTCAAGCCCCGGCTCGCTCGCGGCGACGTGCACCTGATCGGGGCGACCACCCTGCGCGAGTACCGCACGATCGAGAAGGACCCCGCCCTCGAGCGGCGCCTGCAACCCGTGCGCGTGGGGGAGCCCTCGATCACGGATGCCGTGGAGATCCTGCGCGGCCTGCGCGCCGCCTACGAGCAGCACCACGCCGTCGCCTACACCGACGACGCGCTGCGCGCCGCGGTGGAACTCAGCGACCGCTACCTGCCCGACCGCGTGCTGCCCGACAAGGCGATCGACCTGATCGATCAGGCCGGAGCCCGGCTGCGCCTGCGCCTGGGCGTCTCGGTCGACACCTCGGCGCTCCTCGAACGGCTGGCCACCCTCGAGGCCGACAAGAACGCCGCCGTGTCCGCCGAGCACTACGAGGAGGCCTCGCGCCTGCGCGACGAGATCGCCGCCGTGCAGAGCCGGCTCGACGATGCGACGACCGCCCCGCGCGGCGCCGCGGTGGTGGACGAACCCGAGATCGCCGCGGTCATCAGCCGGGCCACCGGCATCCCGGTCGCCCGTCTCACCGCCACCGAGCGCGGACGCCTCGCCGAGCTCGAGACGGAGCTGCACGCCCGCGTCATCGGGCAGGACGACGCGGTCGCCGCTGTCGCCAAGGCCGTGCGCCGCAACCGCACCGGCATGGGGGACGAGAACCGGCCCGTCGGATCGTTCCTCTTCCTCGGACCCACCGGCGTCGGCAAGACCGAGCTTGCGAAAGCGCTCGCCGGCTCCCTCTTCGACGACGACGGTTCCGTCATCCGCTTCGACATGAGCGAGTTCGGCGAGCGTCACACCGTGTCGCGTCTGATCGGTGCCCCTCCGGGATACGTCGGCTACGACGAGGCCGGTCAGCTCACCGAGCGCGTGCGCCGCAACCCCTATGCGGTCGTGCTGTTCGACGAGATCGAGAAGGCCCACCCCGACGTGTTCACCCTGCTGCTGCAGGTGCTCGACGACGGTCGACTGACCGACGGTCAGGGGCGGACGGTCGACTTCCGCAACACCGTGATCGTGATGACCTCGAACCTGGGCGCCGAAGTGCTGGCATCCCGCTCGGGGGCCATCGGCTTCACCACCACGGGTCGCGACTTCGCCGACGACGACCTGCGCGACCGCGTGATGGGCAAGCTCCGCGAGGCGATGCGGCCGGAGTTCCTCAACCGCATCGACGACATCGTGCTGTTCCGCAAGCTCGATAAGGCGCAGCTGCGCGAGATCGTGCGGCTGCTGCTGGGCGCCACCTCGCGCCGGCTCGCGGGCCGCGAGGTGACTCTCGAGGTCACGGATGCGGCGATCGACCGCCTCGCCGAGGTCGGGTACGAGCCCGAGTACGGCGCCCGGCCGCTGCGCCGCGTCATCCAGCGCGAGGTCGACGATCGCATCGCCGACCTGTTCGTCTCCGGCGCCCTGAGCGACGGCGGGACGGTGACGGTGGATGCCACGGATTCGGCGTTCGTGGTGATGCCCGTCGTGTCGGCCGTCGCCGCCTGACGCGCGGTTTCTTCGACGCCCCCGGTGCTTCGGCGCCGGGGGCGTCGCGTCGTCCGCGGGCGCCACCCCTGCCCGGATGTCGGAGGTTCGCGGCAGAGTAGACGCATGAGTCGTATCGGCACGATCGTCAGCCCGTACCCCCACCCGCCCGAAGAGTTGCGCGACGCCGCACGCGCGGCGGAGGATGCCGGCGTCGAGGAGCTGTGGCTGTGGGAGGACTGCTTCCGCTCGTCCGCCTGGGCGGCTGCGGCCGCGGCCCTCGCCGTGACCGACCACCTCCGCGTCGGCGTGGGCATCGCGCCGCTCCCGCTGCGCAACGTCGCCGCCTCCGCGATGGAGGTGGCCACGATCGAGCGCATGTTCCCGCAGCGGCTCCTTCCGGGCTTCGGGCACGGCGTGCAGGACTGGATGCGCCAGGTCGGCGCCAAGGCCGCGTCTCCGCTGACGCTCATGCGGGAACAGCTCCCGGCCCTGCGCGCCCTGCTGGCGGGTGAGACGGTGAACGCCGAAGGGCGCTACGTGACACTCCACGACGTCGCGCTCGACTGGCCGCCGGCGGCCGCTCCTCTCGTCTACGCCGCGGCGGAGGGGCCGAAGACGCTCGCCCTCGCGGGAGAGGTGGCCGACGGCGTGGTGCTCGACAGCCGGCACACCGTCGCCGAGATCGCCGCCGCCGTCGAGACTGTGCAGACCGCGCGTCGTGCGGCCGGCCGCGCGGGTCGGGCCGATGTCGTGGCGTACGTGCTCACGGCTTTCGGACCCGACGCCCACGATCGCGCGACGGCCGTGCTCGCCGACCGCCCCGACGCCGCCGACCGGGTGCTCGCGGGATCCGTGTCCGAGGTCGCCGAGGGGGTCGCCCGGTTCCAGGCGGCGGGCGTCGACGACGTGGTGCTGCTGCCCACCGACGACGTCGACCTCCGCGCGTTCTTCTCGGCGGTGGGTCAGGTCGCGGTCGCGGTCCCCGACGCCGGGGGCGTGTCATGACCCGGGGCGTCGTCTCGCTCGGCGTCGCCGGGTCGCTCGGTCCCGACGCGATCGCCGAGATCGCCCCCGAGGTCGAGAAGGCCGGGTTCCACACCCTGTGGGTCAACGACACCCCCGACGGTGACGCCCTCGCGGCGCTCGCCGCGGCCGCGCGCGTGACCGAACGCCTCCGGCTGGCGACGGGCGTCGTGCCTGTGGATCGTCGCCCCGCGTCCGCGATCGCCGCCGACGCGGCATCCCTGTCGCTCCCGTCCGATCGCGTGACGATCGGCATCGGCTCGGGCATGGCGCGTGAGGGCGCCCTCGCCCGCGTGCGCGCGGCCGCCGACGAGCTGCACGCCGCCGGTCTGCCGCGCGTGCTGGTCGGGGCACTGGGCCCGAAGATGCGCCGCCTCGCCGCCGAGCGCGCCGACGGCGTGCTGCTGAACTGGGTACCGCCGACCGAGGCCGCCGACCAGGCAGCCGCCCTGCATGACATCGCGCCCGAGACGCACGTGGCGGTCTACGTGCGCACCGCCATCGTCCCCGCGGCGCGCGAGCGCCTCGAGGCCGAGACGGCGCGCTACGCGTCGTTCCCGAATTACGCCGCGAATTTCGAGCGGATGGGGGTGGATGCCATCGACACGACGATCCGCGACGTCACCGAGCTCGCCGAAGCCCTCGACGCCTACGCCGCCGCCGCCGACGAGGTCGTGCTCCGTGCGATCGTGCCGGACGACACCGTGGCCGCCTACGTCGACTTCGCGCGACGGACGGCGCCGAACCCGGGCTGAGAGGCGCGACCCGCGCGCGCCCGCGCCGGGTCGGGTCCGGGACGCGGGGCTCGTGCTGCGCCGCCGCGCCGCGTCGTCCGCCTCAGCGCACCAACCGGACGGTCTCCTTCATCGGGCCGAACGAGGACTGCGCCCCGTCCGCGACGAAGCCGTTCCGGCGGTAGAACGCACGGGCGCGGGGATTGTCGGCGGCCACCCACAGCGAGGCGGGTCGTTCGCCCAGGACGGCATCGAGAAGGCTCTGCCCCGCTCCCGTCCCGTGGGCGGCGTTGAGGACGTAGATCATGGTCAGCTCTTCCGGTCGTGCGGCGTCGGCATCCGGGGTCGGTTGCACGGACGCGAACCCGACGATGCGTTCCTCGGCGACGGCCACCACCGTCGAGAGGACGTCATCGGCGAGGTTCGACCGCCACATGCCGATCCGCGGCTCGACGGCGAACCACGGGTTCGTCTCCGGATCGTCGACGAAGCGCCCGTACGTCTCGCGCCACGAGGTCGCGTGCACGAACGCGATGCCCTCGGCATCCTCGGGGCGGGCCGGACGGATGGTGATGGTCGTCTCCGCGGGCGTCATGGCGAGAGCTTAGGAGACGCGGGCATCGGGCGCCTCCGGGCACGCGGGTCGGCGCCGCGGCTGGACGCCCGCTCCGCGCTCACGTCGGCCCCACGCGTCGTGCGGCCGCGCCCGACGGCGCTCGGGGCAGCGGGTCCGTTCACCCGAGGCGGCCCTCGTCGGTGAGACCCGCGCCCTCCACCGGAGGGGTGACGGCAGGTCGACCTCCGCGTCGAGTGGCGAAGTGCGCCAGCGTCGCGTCGATGAGACGTCGCCCCCGATCCGGCGACATGCGTTCATCGCCCTCGGCGCCGCGCGCCACGGCGATGCCGTCGAGGACGGCGAGGACGAGCCCCGCGTCGTCCGCGTCGATCCCGGCGTCGGGGTAAGCGGCCGCCAGCAGAGCCTGTAAGCCGGCCTCCGTGAGCGCCCATTCCCTCCGATGGATCTCGCGGACGTCGGGATCGGTGCCGGCGCGTGACGCGAACGCGGTCCACACGACGGCGTCACGACGACCGGCATCTCCGAGCGCGGCGAGCTCGGCGCAGAAGACCTCCAGGCGGCGAGGGGCGGAGTCGACGTCGGTCAGCGCGGTCGAAAGACGAGCGCGGAAGCCGGCCGTGACAGCATCCATCGCTCCGGTGACGAGCGCGGCGCGCGTGGGGAAGTGGTGCTGCACGGCGCCCACCGACACCCCCGCGGCGGCGGCGACGTTGCGCACGCTCAGCGCGTCGGCACCGCGTTCCGACAGCACCTCCAGCACCGCCTCGGCGATACCCGCGCGCGTGGCGCGCGGGGGCGGGGGAGGGGAGGAGGTCACCGTCGTAGGCTACGGTGAACCCGTGAACAATACGAACGTATTGCCCGGCCCGACGGGTCCGCGCCGGATCGACACGCTCGATGTCGTGCGCGGTATCGCCCTGATCGGCACTCTCGCCACGAACATCTGGGTCTTCTCGCATCCGTGGGGCCTGTGGGGGATGCTGGACGACCCGGTGCTGCCGGACGAATCCGCGGGGGCCGCGACGACGCAGCTGGTGCTCATGGCCCTCGCGCAGGGGAAGTTCCTCGCCCTGCTCTCGCTCACCTTCGGCGTCGGTCTCGCCATTCAGCACCGTGCAGCGCGGCGCCGCGCGCGGCGCTGGCCCGGACGCTACCTCTGGCGCGCCACCCTGCTGTTCGTGGACGGCGTGGTGAACTACGTGCTCATCGCGGAGTTCGACGTGCTCATGGGCTACGCCGTCACTGCCGCCGTGGTGTCGGTGCTGCTGTTGACGCGGCCGCGGGCTCAGCGCGCGATGATCCTCGCTTTCGGTGCACTCCACCTCGCCCTCATCTCCGCGCTCGTGCTGCTGCTGACGGCCGTGCCCGGCGCAGATGTCGACGCCGGTCTCCCCGCCGGACCCAGCCCGTACGCGACGGAGTCCTTCCTCGGCCTCGCGCTCTTCCGCCTCGACAACGTCGCCGTCTTCCGGGCGGAGCCGGTGCTGATCGGTTTCCTCTCGGTCGCGATGTTCCTGACGGGCGCGGCGTTGTGGCGAGCCGAGGTCTTCGGCGACGCAGGCGCGCGCGTGCGTCGACGTCTCATGACGGCCGGTGCCGTCGCCGCGCCGATCGATGTGGCTCTCGCACTGACGGCATCGCCGGGCGGTCTGCTGCTCGAGCGCTATGTGGTCGCGCCCGTGGTGGCCCTCGGCATCCTGGGGCTCGTGGCGGAGCTGTGCCTGCGGCGCGGGACCGAGGGGTGGTTCGCCCGACGCGGGAGGGAGGTCGGTCGCGTAGCCCTCAGCGCCTACCTCCTGCAGAACCTGCTCGGGGGCGCGCTCTTCTACGGCTGGGGTCTCGGGGTGGCCGAGAGCGCCCAGGCCTGGCGCGTTCCGGTGACCGTCCTGGCGTTCGTCGTCATCACGGGGGTGGTCGCCGTGTCCGCCCATCTCTGGCTGCGTCGGTTCGCGCTCGGACCGGTGGAGTGGCTGTGGCGCGCTGCCGCGGAGGGACGCCGCCCGCGTCTCGAGATCCCCCACGATCGGCCCCGCGCGTCGAGCGCGGTGGCAGACTGACCGGATGCCACGACGACGACGCCCCACACTCCGATCGGTCTCGCGCGGCGCGCTGGCCCTCTTGCTGGTGGCGGCGGGCGCGGGCCACCTCACGTGGGGGCGTCGTGGCTACCGCATCGTCGTCCCGGGATGGGCGACGCGACTGCTGCACACTGACAAGGACGCCATCGTCGTGGCATCCGGCGCCGTGGAGATGGTGCTCGGGGTCGCGCTGATCGCCCTTCCGGTGGAGCGGCGGCGTGTCGGGGCGGCGATCGCCGCGTTCTTCGTCGCGGTGTTCCCGGGCAACGTGCACCAGTGGCGCACGGGCCGCTCGGCCCCGGGCCTGAACACCGACCGGTCGCGTTTCCTCCGCTTGTTCCTGCAGCCGCCGCTCGTGGCGTGGGCGTGGTGGGCGACGCGCGAGCACTGACCCCGCGCCTCAGGCCGCTTCGCGCGTACCGCCCCCGCACCTGCGACCTCGCGCGAGTGCGAGCCCCGCGCCTCAGGCCGCTTCGCCCAGCTCCAGCACGCCGGTCTCGAACGCCGCGCGGACCAGCACCTTGTACCCGTGCTCGGGGAAGAACACCGTGAGGCGGTCCTCCTCGACGCCCATCACCGTCCCGGTGCCGAACTCGCCGTGTTGGACGACGGAATCGATGCGGATGCCGTCCGCGTCGGCCGCCGCGGCATCCGGGGCCGTCGTCTCGACCGGGGCCGGAGCGGTGGCGTCCGCGTCGCAGCGGTCGCACGACCCGCAGTGGGTCGGGGTCTCGACACCGAAGTACTCCAGCAGGGCTCGACGGCGGCAGTGCGAGGTCTCGGCGTAGCCGCGCATGATCTCGATGCGTGAGGCGCGGACGCGCTCCTCGGCCTCGTCGCGATCGCGGACCGCGGCCACCGCATCGCCCGCCGACGCCTTCGTGCGCGCGGAGACGCCGTCGGGACCCGACTCGGCGAGCTCGCACGCGACCAGCTGATTGAGCACGCGCCCGATGGCGCGGACCGAGCGGCCCGACGACGCGGCGATGTCCTTCGCGCGCATCGGCTTCTCCGCCCGCCGCAGCTCGTCCCAGACCCCGGCGACATCGGCGCGCTTACTGTGCCCACCGGCGAAGAACGACCGCAGCGAGAAGTCCTCGGCGCGGTAGTGCAGGATCGCGCGGGCGGGGCGGCCGTCGCGCGCCGCGCGGCCGATCTCCTGGGCGTACGAGTCCAGCGACTCCGTCACGTCGGCGTGCACGACCAGGCGCACGTCGGACTTGTCGACGCCCATGCCGAAGGCGGAGGTGGCCACGACGACGTCGAGGTCGCCCGCGCTCCACGCGGCGTGCACCTCGTCGCGTCGCTTCTGCGCCATGGCCCCGTGATACGGCGCCGCGCGCAGCCCGAGGTCGGCGAGCTCGTCGGCGTAGGCGTCGGTCTCCTTGCGCGTCGCCACGTACACGAGCGTCGGACCGTCGGCATCCTGTACATCCGCGATCACGGCACGACGCTTGTCGTCGTCGTGCTCGTGTCGGCGGACGGCCATGTGGATCTCGGGGCGGTCCATCCCGCGCACCTCGAGGTGCGGGTCGCGCATGCCGAGGCTCGAGACGATGTCGTCTCGGACGGGGGCGGATGCCGTGGCGGTGAGCGCCAGCACCGGGGGATGGCCCAGCGCTTCGACGGCATCGCCGATGCGCGCGTAGTCGGGCCGGAAATCGTGGCCCCAGGCCGAGACGCAGTGCGCCTCGTCGATCACCACGAGCCGCACGTCGGCGCGCGCGAGACGGTCGAACACCTCGCTGTTGGCCAGCTGCTCGGGGGCGAGAAAGGCGTACACCGCATCGTCGCCCTCGATGGCGGCCCACGCGGCGCGCTTCGCGCTCGCGCTCGTGCGGGAGTTCAGCGCGACGGCGGCGGGGGCGTCGGGAGCGCGGTCGATCGAGTCGATCTGGTCGCGCTGCAGGGCGAGGAGGGGCGAGATGACCACCGTCACGCCGCCGAGTTCGCACCCCGCGATCTGGTACACCGCCGACTTGCCGGCGCCGGTGGGGAAGACGACGAGGGTGTCGCGTCCGCTGACCACCGCGTCGATCGCCTCGGCCTGCCCCGGGAGCAGGTCGTCCCACCCGAAGACCTCACGGGCGGTGCGGGCGGACTGTTCGAGGGTGGCGGGAGCGTTCACGAAGGCCTCATTCCTGGGGGGAGGTCCTCCAGCACACCTCAGGCGTTCCGCAACGGCTCGGGGGTTGCGGGCGGGGCCGACGTGTGGTGCGCGACGCGCGAGGCGCACCGTCCGGCGAGGTGGCACGCGCCGAGCGCCGACGCAAGCGGCGCGGCGATGTCGGAGGGGGATGCCAGGATGCCGACATGCTCTTCGGCGACATCGAGACGGCGCTCGCGGCGGTGACCGGCACGCGCTCGCGTCTGGCGAAGGTCGACGCCCTCGCGCAACTGCTGCGCGGGCTCGCGCCCGACGAGATCGTCCCCGCGGTGGGGATCCTCACCGCCTCCCCGCGCCAGGGGCGACTCGGCGTCGGGTGGAAGACGCTGTCCAGCCGCGGGGGAGAGCACGCCGACACCCCGTCGCTGACCGTCTCCGACGTCGACGAGGCCTTCGACCGACTCGTGGCCCTCGGCGGCAGCGGATCGGCCGCGCAGCGCACCGCACTGCTCGACGAGGTGGCCGGTCGCGCCACGGCCGCCGAGTGGCACCTGCTCGTGCGGGTGATGACGGGCGAATTGCGCACGGGTGCCCTCGAAGGCGTGCTTCTGGATGCCGTCGCCCGGGCCTCCGATCGCGACGGTGCCGCGGTGCGACGCGCGGCGATGCTTTCGGGCGACCTCGGCGGCACCGCGCTCGTCGCCCTCACGGGCTCGGACGCCGAGCTGGATGCCGTGGGACTCGTCGTCGGCCGCGGCGTGCAGCCCATGCTCGCCTCGACCGCCACCTCCGTCGCGGAGGCGCTGGCCGTCGCGGGGCGCGCCTCGGTGGAGTACAAGCTCGACGGCGCGCGCGTGCAGGTGCACCGCCAGGGCGACGAGGTGCACGTTTACACCCGCACCCTCGCCGACGTCACCCACCGCGTCCCCGAGATCGTGGAGGTCGTGAGGGCTCTGCCCGTCGAGGCGGTGATCCTCGACGGCGAGACGTTGTCACTCGACGACGACGGTGCCCCGCGCCCCTTCCAAGACACCATGGCGCGATTCGGCGCCGAGGCCGCGCGCGAGATCGCCCTGCGACCGTGGTTCTTCGACATCCTGCATCTCGACGGGAGCGACCTCGTCGACGAACCCCTCGGAGCGCGCCTCGACGCGCTCGAGCGGGTGGCGGCGGCCTGGCGCATCCCGGCCGTCGTTACCGACGACTCCGACGCCGCAGACGCCTTCGCGCGCGACGCCCTGGCGGCGGGTCACGAGGGCGTCATGATCAAGGGGCTCGACGCGGCCTACACCGCGGGCCGCCGCGGCAAGAGCTGGCTCAAGGTCAAGCCGGTGCACACGTTCGACCTCGTCGTGCTCGGCGTCGAGCGCGGCTCGGGTCGCCGGTCGGGCTGGTACTCCAACCTCCACCTCGGTGCCCGCGATCCCGAGGGGGTCTTCGGCGAACCGGGCGGTTTCGTCATGGTCGGCAAGACGTTCAAGGGCCTCACCGACGAACTGCTGACCTGGCAGACGGCGCACTTCGCCGAACGCGAGACGGGCGAGGTGCCCGGCGGCATCCGTGTCGTCCCCGACACCGTCGTCGAGATCGCGATCGACGGCGTGCAGCGGTCGGTCCGCTATCCCGGGGGAGTGGCCCTGCGCTTCGCCCGGGTGAAGCAGTACCGCTCCGACAAGCCCGCGGCCGAGGCCGACACGATCGACACCCTGCGCGCGCTGCTGCCCGGCGGCGGTGCGGCGACGGAAGGATGACGCGATGAGTCTGGCCCCCTGGCTCGACGGCGAACTCGGCTACCGCAGCTTCGGCACCCCCGGTGCTCCGCGCGTGGTCGTCGTGCTGCGCACCGGAGACGTCGCCACGACCGATCCCGATGCCCGCGTGACCTCGGCCTTCGACGTGCGCGTCGTGGCGGTCGGCCTCGATGCTCCGGAGCTCGAGGACCCGCCGGTCTTCGGCGGCCAGACGCCCGCCGGTCTCACCGTCGAGGCGCTCCGGGCGCTACTCGACCGCGAGGCCCCCGGCGCGACGGTGGGGCTGGTCGGCGAACGATCGGCGGGGCCGATCGCGATCTATCTGGCCGCCGCCATGGGCCCGGTCGTGGACCGTCTCGCGATCGTGGGCGTCGAGAGTCCCGTCGACCCCCTCAGTCGCGACCTGCGCACCCCTCTCCTCGACCACCTGGATGCCGAGGCGCTCGTGATCGTGGGGGGCGAGGGGCCCGCGCACCCCGCCGACGCGCAGTGGTACGTCGAGCGCATGCGCGTCGCCGAGATGGAGGTCATCCCCACCGATGAGATCGGCTCGATCAACGGACACGTCACGCTGACGTCGGTCTGGGAGCGCGTGCTCGCGCACGTCGCGCCCGGCACCGAGCGCCGCTGACACGCCGCTCCCGCGCGCCCTCCGCCACCATCGAGTGTCCACGACACCCGGACGATTTCCTTCGGCGTCCGGGTGTTCTGGACACTCGACCAGGGGGCTGCGGAGCCGCCCGCGCGCCTCAGCTTCTGGCGACCGCGCGCACCTGCACGACGTTCGACTCCTCGTCGACCTCGACGTGGTCGGTCTGGGCCTTGAGGAAGTCCGAGAAGCTGCGGAACCCGAGCGCCTTCTCGCTGAACGACGGGTCGAGGCGCTTCATGAGGTCCTTGACCGCCGAGGCGTGCAGCCACTCGCCGTCGGCGCGTTCGGCCTCCAGCTGCATGGCGCGGTCGAGCAGGTCGACCGCCGGGTCCTTCGAGCGCTTGCGGGCGCGGGGCCGCGAGGGCGCGGCATCCTTCTTCGTCTCGGCGAGATTCGGGATGCCGGGCAGCGAGTCGTATGCGTCGAAGCGGTCGCAGGCCGCGGCGAGCGACTTCGCCGTCGACCCCGCCACCCCCACGCCCACGACGTAGCGACCGAGGCGCTTGACGCGCTGAGCGAGCGGGACGTAATCGCTGTCGCCGGCGACGATCACGACGTGCGTCAGGTCGGGGAGGCGGAACATGTCTTCCACGGCATCCACCGCGAGCCGGATGTCGGCGCCGTTCTTCGCGTACGCCGCCGCGGGGAAGAGCTGCACGAGGTCGACGGCGCGCGCCACCAGCTGCGAGCGGTACTCGGCGTTCACCGGAGCCGACCAGTCGGCGTACGCGCGCGTGAGCACGAGCGTGCCGAACGAGGCTGCGTAGTCGATCACGGCGCCCACGTCGATGGTCGCCTTGGTGAGGCGTTCCGCGATCTCGGGGTCCATGGGGTTCTCGGCGATCTTCTGCCGGTCGCGCGAATACGCGTTGCGCCCGTGCACGCGGTCGTACCACGACATCACGATGTTGTCGAAGTCGAGGTAGACGGCGACGCGGGCGGTCTGGGTGTCGGGCATGCCTCCAGTCTGACCGGTCGCGACCCCTCCCGGGTAGCCGCGGCGCGATCCGGCATCCGTCCCGCCGTGGTCCGTCACGCGCTGCGTGCGGCCATTGCGCCGAGGAGGCGTCCCGGATGCCGCCGGGCCGGGGCCCGGTCCGCGCACCGATGCGCCGCGGCCGCATCCCGGTCCGCCCGGCGCGCAACCACCGCCCGTGCGGCCCCGCTTCTTTGCTTGAAACGCGACGCCCCGCCCGACCGCGGGGTCGGACGGGGCGGGTGACGGGCGGCGCGCTCAGCGCTCGCCGGGATACACCACGCCGATCTGACGACGCACCTCGTCGAGCACGCCCATGATCGCGACGGTCTCGTCGATCCCCAGCACATCGCTCGAGATCGCGCCGTCGGCGACGAGGCGCTCCGCCGCGAGAGCCTGGAACTGCATGCCGCGCCCCTCGATCTCGCTGGTGAACTCCTCTGTGACCGTGCCGTCGGAGGTGATCACCCGGAACGAGGTGGGCGTGTACCAGACGCGGTCGATCTCGATGCGGGCCTCGGTCCCGACGACCTGCGCCGTGTCGGCGCCCGCCGCGCGCGATGACGACACCGTGGTCGACAGGGCGCCGCCCTCGTGCACGAACATGGTCGCCACCTCGGCGTCGCTGCCGGCATCCGAGATCCGGGCGAGTGCCGACACCTGCTCGGGCAGGCCCAGCACGTCGACGGCGAACGAGATCGGGTAGATGCCGAGGTCGAGCAGGGCGCCGCCGCCGAGGGCGAGGTCGTTGAGGCGGTGCGCGGGGTCGGTCGAGATCTTCTGCGTGTGGTCGGCGGCGACGACGCGGATCTCACCGAGCGTTCCGGCGGCGATGATCTCGCGGATGCGCACCATGTGCGGCAGGTAGCGCGTCCACATCGCCTCCATCGCCAGCAGGCCCTTCTCGGCCGCCTTCTCGCGGATGGCTGCGGCCTCCGCCTCGTTCAGGGTGAACGGCTTCTCGACCAGCACGTGCTTGCCGTGGTCGAGGGCGAGCAGCGCGTTCTCGACATGCGAGGGGTGCGGGGTGGCGATGTAGACGATGTCGACGTCGGGGTCGGCCACGAGGTCGTCGTACGAGCCGTGCGCGTGCGCGATGTCGTACGCCGCGGCGAATTCCCGCGCGCTGTCGAGGCTCCGCGAGCCGACGGCGGTGACGTCGAGGCCCGCGGTGCGCAGGTCGGAGGTGAAGGCGTGCGCGATGCCGCCCGTTGCGAGGATGCCCCAGTGCAGTCCGGTCATGCGCTCCACCGTATCCGTGCCCGGGCCGCACGGGCGCCGACAGGACGCCGCGCGCACCTCCGCCGGCGACGCGGGCGGCCCCGCACGCGCGGCGGGACGGCCCGTAG
This sequence comes from Microbacterium galbum, assembly GCF_032464915.1. Lineage (NCBI taxonomy): Bacteria > Bacillati > Actinomycetota > Actinomycetes > Micrococcales > Microbacteriaceae > Microbacterium > Microbacterium galbum. The sequence continues at coordinate 83,578 of NZ_JAWDIS010000002.1, read as the reverse complement.
GCTCGTCGCATGACGCCCGTCGAGCGCTTCCGTGAGCTGCTGTCCATCCCCACGGTCTCCCGAGCCGATCCGGCCGAGGTCGACGACGACGCATTCGTGCTCTTCCGCGACACGCTCGAGCGCCTCTACCCCCTCACGCATGCGCACCTCGAGCGCGAGGTCGTCGCCGGTCATTCGTTGCTGTACCGCTGGCCGGGCGCCTCGACCGAGGCGCCGCTGCTGCTCCTCGCGCACCAGGACGTCGTCCCGATCGAGGGGCAATCCTGGCGCCACGACCCCTTCGCCGCCGATATCGAAGGCGAGGGGCCGGATGCCACGATCCACGCCCGCGGCGCGATCGACGACAAGGGGGCGCTCGTCGCCGTCTTCGAAGCGGTCGAGGAGGCGCTCGCCGAGGGCGTCGTACCGCGGGCCGACGTCTGGCTCGCGTTCGGCCACGACGAGGAGACACGCGGGACCGGGGCCCGTGCGATGGCGCGGCTCCTCGCGGAGCGGGGCGTGCGACCGGCGCTGGTGCTCGACGAGGGCGGAGCGGTCGTCGACGGCGCGGTTCCCGGGGTCGCGGCGCCGACGGCGATGATCGGGGTCGCCGAGCGCGGGGTCGCCACCTTCGACCTCGTCACCCGCGAGGCGGGCGGACACGCGTCGACGCCGCCGCCGATGCCGGCCACGGCGCGGCTGGCGCGGGCGATCGACCGCCTGCGGCGCCACCCGTTCCCTCGGCGTCTCGCCCCTCCCGTGCACGCGATGCTCGCCACCGCCGCCGCCCACGTCGCGGAGCCGTTGGCCTCGGTGTTCCGACGCCCGCGGCTGGCGGCACCCGTGCTCACCGTCGTGCTGTCGGCGCTCGGTCCCGAGACCAACGCCCTCGTGCGCACGACCGCCGTGGTCACCCGCTTGGAGGGATCGCCGGGCGAGAACGTGCTGGCCACCACCGCGCGGGCGAGCGTCAACGTGCGGCTGCTCACCGGCGACACGCTCGCGGACGCGGCGATCCATCTGCGGCGCGCGGTGCGCGACCCCCTCGTCGACATCGAGCTGCGCCACGGAGACGATCCGTCGCCGGTCTCGCCCTGGCGGGGTGAGGCGTGGCGGCGGCTGTCTCGGACCGTGACCGAGACCCTCGGCGACGACGTCGTCCCCCTGCCGTACCTGCAGCTGGGGGCGAGCGACAGCCGCTTCTACACGGGACTGACGGATGCCGTGTACCGCTTCGCCCCGTTCCACCTCACCCGCTCCGAGCGCGACGCCCTGCACGCGCCCGACGAGCGCATCCGTGTCGACGTGTGGCTGCGCGGCATCCGGTTCTACGGCGCCCTGTTGCGTTCCTGAGCGCACTCGTGCCGGCCCGCGTGAGCGGGGTGTCACGAAGCGGGTCGCCCCGCGCCGCCGCCCGCGCGAGACGGCATCCGGCTGACATCGGGGCGGCAGCCGGCGGCGGTTTCGTCGGCGACGGGAAGTCTGCGGCGAGTGGTCGGAGCGGGGAGAACGGGCCGGGAACGGGGAACAGCGCCGCGTCGGCTATCCTCGTGTGACCGGTCACGCAACGCGCGCGACCCGCAATGAGGCGGCTGATGAGCGACACCGACATCCCGGAGACCACGGGGCGCGCCCCGAGCATCCGCGATGTCGCGCGGCTCGCCGGGGTGTCGTACCAGACCGTCTCGCGGGTCATCAACAACAGTTCCGCGCTGCGGCCCGAGACCGCCGCCAAGGTGCGTTCCGCCATCGCCGAGCTGAAGTTCGTGCCGAACCAGGCGGCCCGCGCGCTGGCGACCAGCCGGTCGAAGCTCATCGGCGTGCTGGGTCCGCGCACGCCCACGCACGGCGTCGCCTCGATGGTCCAGGCGATCGAGTCGGCCGCCCGCGCTGCGGGCTATCGGCTCACGATCACCAACCTCGCCACCAGTGCCCCCGACGACGTGCGGTCCTCCATCGACCACCTCATGCAGCAGTCGATCGAGGGGCTGATCGCCGTCGCGCCGCAGACACGGGTGGTCCCGATCCTCGACGAGCTGAAGCTCCCGGTTCCGGTGCAGATCGTCGCGTCCACCGGCACCGCGACATCCCACAACGATCAGACGGCCGGTGCCCGCGCCGCCGTGCGCCACCTCATCGAGCTGGGGCACACCCGCATCCTGCACATCGCCGGGCCCCGCGATTGGGTCGAGGCCGATCACCGCATGCGCGGCTACCTCGCCGAGATGGATGCCAACGACCTGTCGCCCCGTCCGCCGGTGCTGGGCGACTGGACCGCGCAGTTCGGTTTCGAGGCCGGGCTGGAGCTCTTGCGCACCGAGGACGCCACCGCGGTGTTCGCGGGCAACGACCATATGGCGCTCGGGTTCATGCATGCCGTTCGGGCCATAGGTCGCTCCGTCCCCGAGGACATCTCGGTCGTCGGGTTCGACGACGTGCCCGAATCCGCTCACCTCTGGCCCCCGCTGACGACCGTCCGGCAGGACTTCGTCGGGATCGGGACCCGCGCGATGACCGACCTCCTCGCCGCCCTGGGCGAGGCGACGGGTGAGGACTCGTCGTCGGACCCCGCCCAGCTGCGCCTCATCGTGCGCTCCTCCACCGCACCGCCTTCCCGCTGACCGCGCCCGCGTCGCGCGTGCCGCCTTGGCCTCGAATCGTCACGTTTCGGCAACGGCTGGTCGGTGAGCGCACCGGGACTTGACAGCTTCCTCCGGCGGCGGGGTAGCATCACACACACGATGTGAACGGTCACATGACCGGTCGCACAGGCCGACGGGACTCGCTGCGGAGCGGATCCGTCGAGACGAAGAGGTTTCGAACGATGCGGGTCACCGCCTCGCCGAACGGCTTCGTTTCGCCCCGCCGACCTCTGCGCCCGGCCGGTGCGTCGCTCGCTGAAGCGGTGGGCTCCATGGGGAGAGACCGCGCCACATACCCAACGGAGGGAACCAGAGTGAAGAAGCACAGCATGCTCAAGGCGGTCGCGGGAGCGGGCGTCCTCGCGCTCGGCATCGGCCTCGCCGGTTGCGCGGGAGACCGCACCGGCGCCGGCAGCGGCGACTCGCAGGAGGCCGGCGGAACCATCGGCGTCGCCATGCCCACGCAGCAGTCGGAGCGGTGGATCGCCGACGGCAACAACGTCAAGTCGCAGCTCGAGGAGCTCGGCTACCAGGTCGACCTGCAGTACGCCAACGACGACATCCCCACGCAGGTCTCGCAGATCGAGAACATGATCACCACGGGCGCCAAGGCCCTGATCATCGCCTCGATCGACGGCACCACGCTGACCGACGTGCTGCAGCAGGCCAAGGACGCGAACATCCCCGTCATCGCGTACGACCGCCTCATCAACGGCACCGAGAACGTCGACTACTACACGACGTTCGACAACTACAAGGTCGGCGTGCAGCAGGCCACCTCGCTCCTCACGGGCCTGGGCGTCCTCGACGCCTCGGGCAAGGAGACGGGCGCCGCCGGTCCCTTCAACGTCGAGCTGTTCGCCGGTAGCCCCGACGACAACAACGCCACGTTCTTCTGGAAGGGTGCCATCGACACCCTGCAGCCGTACCTGGACAAGGGCACGCTCGTCGTCCCCTCCGGCCAGACCGAGTTCGGCCAGGCGGCCATCCTCCGCTGGCTGCCCGAGACGGCGCAGAAGCGCATGGAGAACATCCTCACCGTCATCGGCGGCACCAAGCTCAACGGCGTGCTCTCGCCCTACGACGGCCTGTCGATCGGCATCATCTCGGCCCTCACCTCGGGCGGCTACTCGGCCTCCGACCTGCCCGTCATCACGGGTCAGGACGCAGAGGTCGGCTCGATCAAGTCGATCATCGCGGGTGAGCAGTACTCGACGATCTTCAAGGACACGCGCGAGCTCGCCAAGCAGGCCGTGACCATGGTCGACGACATCCGCAAGGGCACCGAGCCCGAGGTCAACGACACCGAGACCTACGACAACGGCGAGAAGGTCGTCCCGTCGTACCTGCTCGAGTCGACGATCGTCACGAAGGACAACTACAAGGAGATCCTGGTCGACAGCGGCTACTACTCCGAGTCTGACCTGGGCTGATCCCCCGGGGGACCCCGGTCTCCCACCCCGCCTCCGCCGCGGCCCCATCGGGTCGCGGCGGAGGCTCCCGCGGGTCCGCCTCCGGCGCCCGCCCCACCATCCCGACCGGCCACGAGCCGGTTCTGCAAGGAGGACCTCGTGAGCACCATCCTCGAGATGCGCTCGATCACCAAGGAGTTCCCCGGCGTCATCGCGCTCGCCGACGTGTCGCTGACCGTCGAGCGCGGGACCGTCCACGCCATCTGCGGCGAGAACGGCGCCGGCAAGTCGACCCTCATGAAGGTGCTCAGCGGTGTGTATCCCGCGGGCGACTACCGCGGGGAGATCGTCTTCGACGGCCAGACCGTGGAGTTCAAGGACATCCGCGACAGCGAAGCGGCCGGCATCGTCATCATCCACCAGGAGCTCGCGCTGAGCCCCTACCTCTCGATCGCCGAGAACATCTTCCTCGGCAACGAGATCACCCACCGTGGTCTCATCGACTGGGATGCCACCAACCGCGAGGCCTCGAAGCTCCTCGCGCGCGTGGGACTCGGCGACAGCCCCGACGTGCCGGTGAACGAGATCGGCGTCGGCAAGCAGCAGCTCGTCGAGATCGCCAAGGCGCTGTCGAAGGACGTCAAGCTCCTCATCCTCGACGAGCCGACCGCGGCCCTGAACGACGACGATTCCGAGCACCTGCTCGATCTGATCCGCCACCTCCGCGGCCAGGGCATCACCTGCATCATCATCAGCCACAAGCTCAACGAGATCCGCGCGATCGCCGACGAGGTGACCATCATCCGCGACGGCCGCACGATCGAGACGCTCGACGTCGCGACCGGCGGCACCAGCGAAGACCGCATCATCCGCGGCATGGTCGGCCGTGAGCTGGAGAACCGGTACCCCGACCGCGACGTGGAGATCGGCGAAGAGGTCCTGCGCATCGAGGACTGGAACGTCAGCCACCCCACGGATGCCACCCGTACCGTCATCCACCAGGCGAACCTGAACGTGCGCGCCGGCGAGGTCGTCGGCATCGCGGGTCTCATGGGCGCCGGTCGCACGGAGCTCGCGATGAGCGTCTTCGGCAAGAGCTTCGGCTCGCGCATCTCCGGCAGCGTCTACATCCGCGGGCAGAAGGCCGACACCTCGACCGTTCCCGCGGCGATCCGCAGCGGTCTGGCCTACGTGACCGAGGATCGCAAGGGCGCCGGGCTCAACCTCATCGACACGATCAAGCGCAACATCTCGCTCGCCGGGATGCGCAAGCTCGTGAAGGGCGGCTGGGTCGACGGCGACGAGGAGTACCTGGTCGCCAACCGCTACCGCAAGTCGATGAACATCAAGGCGCCCAGCGTCGACGTGGTCGTGGGCAAGCTCTCCGGCGGCAACCAGCAGAAGGTCGTGCTGTCGCAGTGGCTGTTCTCCGACCCCGAGGTGCTCATCCTCGACGAGCCCACCCGTGGCATCGACGTCGGTGCCAAGTACGAGATCTACACGATCATCAACTCCCTCGCGGCGCAGGGCAAGGGGGTGCTCGTCATCTCCTCGGAGCTGCCCGAGCTCCTCGGCATCTGCGACCGCATCTACACCCTCAGCGAAGGCCACATCACCGGCCAGCTGCCCATCGAAGAGGCCACACCGGAGGCCCTCATGGTGCTCATGACGAAGGAAAAGGAAGCCGACCATGTCAGCGCTTGACAACACGGTGACCCCGCAGGGTCCCTCAACGCCGAAGGGCCCCGTCGGCGGTGGCGCCGGTAACGGCAGTGGCAGCGGTGCCGGCGGCATCGTGCAGTTCTTCACCTCGCGCCTGCGCGAGATCGGCATCTTCATCGCGCTGATCGTCATCGTGCTGCTGTTCCAGGCCCTCACCGGCGGGCGCCTGCTCACCGCGGGCAACGTGTCGAACATCATCGTCCAGAACAGCTACATCCTGATCCTCGCGATCGGCATGGTGATGATCATCATCGCCGGCCACATCGACCTCTCGGTCGGATCGGTCGCGGCCTTCGTCGGCGCCGTCTCGGGCGTGCTCATCGTGCAGTGGGGCCTGCCCTGGTGGCTCGGCATCCTGCTCTCCCTCGTGCTGGGCGCGGTGGTCGGCATGTGGCAGGGCTTCTGGGTGGCATACATCGGCATCCCGGCCTTCATCGTGACCCTGGCGGGCATGCTCCTGTTCCGCGGCCTCACGCAGATGACGCTCGGCAACACGCAGATCACGCCCTTCCCGACCGAGTACCGCCAGCTCGGCGGCGGCTACCTGTTCCCCGACCTCTTCCCGGCGACCAGCTCGCCGGCCGAGTGGATCACCGTCGCCCTGGGCGTGCTCACCCTCGTGCTCTTCGTCGCGTCGCAGGTGCGTCAGCGCGCCAAGCGCGCAGCCCTCGAGCTGCAGAACGAGCCCACCGCGGCGTTCCTGGTGAAGGTCATCGGTGGCGGCGCCCTCATCGCGTACCTCACCTACCTGCTGGGTGTCGCGCCCGGATCGCGCGGCACGCCCATCGTGCTCGTCGTGCTGGCGCTGCTCATCATCGGGTACTCGACCGTCATGAGCCGCAGCGTCTTCGGTCGCCACATCTACGCGATCGGCGGCAACCGCACCGCGGCCAAGCTGTCGGGCATCAACACCCGTCGCGTCGACTTCCTGCTCTTCGTGAACATGGGAGTGCTCGCGGCCCTCGCCGGCATCGTCTTCACGGGCCGCCTGAACTCGGCCGGCCCCGGCGCCGGAAACCTCTTCGAGCTGGACGCCATCGCGGCATCCTTCATCGGCGGTGCCGCCGTGCAGGGTGGCGTCGGCCGCGTCGTCGGCGCGATCGCCGGTGGTCTGGTCATGGGTGTGCTGAACAACGGCATGTCGCTCATGGGCATCTCGACCGACGTGCAGCAGTTCATCAAGGGTCTCGTGCTGCTGCTGGCCGTGGCCTTCGACGTGTGGAACAAGAACCGCACCCGCGGTTGAGTCCCGCTCTCTCTGCAACGCCCCGTCGCCTCGTGCGGCGGGGCGTTGTCGCGTGGGGGAGGATGGATCGGATGACACCTTCGCGCGCGCTCCGTGCGGCCGCGGCCCTGGTCGCCGTGACCGTGGCTCTCGCCGCCTGCTCCCCGGCGCCGGCGACCGCCCCCGGCTCGAACGACGGCGCGGGCGTCATCGGGGTGTCGCTGCCGACGACGGCCGACGCGCTGTGGAGTCGCGGCGGCGACGCGCTCAGCCGCGAACTCTCCGCGCGCGGGTACCGCGTCGACCTGCAGTTCGCAGCCTCCGACGCTCGCACGCAGGCCGCCCAGGTGCAGAACATGCTCACGAAGAGCGTGGATGCCGTGGTCGTCGCGCCCCTGGCATCCGGAGACCTGTCCGCGTCGATCGCCGCCGCCGACGAGGCGGGGGTGCCGGTCGTCGCGTTCGGGCGGTCGCTCGACGGACTCGACGTGGGGGGAGCGGTCGCCTTCGACGCCGCCGCCCTCGGGCGCGCGCAGGCGGAGGCGCTTCTCGCCGATCTCGCCGACGCGCCGCGCACCGCGACGGCGTCGTCGAGCCCGAGCCCGGCGGCCACGCCCGGATCGCCGGGCACCGAGACCGCCGAGCCCGAGGCGGTCGCGCCCGAGACCGCCGAGGCCGAGACGGCCCGGGTCGCCGTGCTGAGCGGCGCGGATTCCGACGCCTGGGAGGTCGAGCGCTACGCCGCCGCCCTCGCCGCCCTGCAGCCGGCCGTCGCGGACGGCCGCATCGAGATCGTGTCGGGTGCGACCCCCGAGGCCGCCGCCGTCGGCGGTCGGACCGCGCAGGCGCAGGCCGACGCGGCGGAGAAGCGCGTGCGCGAGCTCCGGGCGGGTGGCCCCGGCGACGTGCCCACGACCGTGCTCGCGCTCGGCGACGCGGTGACCCGGGGTGTGGTGACCGCGCTCACGACCGAGGCTCCCGAGGCCGAGGGCGAGACCGCCACGCCGACGCCCTCCCCGGAGGCGACGGACCGCGGCGACGGCGATGCCGAGCCCGCCCCCGCACCGCTCGTGGTCGGATCGGGAGCCGACGCGCCGACCGTGCGCGCGTTGCGCGACGGCGACCTCGACGCCACCGTGTTCGCCGATCCGCGGGCGCTCGTGTCAGCGACCGCCGACGCCGTCGCGGCGTTGCTCGCCGACCGCGACGCGCCCGACGAGGCCGGCGACGAGGTGGCGCCGAGCATCCTGCGCGCCGACGACGTGGAAGAGCTGATCGCCTCGGGGTGGATCTCCGCCGACGAGCTGTGACCGCGTGATTCGGGATAACCCGAACCCGCGCGGGGGCTGACCGGGCGGTGCCCGCGCCGACCGCGCCCTAGCGTGGAACGCATGACCACGGCATCCGTCCTCCCGCCCCCTCCGCCGGTTCCCGGCGGGCCCGTCGAGACCGCCCCGCCGACGGGCGGTGTGCCGGAGCGGGTGCGTGTCGCCTCGCCCGGGCGCGTCGCCGGCGCCGCTGCGCACCTGGCCGCGCTGGGCGTGATCGGGCCGGCCGTCTTCACGGGGCTGTTCAGCATGCTGGGCTCGGGCGTCGGGCTGCTCGCGGCGCTTCTCGTGGGCGTCGTCGTGCTGGTCGTCTTCGTCTACGCGCTCTTCGCCGTCGCCTGGTTCGAACGTGCGCGCGTCGACGGGCTCTACGATCTCGGTCTCGCGCCGCTGCGGCCGCGCCGCAGTGCCAAGCCGGGCTTCGTCGGGGTGCTGCACTCGATCTGGTTGCAGGCGATCGACCCGCTGCAGTGGCGCGCGGTGGCCTCGTTCTCGATCGCGACGGTGATGGGACTCGTGACGGTGACCGCCCTCGCCGGACTCGCGTGGGGCCTCGCCCTCGCCGTCAGCCCGATCTTTGGCTGGTCGAACACGCGCTTCCTCGATCTGATCCCGCTGAGCGGCGCGGGGGTCCCCCTCGTGGGGGTCATCGCCGTCATCGTCGGGGTGGCGGCCGCCATCGGCCTCGCGATCCTGCACGGCGTGGTCGTGCGCGCGATCTTCGTCCCCTCCCGCGAGGCGCAGCTCGTCGAGCAGGCCCGCACGTCCGACACCCGTCGGGCCGGAGCGGTCCGCGCGGCCGAGGTCGAGCGCACGCGCATCGAACGCGACCTGCACGACGGGGTCCAGCCGCGGCTCGTGTCGATCGGCATGACCCTCGGACTCGCGCAGACCAAGATCGACGACGACCCCGAGGCGGCCAAGGCCCTCGTCGCCGAGGCGCACGCCTCGACCAAGTCGGCCATCACGGAACTCCGGCAGCTCGCCCGCGGCATCCACGCCTCGGTGCTCGAGGATCGGGGCCTGGATGCCGCCCTCTCGGCGCTCGCGTCGCGCTCGCACATCCCGGTCACCCTCGACGTGCGTCTGCCCCGCCGCTGCGGGCGGGCGGCCGAGGAGGCCGTGTACTTCGCCATCGCGGAGACCCTCACCAACGCCGCCAAGCACTCCCGTGCCGCCGCCTGCCGTGTCGACGTGCGGGTGCGCGATGACGGGTCGCTGTGGGCACGCGTCGAGGACGACGGTCTGGGCGGGGCGCGCATCGTGCCCGGTGGCGGCCTGGACGGGATCGTCAATCGCGTCACAGCGGCGGGCGGCACGGCCCGCATCGACAGCCCCCAGGGCGGCCCGACGACGGTGGAGGTGAACGTCCCGTGCGCATCCTGATCTGCGAGGACTCCGTCCTCCTGCGCGAGGGCCTCGTGCGCCTGCTCGCCGACGACGGCCACGAGGTGGTCGCGGCCCTGCCCGACGCGGACGGCCTGGACGCCGCCGTCGCCGCGACGGCGCCGCAGCTGTGCATCCTCGACGTGCGGCTGCCGCCGACCTGGACCGACGAGGGCATCCGCGCCGCGATCGCGCTGAGGTCGCGGCATCCGGGGCTCCCGGTGCTCGTGCTGTCGCAGTACGTCGAGGAGCGCTACGCGAGCGACCTGATCGCCGACGGGCAGGGCGCGTTGGGCTATCTGCTCAAGGACCGTGTGGCCGACGTCGCCGACTTCCTCGCCGCCGTTGCCTCCATCGCCGACGGTGCCACCGTGCTGGATCCCGAGGTCGTCGCGCAGCTGCTCACACGGCGTCGCCGCGACGAGCGACTGCAGAGCCTCACCGACCGCGAGCGGGCCGTCCTGGGCCTGATCGCCGAGGGGCGCTCGAACCAGGCGATCGCCGGGGCGCTGTTCGTCAGCGAGGCGAGCGTCGAGAAGTACATCACCGCCATCTTCACCAAGCTCGGCCTGGAGCAGGACGAGACCGGCAACCGCCGCGTCATCGCCGCTCTCGTGCACCTGGGCCACGACCACACCGGAGCGACCTCATGACCATCGACACACCTCCCGCCGCCCCTGCGCCGCCCCGACGTCGCGTCGCCGCCTTCGCGGTGTCGATCGTCACGATCGTGGTCGGCGCGTGCGTCGCCCTCGGCACGGTCGCCGGAACCGCCGCCTCGGCCGTCGTCGTGCTGCGCGACGCCGACCGCGGATCGGTCCGCGTCGACGGTGCGGCGCAGGCGGTGGGGTCGCTCGACATCGACGTCACCGGGGGAGCCCTGACGATCGCCTACGGCGACGTCGACAGCGCACGGCTGGATGCCGCGACCGGTCGTGCGGGCTGGACCTTCGAACGCCGCGGAGACGCGCTGCGCGTCGCCTCGCCGAACCGGTCGTTCGTCGACTGGGGCGGGGGATCATCCGCCACGATCACCCTTCCGCGCCAGTGGGCGGGGACGGGACTCGGTGTCGAGGCGCAGGTCAGCGGCGGCGCTCTCGACCTCCAGGGCGACTACGGCACGGTCTCGGTCCGCGTCGCCGGCGGGACCACCTCGCTGAACGGCGCGGCGGGGGAGCTCGAGCTGGACATATCGGGGGGATCGGCCTCGGTGCAGCTGCGCGACGTCGGCACCGCCGCGTTCGAGGTGGCCGGGGGAGAGGTGACGGCGCACCTGCGCGGATCCGCCCCGATCCGCACGTATGTGCAGCTCACGGCCGGGTCCGTCGACCTCCGTCTGCCGGACGACGAGTACCGCGTGAGCATCGACGACGGTCTGGGGCAGGTCGACAACGGTCTGCGGCAGAGCCCCACGGCCACCGCCGAGGTCGACGTCACGGCGACGATGGGCGAGGTGCGCCTACGCTCGTGACCATCCGCGCCCCGCGCGCACCCGTGCTCATCCCTTCGGGGAGGGCACGGGTCCGCGCGTGGAACGCCGCGAACTCCGCCGCCGCGCGTGGGTGGCGGCGATGGCGGCGAGAACCGCGGCGATGCCGATGAGCTGGGGACCGGTGAGGGTCTCCCCGCCCACGAAGACGCCCAGGAGCACCCCGGTCACCGGGTTCAGCAGTCCGACGAGGCCCACCGTTCCGGCCGGAAGGTGTCGCAGACCCGTGAACCAGCAGACGAACGCCAGGGCGGTGGCCACGACCGCGATCCCGGCATAGGCGGCGACCCCCGCGGCATCCACTCGAGGCGGAGGGCCCTCTCCGACGGCGGCGACGACGACGAGCACGAGTCCTCCGGCGGTGAGCTGCCAGGCGGTCGTGGCGAGCAGCGGCGTCTCGTCACGCCAGCGGGTGGTGAGGATCGCCCCGGATGACGACGTCAGCAGGGCGAGCAGGGAGGCGATGACGCCGACGGGGGGAATCGCTCCGGTGCTCCCACCCACCACGAGCAGCACGCCGGCGATGCCGACGGCGGAGGCCAGGGCCCACCGCACCGTCGGCCGCTGCCCGAGCAGGGGCCACGCGATCCCCGCGAGGGCGAGGGGAGCGAGCGCCATGACCGAGGCGGCGATCGACGACGGCAGCAGGTGTGCGGACACGTACACGAGCACGAAGAACGCCGCGAAATTCAGCAGCCCCAGCACGAGCGCCTTCGCCCACCACGATCCGCGCGGGCGGCGTCGGGCGAGAGCCCACAGCAGCAGCCCGGCCGGCAGGGCGCGCAGCGCCGCGCCCCACAGCGGAGCGTCGGCCGGCAGCGCGTGCCGCGTCACGACGTAGGTGGCGCCCCACGCGATCGGGGCGACGGCGGTCACGGCGACGGTGCGCCACGTAGCTTCCATGGAAGACACAATAGCTTCCGTGGAAGATAAGATGGATGCCATGACCACGCCCGACCGCGTCGACTCCCTCACGGCCCAGTGGCGCGCCCAGCGTCCCGACCTCGATGTCTCCCCCCTGCACGTGATCGGACGCCTGCATCGACTGGCCGACCACCTGCGCGAGGAACTGGTCGCGGAGTACCGTCGCCACGGCCTGGGTGAGGGCGAGTTCGACATCCTCGCCGCGCTGCGGCGTGCGGGGGAGCCGTTCGCGGCCGCCCCCGGCGAGCTCGCGCGGCACACGATGGTCACCACGGGAGCGGTGAGCAAACGCGTCGACCGCCTCGTGGCATCCGGTCTCGTCGTGCGCGACGCCGACGTCGACGACGGACGAGGACGCGTCATCCGCCTCACCACGGCGGGGCGACGCGTGATCGACGAGGCCTTCGCGGCCCACGTGGCGAACGAGGAACGCCTGCTCGCGGGCCTCACCCCGCCTCAGCGGCGGACGCTCGAGGGCCTCCTGCGGGAGTGGGGCGCGTCGCTCGGCGTGTGAGTGCGACGGACGGTTGCGCGGTGAGCATACGACGCGGCCGGGGGCGTTCGGGTTGCCTGACTTCGTCGCTCGGGGTGTGCCCGCGCGGCCATGTGCGGCATCTCACGCTGCTGCCGCTGCCGGCGCGCCCGCTCGGGTTGCCCGACATGGTCGGGTGGGGTGTGCCCCAGACGGCCATGTGCGGCATCTCACGCTGCGGGCCCTGCCGGACGCCCCCTCGGTTGCCCGACGTGGTCGCGTGCGGTGTGCCTGGGCGGCGAAGTGCGGCGATTCACCCGTGAGGACGCGAACGTCCCGCACCGGGGGCTCGGTCGTACCGCCTCGGCGGCTTACGCGCCCTTCAGCGCCTTCGTGATGCGCTGGGGCGACACCGGCTCGGCCGTGCCGAGGCGTTGGGCGAACAGGCTCACGCGCAGCTCCTCCAGCAGCCACCGCGTCTGCACGAGGTTCGCGGGAGCATCGGCGGGCAGGGGGATGACACCGCCCGCCTCGGCGAACGCGGTCGCGGAGCGCTCGTACTCGGTCTGCCGCTGGCGGTCGCGACCGGGGTTGTCCGACAGGGTCTTCACACGTTCCAGCGCCCCCGCCAGGTAGCGCGGGTAGTGCTGCAGCCGATGCAGGCCCGTGCGCGAGAGGAAGCCCGGGAAGAGCAGCCCCGCCACCTGACCCCGCACGTCGTTCAGCGCGCCCAACAGCGTGATGGAGGCGGCATCCTTCATCGCCCTCTCGACCTCGCGCTGCGCGAGCAGGATCTTCGCGGCGAGCGACACCGTCTGGAACGTGCGCTCGACCGAGACGGCGGAGAACGCATCCCGCACGCGCTCGAACTCGGCCTTCGTGCGGACGACACCGGCCGGCGCCTCGCGCAGGAGGACGTCGTCGGCGAGGGCGACGCGGGCGTCCTCGATCAGCGCCTTCGCATTCTGGTACGGGGATGCCGCGAGGGCGAGCTTCTCGTTCGCGGTGAGGTGGTCGAGGACGTACGTGGCGGGGGAGGGCACGGCCAGCAGCATCAGGCGTCGGATGCCGGTGCGCGTGTGCCGCGCGGCATCCTCGGGCGTCGCCTCGACGCGCAGCGTGACGCTGTCCCCCTCGTCCACGAGGGCCGGGTAGCCGCGGACGACGCCGCCGGCGACGGGCGTGTCGACGACCTCGGTGAGCTCGTCGAGGTCCCACGTCGTGAGCTTCGTGCGCGCGGCGAACGCGGGGGAGGCCTCGGCGACCTTCGCGGCTCTCTGCGCCGGTCGGGCGATCGTCGACTCGACGCTGGAGCGGGCCCTGTCGGCCAGGCGGCGCTGCAGGGCGCCGAGGTCGCGGTCGCTGCCGATCGCCCGCCCGCGCGCATCGACCGCGCGGAACGACGGGAGCAGGTGCCCCGGGACGCGCTCGAGCTCGAAGTCGGCAGCACTCACGCGCTGGTTGGCCACGCGCTGCACCTGGGCGGCGAGGGCGTCGACCAGCGTCGTCTTCGGCAGACCGTCCGTGTGCTCGGGGCCCCTCTCGGCCAGCTCGGCGGAGAACTTCTCAGCCCAGTCGGCGGCGGGCACGACGTTGCGGCGGATCGTCTTCGGCAGGGCTCGCAGCAGCGCGGTCACGAGCTCGTCGCGCATGCCCGGCACCTGCCAGTCGAACCCGTCGGGGCGCAGCTGAGCCAGCAACGGCAGCGGCACGACGACCGTCACGCCGTCGTCGGGGGCACCGGGCTCGAAGCGGTACGCGAGGTTGAGGGTCTGGTCTCCCTGGCGCCAGCGCGCGGGGAAGGCGCGGTCGTCGCCTTGCGCTCGGTCGCCGGTGAGGTCGGACTCGCGCAGGTCGAGCAGGTGGGGCGTGCGGGTGACGGCATCCTTCCACCACGTCTCGAACGAGCGCACGTCGGTGACATCAGCGGGGATGCGCGCGTTGTAGAACGCGAAGACCGCCTCGTCGCCGATGAGGATGTCGCGGCGGCGCTCGCGTTCCTCGATCTTCTCCAGCAGGCGGCGCTGCTCGACGTTGCGGCGCAGGAACGCCGTGAGGCGCTTGTCGAGCACCGAGGGGTCCCACTCGCCCTCCACGAGCGCGTGGCGCACGAACATCTCGCGCGCGAGAGGGCGATCGAAGCGCGCGAGCTGCACCCGGCGACGGCCGACGAGCTCGACCCCGAAGAGGGTGACCTTCTCGTAGGCCGCGGCGGAGCCGGCATCCTTCGACCAGTGCGGCTCGCTCAGCGAGCGCTTGACGAGGTCGGGCGCGAGCTCTTCGGCCCACGCGGGGTCGACGGCGGCGACCGTGCGGGCGAACAGGCGCGACGTCTCGACGAGCTCGGCGGCCATCACGGCCGAGGGACGCTTCTTCTTCAGCCCCGAGCCGGGGAAGATCGCGAACCGCGCCCCGCGCGCGCCGATGTACTCGCCCTTGACGGGGCGGGCGTCGCCCGGGGCTTTGCGGTCCTTGGTCTGCGCCATCGTGCGCGGATCCAGGATGCCGAGGTGCGACAGCAGCCCGGACAGGATCGCGCGGTGGATCGCGTCGCCGGCGGCGTGTCCCTCGGGGGCGGTGGTGTGGTCGACGGTCGATGATCCGCGTTCTGCTCGGGAGGGGGCGGGTCCGGTGCGCCGTGGGGCAGGGCTCCCCGCGCGCCCGCCGTCGCCCGACCCGCGCTCGGCGCCCAGCGACCGCAGCTGCCGGTGCACATCGATCCATTCGCGCACCCGCACGTAGTTGAGGTGCTCGCTGCGGCAGAGTCGTCGGAACGCGCTCGAGCCGAGCTCGGCCTGCTTCTCCTGCAGGTAGTCCCAGAGGTTGAGCAGCGACAGGAAGTCGCTGGTGGGGTCGGTGAAGCGCGCGTGGAAGCGGTCGGCCTCCTCGCGGCGTTCCTCGGGGCGCTCGCGCACGTCCTGGATCGACATGCCCGACACGATCGCGAGCACCTCGCTCGACACGTCGTTGCGGCGGGCCTCGATGAGCATGCGCGCGAAGCGGGGGTCGATCGGCAGGCGCGCGATCTCGCGGCCGATCTCGGTGAGGCGGGGGCCGCGATCGTCTCCCCGCCCACCCCGCTGGCGCGAGGGGTCGCCGTCGCCGCGGGGATCGCGGCGTTCGGAACCCGGTGCCGGCAGCTTCACCGCGCCGAGCTCGACGAGCAGGTCGAACGCCGCCTTCACGCCGCGCGAATCCGGCGGGGTCAGGAACGGGAACGCCTGGATGTCGCCGAACCCGAGCGACAGCATCTGCAGGATGACGGATGCCAGCGACGTGCGCAGGATCTCGGGCTCGGTGTACTCCGGACGGCGGAGGAAGTCGTCTTCGGAGTAGAGGCGGATCGCGACACCGGGCGACGTACGGCCGGCGCGGCCGGACCGCTGCTGCGCGGACGCCTGCGAGACGGCCTCGATCGGCAGGCGCTGGATCTTCGAGCGGTTGCTGTAGCGCGAGATGCGCGCGGTGCCGGTGTCGACGACGTACCGGATGCCGGGGACCGTGAGACTCGTCTCGGCGACGTTCGTGGCGAGGATGACGCGGCGGCGCACACCCGCGACGGTGGAGCGCTCGAACACGCGGTGCTGTTCGGCGGCGGAGAGGCGGCCGTACAGGGGGAGCACCTCGGTGGGCGCGGCGTCCTTTTGATATGCCCCGCGGATGGCATCCGCCGCATCCCGGATCTCGGCCTCACCGGGGAAGAACACGAGCACGTCGCCCGCGGGCTCCCGGTCGAGCTCACGGAGGGCCGCGACGACGGCTCCGACCTCGTCGACGTCGTCGGCGGAGCGGCCGGACGTGGCGGTCGGCCGTGCGGGGCTGCGGGGCTTCTTCGGGCGCGGTGTCGAGGTCCCGGCATGCGGAGTCTCGTCGTCGGCGTCGTCGGGAACCTCGTCCGCCCCGTCGAGCGGCCGGTACCGGACCTCGACCGGATACGTTCGCCCCGACACCTCGATCACCGGCGCGGGCACCGGCTCGCCGCCGGGCTCGGCGGGGGCGGCGGCGAAGTGCCGCGCGAAGCTCTCGGGGTCGATCGTCGCGGAGGTGACGATGACCTTGAGGTCGGGGCGCTTCGGCAGGATGCGGCGGAGGTAGCCGAGCAGGAAGTCGATGTTGAGCGAGCGCTCGTGCGCCTCGTCGACGATGATCGTGTCGTAGCGGCGCAGGAGCCGGTCGCGGTGGATCTCGTTGAGCAGGATGCCGTCGGTCACCAGCGCCACGCGCGTGTCGGCCGACACCTTGTCGGTGAAGCGCACCTTGTAGCCGACGGTGGAACCGAGGGGGACCTGCATCTCCTCGGCGATGCGCTCGGCGATCGTGCGCGCGGCGATGCGGCGGGGCTGGGTGTGCGCGATCGAGGTGCGCCCGAGCTCGAGGCAGATCTTGGGCAGCTGCGTGGTCTTCCCGGAGCCCGTCGCCCCGGCGACGATCACGACCTGGTGGTCGCGGATGGCGCGCGCGATCTCGTCCCGGGCCGCGCTGACGGGCAGCTCGGGCGGGTAGACGATGACGGGTTCGACAGACACAGCCTTCCAGCGTATCGCCCGCAGCGCGCGTGAGTCGCCAGGATCTGTCGCTACGCCGGTGTCGGAGGCGACGAATCGTGGAGACTCGCGCAAGAGCTCAGGGCATCGCGGCCTTCTGGGCCAGGATGCGGCGTGCGGCGGCGTCCACCTTCGCGGCGAAGGCGGGGTCGGACTCGGCGCGCGACAGCACGGCCTGATGCATCTCGGGGTACACCGACGGGTCGGCCGAGACGAGCAGCAGGTCGACGCCGGCGTCGACCGCCAGCGTCGCCCGATCGGCGGGCGACCAGGGCTGCACCTGGCGCGCGGCCGAGAGGTCGTCGACCGTGACCACCCCGTCGAACCCCACGCGGTCGCGCAGCACGCCCACCACCGCGGGGGAGAAGGCGGCGGGGGCCGAGGGGTCGATCTGCGCGGAGATCGCCGTCGAGAGCATGACGACGGCGGGCCCCTGCGGCAGCACCGTGGAATACACGCCCACGTCGGGTCCGTCGGCGGTGACCGTGTCGTCCGTCACGCCCGTGGAGTAGTCGGTGTTGTCGTCGACGTGTCCGAGGCCCGGGAAATGCTTGAACGTCGGCAGCACCCCGCCGTCTCGCATCCCGGCGGCGAACGCACCTGCCTTCGCGGCGACCGTCGCCTCGTCGTAGCCGTACTCGCGGGCCAGCTCGCCGATCGGGGGATTGGATGCCGCGAACTCCGCGCTCGTGACGATGTCGGCGACCGGCGCGAGGTTCATGTTCACCCCCGCGGCGGCGAGCTGCGTCCCCCACGTCGCAGCGCTCGCACGCAGGGCGGCGTCATCGGACTGCGCCTGATCGAGCGCCGACGGGATGTCGTCGTATCCCGGACCCGACAGCACCTGCACCGTCCCGCCTTCCTGGTCGGTGGCGACCCACAGCGGCGGTCGGCCCGCGGGCACCGTCGAGGTGAATCCGCTCACGAGGTTCGCGATCGCCTCCGTGCCGGCATCCGATCGTCCGTGCAGGAAGATCCCACCGATGTGGTCGTCCCGCACGGCCGCGACCGTCGTCGCATCGGCACCGTCGACCGAGGTGCCCACCATGAACAGCTGCCCGACCTTGTCGGCCAGGCTCATGCCGTCCAGGGGATCGGGCGTGCGCGTGGGACTGGGCGTCGGGGTGGGGGTGGGAGTGGCGGATGCCGTCGGGGTCGACGGGGCGGCCGCGGGCGCGCAACCGGCGAGGGCGAACGCTGCGGTCACGACGACCAGCGAGAAGCGGGCGGAGGTCTTCACCCCTCGATGCTGTCCCATCGACCTGAGTGTGCGGTCTCCGTGCGCGGGGGCGTGCGCCCGTCGGACGGCGACGTCGTGGTCGGGATCAGCCGTTGCCGGCCGAGCAGGTCGCCTGGTCCGCCTTCGTGCCGTTGATGTTCTGGGGCAGATCGACCACGCCCGGGGCGGCGCTCGCGTCGGGCGAGGCGGTGGCATCGGTGGCATCCGGAGCGGGGGTCTCCTCGGCCGGCGCGGTGGGCTCCTCGGTGGGAGCCGACGGGTCGGCGACCACGCCGCGGCCGGCTTCGCCGGTGATCGTGAGGGGCGCGTTGGCGGCGAGGGCCTCGAACAGCACCTGGGCCGAGGCCTCGTCGGGCGCGACGCGGTTGCTGTCGTACGGGTCGTCGACGACGGGGTACTGCACGAAGGTGATGTCGGAGAACGGCACGTCCTTGAGCGTGTACGCCAGCTGCGCGATGCGGACGGGGTCGGCGAGGCTCTCGCTCGGCTGGATGTTGTTGACGGCCGTGTTCGCCAGACCGATGAGGGTGCCCGGGTTCGACAGCACCTCGTCGCTGCGGAGCTTGTTGACCAGGCGCGACATGTACTGCTGCTGGTTGCCGATGCGGGCGAGGTCACTGCCGTCGCCGATGCCCTTGCGCGTGCGCAGGAAGGCGAGGGCGTCGAAACCCTTGACCGTGCGGGGGCCGGCTTCCCATTGGATGCCGGCATCCGGGTCGTCGATCCCCTCGCCGCCGATGCACACCTCGATGCCCCCGATCGCGTCGGTGATGTTCACGACGTTGCCGAAGCTGACCTTCGCGGCGAAGGGGATGCTCTGCCCGGTGAGGTTCGAGATGGTGTCGGCGACGCACGACAGACCGCCGTCTTCGAACGCGGTGTTGATCGAGGCGCGGTCGGTGCCGCCGAAGACGGCGCCGTCGTCGTTGGTGCACTCCGGGATCGCGACCTGCAGGTCGCGCGGGAACGACACCACGGTGGCGCGCCGCGGGTTCGCCGAGACGTACAGCAGCATGTTGACGTCGTTGCGCGCGCCGTCGTTCTCGGGGTCGGTGCAGCGCGGGCCGAACGCCGCGGCCACGACGTCGTCGCACTCGTCGGTGCCGACCACCAGCACCGCGAAGGGCTCGTTGTACTCGCTGAGGGCGGGGGGCTCGGCCGGGGCGTCCTTCAACGGAACCGAGGCCTCCTGCAGGCGGCTCGTCAGCGACCAGGCGTAGAAGCCTCCCACCGCCACCCCGGCGACGACGATCACGGCCACGGCGATCGCGAGAAGGGTGAGCCCGCGGCGGAGCCCGGACTCGGGCCGGCGGCGCGCGTGCTTCGGGGCGGGGCTGGCGTGCATGGGGTCAGTCAACCACGCGGGAGCCGGCTCGTCCCGGTGCCGGGCCGCGCACCGGCTGCACGAGCGGCGCGGTGGTCACCTTCGGCGGAGCCGGGAGCAGCGAGCAAACGCCCGGCTCGATTCCGCCGACCGCGCACGAGGGAGACGACGCGCAGACACGACGGCGGGGCGGCCGGATGACCCGGCCGCCCCGCCTCCTCGGCTCCTCGCGTCCTACTGCCCGCCCTCGGTGAGTGTCACGTCGATCGGCGTGTAGTCGCCGTCGACCGTGACCCCCTCGTCCTTCAGGGCGCTGTGAGCGGCTTCGATGTAGTCGTTGGAATACGCGGATGCCGCCGGCTCCGCCGTGATGAGGTTGAGCCCGTCCTGGTTGACCGCCTTGAGAGCGCCATCGACGGTCTTCTTCCAGGCGTCGGCGTCGATCATGCCGAAGTCGCCGCCGGTCCAGATGAGCTTGTTGACCTCGTTCATCTGCCACAGCTGGTGCGTGGGGCCGACCGGGAAGGCGTCGACGCCCGGGGCCGTCGCGGCGGTGTAGGTGATGTCCGCGGCCTCGGTGGGGTTGTCGCGCGCGAAGACCCAGCCCTTGATCACGGCCTTGAGGAAGCGCGTGGCGGCGTCGGCGTAGGCCGGGTCGTCGGCCAGGCGCGTCGTGTCCGCCCAGATGGCGTCCTGCAGCATCGCGCCCGCGGTGTCCTCGTACGAGATCACGTCGATGTCATCCATCGTGTAGAGCCTCCCCGTGGCGGGGTTCACCGTCTCGAGCAGCTGCGCGAGCTCGTTGTAGGTCATCGCTTGCGCGGCATCCACGTCTTTGTCGAGGAGGGCGTTCATCGAGAAGTCCTGCGTCGTGATCTGCACGGTCGAGGCGTCCAGGCCCTTGTCGGCCATGGCCGCGAAGATCTCCCACTCGTTTCCGAAGCCCCACGAGCCGATCCGCTTGCCCTCGAAGTCGTCGACGCTCGTGATGCCCGAGCCCTTCCACGACACCTGGGTGGTGCCCGACTTCTGGAACACCTGCGCGATGTCGGTCAGCTCGACGCCCTGGTTCTCGAGCGTCCCGAGAACCTTGGGTACCCACGCGACGGCGAAATCGACGTCGCCGGCGACGAGCGCGTCCTGCGGGACGATGTCGCCGCCGGAAGGCAGCACCTCGACGTCGTCGAAGCCCTCCTCCTGGAAGTAGCCCTTGTCGAGGGCGACGTAATAGCCGGCGAACTGCGCCTGCGGCAGCCACTGCAACTGCAGCTTCACCGAGGTGAGCGGGGTGAAGTCGGCGTCGGATGCCGCGGGCGCGGAGCCGCCGCCGGAGCAGGCGGAGAGCGCGAGGGCGGCGACGCCGACGCCGGCGATCGCGCCGAGCGTGCGTCGGGTGCTGTGTCTCATGGAAGGTCCTTCCGGTTCGGGTGGAGCGTGTGTCGGGTGGTGCAGGCTCTTTCGTCGGAGGGCGGACGCCGGTCAGCTCGGCGGACGGCCCGCGCCGAGGCGGCGGGCGACGAGGCGTTCGAGCAGCGAGGTGACGAGGAAGAAGACGAGGCCGATGACGATGCCCCCGCCCACGAACGCCCACGCGAGAGAGGCGCGGCCGGACTTGGCGTAGGTGGCGATCGCGGTGCCGATGCCGTCGGCGGGCCCGCCGAAGTATTCGGCGACGAGGGCGGAGATGACGGCGAGGGATGCCGCGACCCGCACGCCCGTGACGAGATACGGCAGGGCCGTGGGGAGCGTGAGGCGCAGGAACGTCTGGCCCCCGCTCGCGGCGGTGGCGCGGAAGAAGTCGCGTTGGACGGGCCTGGTTTGACGGAGGCCGCGGAGGGTGTTGACGAACACCGGGACGAACGCGGCGATCCCGGCGACCGCCTGGCGACCGAACTGGCTCGACGCGCCGAACATCGTGTTGAAGATCGGGGTGAGCGCGACGATGGGGACGACGGCGAGCGCGGCGACGAGAGGTGCGGTCATGCCGTCGACGGGACGCCAGGTGGCGGCGAGGGCGGCGAACAGAATCGCGAGCAGGCTGCCGGCGACGAGGCCGACGAGGGCGTTCGTCCCCGTGATCCCCGCGGCCTCGGCGATCAGGCCGAAGCGATCGACGAACTCGTTCGCCACCGCGAAGGGGGCGGGCAGCATCCGTGGGGCGCTGCCCGAGGCGACGAAGGCGTACCACGCGGCGAGTCCGGCGACACCGACGACGAGGGGCGCCAGCAGCCGCGCCCACCCGGGGAGTCGAGCGGCCGTCATCGCTCGTTCGCCCGGTGCAGGGGCGAGCCGTGGAGCGCTTCGCGGACGGCGGTGACGCGCGAGAAATACTCCGGCGACTCCCGGAGGAGGTCGTCGCGGGCACGGCCCGGTCGGGTGTCGACGACCTCGGTGATCCGTCCGGGTCGGGGACTCATCACGACGACGCGATCGGAGAGGAACACCGCCTCGGGGATCGAGTGCGTGACGAAGACGACCGTGGCCCCGGTCTCGGCGGCGATGCGCGCGAGCTCGGACTGCAGCCGCTCGCGGGTCATCTCGTCGAGGGCGCCGAACGGCTCGTCCATCAGCAGCAGTCGCGGTGAGGCCGCGAGCGCGCGGGCGATCGCGACGCGCTGCTGCATGCCGCCGGACAGCTGGTCGGGGTAGCGCCCGACGAAGTCGGTGAGACCCACGAGGTCGGCGAGTTCGGCGACGCGCGCGTCGCGGCGGGCGCGGGTCCAGCGGTGCAGCTCGAGGGGCAGGGCGATGTTCGCCGCGACCGTGCGCCAGGGGAGGAGCCCCGCCTGCTGGAAGGCGATGCCGTAGTCCTGGTCGAGTCGCGCCTGCCGCGCGGTCTTGCCCGCGAGGGTGAGCTCTCCACTGGTGGCCGTGTCGAGGTCGGCGATGAGACGCAACAGCGTCGACTTGCCGCAGCCGGAGGGGCCGATGAGCGAGACGAACTCCCCGGCGGCGATGTCGAGATCGACGTCGGTCAGGGCGATCACCTCGCCGCCGGCGCTCGGGAAGACCTTTCCGAGCCCGCGGGCCCGAACAGCGGTGGTGGTGGTCATGCGGTGTCCTCCCCGCGACGGAATCGATGAAGGGCGACGCCGATGAGGGCCACGCCGAGGGCCGCGACGAGTCCCATGACGACGGTGCCGAGAGTCGGCGCCCAGGGGGCGGCCGGGTCGGACGACGCCTGCCCGGCGAGCTGGATGAGCATGCGGCCGATCCCGCCGCGCAGTCCGATCGACACCTCGGCGACGACGGCGCCGACGACGGCGGATGCCGCCGCGAGACGCAGAGCGGGGAGCAGATGCGGCACGGCCGCGGGCAGGCGCAGGTGGACCAGCGTCTGCCACCACCCGGCGGAGCCTGACCGCATGAGGTCGAGGTGCAGGGCGTCCGGGGCATCGAGCCCGCGGAGCATGCCGATCGCGACGGGGAAGAACGCGAGGTACGACGCGATGAGGGCGACCGAGAGCCACTGCGGCCAGGGGAATCCGGCGCGGTCGATCTGCGTTCCGAGCGCGTTGACGACGGGCGCGAAGGCGATCAGCGGAACGATCTGGCTGACGACGATCCACGGGAGGAGGCCGGCTTCGACCAGCCGCCAGCGCTGCATCGCGATCCCCAGCAGGGCGCCGACGACGACGCCGATGAGCCATCCCAGGGCGGCCAGCCCGAGGGTCGTTCCGGCCGCCTGGAGTACCGAGAGGATCAGGGGCGGGGTGTCGCCCCCGCTGGTCGGGGCGAACATCCGCGCGACCATGTCCCACACGTGCGGCATGGCGCGGTCGTGGGTGCGGGGGAGCAGGATGACACCCGACCCCGCCGATCCGTCCCCGCCCACGGTCACGCCGTCCGCCGGTCCGAGGAACTTGTACAGCTCCCACAGCACGACGACCGCGGTCACTCCGGCGATTCCCCAGCCGATCCGGGCGGCCATCCCGCGTCCCCGCGAGGAGCGGGCCGCACCGACGACCTCGGTGGCGCCCGGGGTCAGGACCTGATCGGTCACGGGGTGCTCACTGCTTCGCCGTCACGTGCTCGGACAGCGCGGGGATGACCGTCTCGCCGTAGACCCGCATCGTCTCCTCCTTGTTGTCGTGCTGGAGGTAGCCGGCGAACTGGGTGACGCCCAGCGCCCGCAGTTTCTCGAGCTTGGCGACGTGCTCCTCGGCGGTGCCGAGCAGACAGAACCGCTCGACGATCTCGTCGGGCACGAAGTCGACGTGGTCGTTGTCGCTCTTGCCGTGCGAGTTGTAGTCGTACCCGGTGCGCCCGGCGATGTAGTCGGTGAGCGCGGCGGGCACGTCGGAGCCGACGCCGTACTTCGCGACGATGTCGGCGACGTGGTTTCCCACCATCCCGCCGAACCATCGGCATTGCTCGCGCATGTGCGCGCGGCTCTCCGGAGTGTCCTCACCGATATACATCGGTGCGGCCACGCAGAAGGCGATCTCGTCGGGGTCGCGGCCGACGTTCTCGGCGGCCTGACGGACCGTCTTGATCATCCACTCCGCGATGTCGAGGTCGGCCAGTTGCAGGATGAACCCGTCGCCCACCTCGCCGGTCAACTTCAGGGCGAGCGGGCCGTAGGCCGCCACCCACACGTCGAGCTTCGATCCGCGGCTCCAGGGGAACTGCAGCGTCGCGCCGTTGTACTCGACGGCTCGGGAGTTGCCGAGCTCCCTGATGACGTGGATCGACTCCCGCAGCGCTTTCAGTGTCGTGGGCCGACCGTTGGTGACGCGCACCGCCGAGTCGCCGCGGCCGATGCCGCAGATCGTGCGGTTGCCGTACATCTCGTTGAGGGTCGCGAAAGTGGAGGCCGTGACGGTCCAGTCCCGGGTCGCGGGGTTGGTCACGAACGGTCCGACGGTGACCCGTCGCGTGGCTGCGAGGATCGCCGAGTGCACGACGTAGGGCTCCTCCCACAGCAGGTGCGAGTCGAAGGTCCAGACGTGGCTGAAGCCGTGTGCCTCGGCCAGCTGCGAGAGCTGGACCGTGCGGGCGGCGGGCGGGTTGGTCTGCAGGACGACGCCGAAATCCATGGGGTCTCCTCTCAGACCAGGTACTGGCTCAGGCCGCGCTTGACGAAGCGTCCGTCGCCCTTGGAGCCGAGGTAGGCGCCGTCGTCGACGACGACCTTGCCGCGCGAGATGACCGTGTCGACGTGCCCGTCGATCTCGAAGCCCTCCCACGCGGAGTGGTCCATGTTCATGTGGTGGGTCTTGCCGACTCCGATCGAGGTGTGTCCGGCCGGGTCGTAGACGACGATGTCGGCGTCGGCGCCGGGGGCGATGACGCCCTTCTTGCCGTACATGCCGAACATGCGCGCCGGGGTCGTGCTGGTCAGCTCGACCCAGCGCTCCAGGGTGATCTGCCCCGTCACGACGCCCTGGTACATGAGGTCCATCCGGTGCTCGACTGAGCCGATGCCGTTGGGGATCGCCCGGAAGTCGCCCTGGCCGAGTGTCTTCTGGTCCTTCATGCAGAAGGGGCAGTGGTCGGTCGACACCATCTGGACGTCGTTCGTACGCAGCGCTTGCCACATGTGGTGCTGGTGGCCCTCGTGCTTCGACCGCAGGGGAGTGGAGCACACCCACTTGGCGCCCTCGAAGTCGCCCCACTCGTCGCTCGAGGCGCCGAGCTGGTCTTCGAGCGAGAGATAGAGGTATTGCGGGCACGTCTCGCCGAAGACGTTCTGCCCGTTGTCGCGGGCCCACGCGAGCTGTTCGACGGCCTGCTTGGCGCTGACGTGCACGACGTACAGCGGCGCGCCGGTGAGGTGCGACAGCATGATCGCGCGGTGCGTGGCCTCCTCTTCCATCTGCCACGCGCGGGCGACACCGTGGAAGTACGGCGAGGTCTTGTTCTTCTCGATCAGCTGTTCCGCGAGCACGTCGATGACCGGGCCGTTCTCGGCGTGCATCATCGTCAGCAACCCCGTGTCGGCCGCGACCTGCATCGCGCGGAGGATCTGCGCGTCGTCGGCGTAGAAGACCCCCGGGTACGCCATGAACATCTTGAAGCTCGAGATGCCCTCGTCGATCAATCCGGGCAGAGCGGCGAGGGAGTCGGAATCCACTCCTCCGACGATCTGGTGGAACCCATAGTCGATCGCGCAGTTACCCGCCGCGAGCTCGTGCCAGTGGGCGAGGCCGTCCTGCACGCGCTCGCCGGCGCGCTGCACGGCGAAGTCGACGATGGTGGTCGTTCCGCCCCACGCCGCGGCTCGGGTCCCGGTCTCGAAGGTGTCGGAGGCGCTCGTACCGCCGAACGGCAGCTGCATGTGCGTGTGCGCGTCGATGCCGCCCGGGATGACGTACTTGCCCGTGGCGTCGATGACGGTGTCGACGGATGCCGCGAGGTCATGGCCGAGCAGGGTGGAGCCGGGCGCGAGGACCGCGGCGATCGTCTCGCCGTCCAGCAGCACGTCGGCGGCGGTGCGGCCGGTGGCCGAGACGACGGTGCCGCCGGAGACGAGGGTGGTGCCCACGGTCAGGCCTCCACGATCTCGCCGTAGGTGTCCGGCCGGCGGTCGCGGTAGAACTGCCAGTCGTCGCGCATCTGCTGGACGAGGTCCATGTCCAGGTCGCGGACGAGGATCTCCTCGTGCTCCGACGAGCCCACCGCGCCGACGTGGTTGCCGCGCGGGTCGATCACCTGGCTGGTCCCGTAGAACGACACGGCCTCGTCGCCGTACTCGTTGTCCTCGCGGCCGACCCGGTTGGGCTGCAGAACGAAGTAGCCGTTGGCGACCGCGGCGCAGGGACCCTCGACCTCCCACAGGCGGTTGGAGAGCCCGGGCTTGGTCGCGTTGGGGTTGAAGACCATGTGCGCGCCGTTCAGGCCCAGCTCGCGCCAGCCTTCGGGGAAGTGCCGGTCGTAGCAGATGTACATGCCGACCTTGCCGACCGCGGTGTCGAAGACGGGGTAGCCGAGGTTGCCGGGACGGAAGTAGAACTTCTCCCAGAACTTGTCGAGGTGCGGGATGTGGTTCTTGCGGTAGCTGCCGAGCACCGTGCCGTCCGCGTCGACGAGGACCGAGGTGTTGTAGTAGACCCCGGTCTGTGCCTCTTCGTAGATGGGGAGCACCGAGACCAGCCCGAGTTCCTTCGCAAGTGCGGCGAAGCGCTGCACGATCGGACCGTCGACCGGCTCGGCGTAGCGGTAGTACTTCTGGTCCTGCGTGATGCCGAAGTAGGGACCGTAGAACAGCTCCTGGAAGCACACGACCTGCGCTCCGGCCGCAGCGGCATCCCGCGCGAACTGCTCGTGCTTGTCGAGCATCGATTCCTTGTCGCCGGTCCACGTCGTCTGGGTGATGGCCGCTCGCACCGTCGTCATCGGGTTCTCCTCGCTCTCGACCGCGCGCCCGCCCGGTCGTGTCGTGTTCTGTTACTGTCGCGCCTGAACATTTCCCGACGATTTCCACGAGTGACACCCCCGTAAATTGGAGGACCGGATGCTGGCGCCCGACACCCTCGTCGAACGCACCGCCGCGGGCCTCGCCGCGGAGATCGCGCGCTTGGTCAGCGAGGGCACGCTCCCGCCGGGCGACCGGCTCCCGACCGTGCGCCAGGTCGCCGCCGCGCTCGAGGTGTCGACCGGCACGGTCGCCACCGCGTGGCGTGCGCTCGCCGACGCCGGCGTCGTCACGTCCCGGGGGCGCGCGGGGACGTTCGTGCGCACCGAGAAGCGCGAATGGCTGAGTCCGCGGGTCCGGGGGCTCTCCGCTCCCGCGGTCGGCGCGGGGGTCGCCGTACCGCCCGGACTCGGCGACGGTCGCCGGGGTGCGGCATCCGTCGCCCTCGACCTCTCTCTGGGCACACCCGATCCGGCGATGCTCCCTTCGCTCGAGCGCGCTCTCGCTCTCGCCCGACCGCGCGCCGACACCGGTCGCTACCACGACCTGCCCGTGCTGCCGGAGCTGCACGACCTGCTGCGCGAGCAGTGGCCGGTACGCGGTGTCGAGGCGATCACCGTGGTCGACGGAGCGTTCGACGGGATCTCGCGCACGGTCGAACAGGTCGTCCGCTTCGGCGATCGCGTGGCCGTCGAATCCCCGGGGTTCCCGTACATCTTCGACCTCGTCGAGGCGGCGGGCGGCGTCCCCCTGCCCCTGCAGAGCGACCGCGACGGCATCCTTCCCGCCTCGCTCGCGCTCGCCCTCGCTCAGCGTCCGTCCACCCTCGTGCTGCAGCCGCGCGCCCAGAACCCGACCGGGGTTTCGATGTCGATCGATCGCGCGCGACGGCTCGCCGACGTTCTGCTGACGGTGCCCGGGGGCACGCGCGTCACCGTGATCGAGGACGACCACTCGGCGCTGATCGCGTCGGCGCCGCCGGTGACGCTCGCGCTGTGGATCCCGGGCCAGGTGGTGCACGTTCGCGGATTCTCGAAGTCGCACGGACCCGACCTGCGGATCGCGGCCCTGGGGGGCCCGTCCGAGATCGTCGAGCGCATCATCCGCCGCCGCATGCTCGGTCCCGGGTGGACCTCGCGGCTCCTCCAATCGATCCTGCTCGAGCTCCTCACCGATGCCCGCTCGATCGCCCCGGTGCGCACCGCGCGGCTCATCTACCGTGACCGTCTCGACCGCCTCGCCGCCGCGCTCCGCCGTCTCGGCGTCGAGGTGGGGGAGCCCGACGGGATCAACCTGTGGATGCCGGTGCGCGACGAACGCGCGGCGCTCGTGCACCTCGCGGCCGAGGGGATCGCGGTGGCCGCGGGGACGCCCTTCGTCATCGACGCCCCCGAGATCGCCGGATCGGGCGCCGCCGGATCGGGCGGCGCCAGTGCCGAGGGGGCGGGTGTCGGCGGGTGGGTCCGCGTCACGGGCGGCTCCGTCATCGAGAACGTGCGGCTCGTGGCCGAGGCGCTCGCTCGGGCGGCGTTCGCGCCTCCCGCGTCGTGACCCTCG
This sequence comes from Microbacterium galbum, assembly GCF_032464915.1. Taxonomy (NCBI): domain Bacteria; kingdom Bacillati; phylum Actinomycetota; class Actinomycetes; order Micrococcales; family Microbacteriaceae; genus Microbacterium; species Microbacterium galbum. The sequence continues at coordinate 54,977 of NZ_JAWDIS010000002.1, read as the reverse complement.
CGGGGCGCGTCAACCCCGGCGCCCCATCCGTCCGCCTCTTCTAGGCTCGATCCATGACCGTTCCTTCTGTTCAGCTCAACGACGGAAACTCCATCCCCCAGCTCGGCTACGGCGTGTTCCTCGTGCCCGCCGACGACGCCGAGCGCGCCGTGTCCGAGGCCCTTGAGGTCGGCTACCGCCACATCGACACCGCCGCCATCTACAAGAACGAAGAGGGTGTCGGCCGCGCCATCGCCGCCAGCGGCATCCCTCGTGACGAGCTCTTCGTCACCACCAAGCTCTGGAACGACCGCCACGACGGCGACGAGCCGCTCGCCGCGATCGACGAGAGCCTGCAGAAGCTGCAGCTCGACGCCGTCGACCTCTACCTCATCCACTGGCCGACGCCGAAGAACGACAACTACGTCCACGCGTGGCAGAAGATGATCGAGATTCGCGAGGCGGGCAAGACGCGCTCGATCGGCGTCTCGAACTTCCTCGTGCCGCACCTCGACCGCATCGTCGCCGAGACCGGTGTGACCCCCGTGGTCGACCAGATCGAGCTGCACCCCGCCCTCAGTCAGCGCGAGATCGCGGCCTGGGGCCAGGAGCACGACATGCACATCGAGTCGTGGGGCCCGCTCGGGCAGGGCAAGTACGACCTGTTCGAGATCCCCGCGGTGAAGGATGCCGCCGAAGCCCACGGCAAGAGCCCCGCTCAGGCCGTGCTGCGCTGGCACATCCAGCACGGGTTCATCGTGTTCCCCAAGTCGGTGCGCCGCGAGCGCCTCGAGGAGAACTTCGACCTGTTCGACTTCGAGCTCACCGCCGACGAGATGGCCGCGATCGACGCCGTCGACCCCGGCGACGGCTCCGGCCGCGTCGGCACGCACCCCGACGACCTCAACTGACGTCGGGCGCGATGTGAACCGCCTCGCGAACGCCTCGAGCCCCTACCTGCGGGCCCACGCCGACAACCCCGTCGCGTGGTTCCCGTGGGGGGCCGAGGCGTTCGCGCTCGCGGCCGAGAGAGACGTCCCCGTGATGATCTCGATCGGCTACAGCACCTGTCACTGGTGCCACGTGATGGCGCGGGAGTCGTTCCAGGATGCCGAGACCGCCGGCATCCTGAACGACGGCTTCGTGTCGATCAAGGTCGATCGTGAAGAGAACCCGGATGTCGACGCCGCTTATCTCGACGCCGCCTCCGCCTTCACCCCGCACCTGGGCTGGCCCCTCACCGTCTTCGCGTCCCCCGAGGGCCGCGTCTTCTATGCGGGCACCTACTTCCCGCCCGCGCCCCGCCCGCCGCAGCCCTCGTTCCGCCAGGTGCTCGCCGCGGTCCGCGAGGCGTGGACCGAGCGATGCGCCGAGGTGGATGCCACCGGCTCCTCGCTCCGCGACGCCCTCGCCGCCGCCGCGACAGCCCCCGTCGACGCGGCACCGACCCTCGACCAGCTCGCCGCCGCCGCGCGCACGGTCGCCGCGCGCGAGGACCGCGAATACGCCGGCTTCGCCGCCGGCCCCGCGTTCGAGACGCCGAAGTTCCCGAACACCCCTGTGCTGCGGTTCCTGCAGCACCCCGCTCTGGCGTCGGAGGCTCCGGATGCCGCGGCCGTGGCATCCCGCGCTCTCTCCGCCATGGTGGACTCCGACCTGCAGGACACCGTCGAGGGCGGTTTCTTCCGCTACGCCACGCGGCGCGATTGGAGCGTGCCGCACTACGAGCGCATGCTGACCGACAACGCCGGGCTCGTCGAGGTCGCGCTCGCCGCGGGGGATGAGGCTGCGGCCACGGATGCCGCGCGCTTCCTCGTTGACGTCCTTCAACTGCCGTCGGGCGGCATCGCCGCGGCGCAGGACTCCGAGTCGATCATCGACGGCGTCCGCAACGAGGGCGGGTACTACCGCGTCGCCGACCGCTCGGGGCTGCAGCCTCCGGCCCTCGACGCGAAGGTCGTCACCGGCTGGAACGGGCACGCGATCGCCGCGCTGGCCACCGCCGGCACCCGTACCGACCCGCGCTTGCTCGAAGCCGCTCGCTGGGCCGCCGACGCGGTCCTCGAGAGCAACGTCGCCGATGACGGCACGCTCCGCCGCGCCTCGCTCGACGAGGTGCGCTCCACGGCCCCCGCGACTCTCGAGGACTACGGGGGCCTCGCCCGCGGCCTCCTCGCCCTCGCCCGCGCGACCGGCGAGGTGGCCTACGCCGAGCGGGCACGGGCGCTGGTCGACCTGTGCCTGGGGGATGACGGCATCCATCCGCCCGGCGGCGGAGACGCGGTGCTCGTCGCGCAGGGCATGCAGCCCCACGGGGTTCCCACCGACGGTGCGTCGCCGTCGGGTCCGTCGGTGTTCGCGGCCGCGTCCCTGGACCTCTGGCGCCTCGGTGCGGGGGAGCGCTACCGCGCCGCCGCCGACGCCCTCGTGCGCGGCGCCGCCGACGTCGCCCTCGCCTCGCCGCTCGCGCACGGGGCGATCCTCGAGGTCGCGACGGGGCTCGCCACGGCACCGCGTCAGGTGGTCGTGGTGGGAGAGGCGGATGCCGAGATCGCCGATGCCGCGCGCCGGGTCGCCGCCGACGTCGTCGCGGTGGTCTCTCCCGCGCAGGCGCAGGCGTTCGCCGCGGCCGGGTTCGAGCTCTTCGCGAGCAAGGTCGCGCAGAACGGGGAGGCCACGGCCTACGACTGCCGGGCGTTCACCTGCGCGTTGCCGACGACGGACCCGGGCCGGCTGGTCTGAGGAGAGCGAGTCGAAGTGGTCGTTCCCGGCATCCGCTCACTCCAACAGGTGCCGTAAGAACCTCCCCGGCGCCTCCAGAAACCCTCGGTGCAACCGCACCAGCTCCAGGTCGTCCCAGGAGCTCTCGCGGATGCCCCACTCGCCCAGCTCGAGGATCGTCGCGCCCGGCAGCGCCGCCAGCACGGGGGAGTGCGTCGCGCAAATGACCTGGGTCCCGCGCGAACGCATGCGGTCGAGGGAGGCCAGCCAGCGCAGCGTGGAGGAGAACGACAGAGCCGCCTCGGGCTCATCCAGGCAGGCGAGGCCCGCGACGTAACGCTCGTGGTCGAGCACCTCGTCGAGGAGGCTGTTGAACGACTCGCCGTGGCTCATCTCGTGGAGGCTCGGCGCCGGGCCACCGAGATCGTCTCGCCACGAGTAGTAGCCGTGCATCGTCTCGGCCCGCAGGAAGAAGCCCCACCGCGGAGCACGTGGGCTCCGCTCGATCCGCAACCACTCGCCGAGCGGGCTCTCGGTTCGCCGTGTCTCGCCTCCGCCGTTGATCGACCCGCCCTCAGCGGGCAGACCCGCCGCCTCGGCGATGCCCTCGATGAGCGTCGACTTGCCCGACCCGTTCTCCCCGACGAGGAAGGTCACACCGGGGCCGAACTCCCACCCGTCCGCCCCGGCGACGTCGAGGAAGTGCGCCACCGCCGGCACGGTCGCCGGCCACGCCCCGCGGTCCACCGGCGCGTCCCGGAACAGCTTCACCCGCTGCACCGGCCGCGGGTCGTGCAGCCACTCGTCTCCTCGCGTCACGCCCGCCCCCTCGGCATTCGTCTGGACCCGTCAGATCCAGGTGGGCAGCCAGTTGTGCAGTCGCCAGAACTCGTAGGGCACGGGGAGCCCCGCCCACACCGGATACCAGAATGCCGAGACGACGACGCAGAGCCCCAGGAAGGCGAGCACGATGATCTGGCCGCTCAGACGGCTCGAGCCCCTCACCCCCCGCGCGATCTCGCGCAGCGTGAACGCGAGGGCCAGCACGAGGAAGGGCAGCATCGCGACCGTGTAGAACTGGAAGATCGTGCGCTCGGGATAGAGCAGCCACGGCACGTAGGTCGCCGCCAGCCCCGTCAGGATGAGGGCGTAGCGCCAGTCGCGAATCATGACGAACCGCACGAGCAGGAAGAGGGATGCCGCGACGCCCGCCCACCAGATGATCGGGTTCGCGATGCTCGAGATCGCCTCGGTGCAGCCCGAGGGCAGGGCGCAGCCGTTGACGCCCGCGTCATCCTGGTGCCAGTACATCGAGGTGGGACGGATCAGCAGCGGCCACTGCCACGCGGGGCTCGCGTAGCTGTGCGGGGTGACGAGGCCCACGTGGAAGGCGTACATCTCCTGGTGATACGCCCACAGGCGCTGGAGCGGCTCGGGGACCCACGCCCAGAAGCCGGTCGCATCCACCGGCGTCCCGCGCTTGTACCCGCCGGTGGTGAAGAGCCACCCCGACCAGCTGGCGACGTAGACGACGGCGGCCACCGGCACGAGCAGCACGAAGGATGCCAGGCCCTGGCGCACGGCATCCATCGGCCATTGCACGATCCCGGCGCGGCGGCGCGCGAGCGCGTCGGTGACGACGGCGTAGACGCCGACGGCGGCGATCACGTACAGGCCCGACCACTTCACGGCCGTGGCGGCCCCCGCGGCGACGCCGGCGGCGAGCAGCCACGGGCGATTCCACAGGATCGGCCCCCACATCGGGTGCTCGAGTCCGCGCGCCGCGACGAGGTCTGCCATCCGGTCGCCGGAGCGACGGTGGTCGAGGGCGACGAACCAGAACGTCAGCACGATGAAGAACGTCAGGAAGATGTCGAGCAGCGCGATGCGGCTGAGCACGATGCCGAGACCGTCGATGGCGAAGAGTCCGGATGCCACGGTGGCGAGGGGGATCGACCGGGTGAGCGTCCGCGCGAAGAGGTAGATGGCGAGCACCGTCACCGTGCCGATGACGGCGGCCGAGATGCGCCACCCGGTGGCCGAGTCCGGTCCGAGCAGGGCCATCCCCGCGCCGATGAGGATCCGGCCCAGCGGGGGGTGCACGACGTAGCTGCCGATCCCGGTGAACACGTCGGTGTCGCCGGCCGCGAAGCTCGCGTCGGCGTCGTCGGGCCACGTCGAGGGGAAGCCCAGCACCCACTGGCTCCAGGCGTCTTTGACGTAGTACGTCTCGTCGAACACCAATTGGTGCGGGTTGCCGATGTCGACGAGGCGCAGCACGGCGGCCACGAGGGTCACGAGGGTCGGCGCGAGCCATCGCCAGAGCCGCATCCCGCGGGGGGTGGAGAGCAGAGCGTCGCGCCAGCGATCGAGGCGCGTCTGCTCGTCGGGGAGCAGGGGGGAGACGGCTGTGCTCACGGCCCCCAGCCTAAGGTGGAACGGTGATCATCCTCGCGGCGACCCCCATCGGCAACCTGGGTGACGCCTCGCGGCGTCTCGTCGAAGCCCTCGAGAACGCCACGGTCGTCGCCGCCGAAGACACCCGCACGACGCAGCGCCTGCTCGCGGGCCTCGGCGTCGAGAACCGCCCGCGTCTGATCGCCCTGCACGACCACAACGAGAAGCAGCGCGCGGCGGAGCTCGTCGAGCTCGCCCGCGTCGACGATCTGCTGGTGCTGAGCGACGCCGGCATGCCGACGGTCAGCGATCCCGGGTTCGGCCTGGTGGCCGCCGCCGCGGCCGCGGGCGTCACCGTCACGGCCCTTCCCGGCCCCAGCGCGGTCGTCACCGCGCTCGCCGTGGCGGGCCTGCCGACCGACCGGTTCGCGTTCGAGGGCTTTCCGCGCCGCAAGCCCGGCGAACGTCGCCGGGCCTTCGCGCAGCTCGCGTCGGAGGAGCGGACCCTCGTCTTCTTCGAGTCGCCGTCGCGGTTGGCATCCACCCTCGACGACCTCGCCGCGGCGTTCGGCGCCGATCGCCCCGCCGCCGTCTGCCGCGAGCTGACGAAGCTCTACGAAGAGGTCAAGCGGGGCCCCCTCGGCGAACTCGCCGCGTGGGCGGCGGAGGGCGTGCGCGGTGAGATCGCGATCGTCGTGGGCGGCGCCTCGGCGCGCGAGGTGGCGTTCCCGGATGCCGTGGCCCAGACCCTCGAGCTCGTGCGCAGCGGCGCGCGGCTCAAGGAGGCCGCGGCCGAGGTGTCGTCGCAGACCGGTCACTCCTCGCGCGAGCTCTACCAGGCCGCTCTGGCCGCGCGCTAGCCGCGCGAGGCGTCAGAGAATGTCGCCTGGCGAGCTGCCAGGCGACATTTTCTGACCCCTTACGCGCGTGGAGAGCGCGAGCGGCGGCGGTGGGCGATCAGGACCGTTCCGGTCGCGAGGGCGAGGAGTCCGGCGGCGAGGATGCCGAGGGGAACGCTCGTGCCGGTCTCGGCCAGACCCGGCGCCGGTGCGGAGGGGGGCGCGGGCGTCGCCGGGGCGGGTGCGGGACTGCTGGGTACGGGCGCCGCGGGGGCCGGTACGGGCTCGGCCGGAGCGGGCTCCGTCGGCGCGGGTGACGGAGCGCCCGGCGTGGGCGTCGGGCCGGGCTCACCGGGCGTCGGTCCGCCGGGGGCGGGCGCGGCATCGCCGACGCGCTCGAGCCCGAGGTCGTCGATCGTCCCCCACGCGCCGGCGGGCAGCTCGGCGCTCACCCGTACGGTGAGGCTCTCGCCCTCGGCGATCTCGATCTCGTCGGTGCGCGGTTCCGACCACACCCGCCATCCGCCCGCCGTGAACGGAGCGGCCGAGGTGTCGGCATCCGAGGCCAGCTCGATGCTCGCCGTCCCGTCGCCGAACGCGCCGCCCTGCAGCGCTCCGGCGGCGACGTACCGACCGGCCGGGACGTCGTCGACGCGCTGCTCGAGGGTGAACGACATCGCCTCGGCGGCGAAGAAGTGGGCCGAGCGCTCGCCCGTGCGCGGATCGTCGGTCGCGCGCAGTGAGAGCGGACCGTCGACGATCCACATCGAGACGTCGGGATCCTCGAACCCGGGGTTGCGCAAGAGGTTCTCGGTCGAGACGGTGACGACCGCGAGAGCGGCGTGACCCTCGGCGGTCGCGCCGGCGATCTCGTAGACGCCGGGGCGCGACAGGTCGGGCGCGGCCTCCCAGGTCACCGGGCTCTCTTCGCTCGTGCCGTCGCTGTAGCGCACGGTCACCCGTCCGGGGAGCGCCGCCGCGTCGCCGACGGTCACGGAGAGCCGCACGGTGTCGACGCCCGTGACCTCCCGGGGTGCGACAGCGCCGGTGCGGACGTAGGCGAAGGTGCGCAGCGACTCGAGCGGGGTGCCGTCGACGTCGAAGAGCGACTGGTTGTCCCACGCCGATCCGCCGAAGTACTCACCGGCATCCTCCGGGTCGTACTCGCCCGCGAAGCTCGTCGCCCAGCCCGAGCCGTCGCGCTCCCAGAGCACGCGGTTCTGCGCCAGCTGGTCGGGCGAGCCGACGGGGAGCCACGCGGGCTCCCAGTAGTACGCGCCGATGCCGGCGTCGCCGACGTCGGCGACGGCCTGGACGACGTCGCTCAGCGCGGTCGCCTGACCCTGGACGCTGATGGGATAGGCCTCGGCCTCGGAGGCCGCGTCGATCACGTCGGGGTGACCGTCGGCGTCGTCGAGCGTGCGCACCCACGACGTCTCGGCGACCATGACCTTCTTGTCGTAGGTGTCGGCGACCTGACGCAGCACCGCGGTGAGGTTCTCGGTCGTGCCGTGCCAGAACGGGTAGTACGACGAGGCGAACACGTCGTAGTCGACCTCGTTCGCCGCGAGCTGTGCGGCGTAGGCGGCGTAGTGGCCGGGACGCTCCGGGTTCGTGACGTGCACGGCCACGAGGGCGTCGGGCGTCACCGCGCGCACCGCGGCGGATCCGGCCGAGAACACGCGCGCCATGTCGGGCCAACCGGTCACCCCGGCGACGCCGCCGTTGGTCTCGTTGCCCACCTGCACGAGCTGCACGTCGACGCCGGCGGCGACGAACTCGGTGAGCGCCTCGCGGGTGAAGTCGCCGACCGCGTCGGCGGTCTCGGCGGTATCCATTCCCGCCCAGGCCTTCGGCGCTTTCTGCTTGGCGGGGTCGGCCCAGAAGTCGGAGTAGTGGAAGTCGACGGCGACGCCGAGACCCGCGGCGGTCGCGCGCGCGCCGATCTCGACGCCCCGCTCCACACCGACGTTGCCTCCGCCGTACCCGCGGCCCTCGGCGTCGAACGGGTCGTTCCACACGCGCAGGCGCACGTCGGTCACGCCGTGGTCGGCGAGCACCTCGAACAGGTCGGCGGGGGCGCCGTCGTCGTCGCGGAACACGACTCCCGACTCCTCGAGCGACAGCACCGACGACACGTCGACGCCGAGGGCGAAATCGGATGCCAGGCCCTCGACTCGCGGGACGGTGATCCCGGCTTCGACCGGCTCGGCGGCGGGCGCGGCCTGGGCCGCCGTGAGGGGCGCCACCGCGAGGGCGACGCCGAGGGTCAGGGCCGCGAGGGCCGTGGGACGGGGGTGATTCGGCATCCGGATCTCCATCGATCGAGGACGGGTCGGTCGGGGCTCAGCCCTTGACCGACCCCTGGGTGAGGCCGCCGACGATGTAGCGCTGCAGCGACAGGAACAGGGCGAGGACCGGGATCGACGCGAGCACCGATCCCGCGGCGAACAGGCCCCACCGGGAGGTGAGCTGATTCGAGACCCATTGGTACATGCCGACGGCGAGGGTCCAGTTGTCCTCGGATACGAGGATGATGCGCGCCAGGATGTAGTCGCCGAAGGCGGCGATGAAGGCGAGCAGCGCGACGACCGCGAGGATCGGCGTGACCAGCGGCATGATGAGCTTCCAGAAGATCTGCGCGTGGGTCGCGCCGTCGATCTTGGCCGATTCGTCGATCTCGATCGGGATCGTGTTGAAGAAGCCGTACATGAGGAACGTGTTCGCGCCGAGCGCGCCGCCGAGGTAGACGCAGATGAGGGCGAGCTTCGAGTTGATGCCGAGCGCGGGCACGACCTCGCCGATGGTCAGGAGCATGAGGAAGATCGCCACGAACGCGAGCGCCTGGGGGAACATCTGCACGATGAGCAGGCCGGTGAGGCTCGCCCGCCGCCCCGAGAAGCGGAAGCGCGAGAACGCGTAGGCGCCGGCGGCGCCCATCAGCACCGCGCCGACCGAGGCGACACCGCCCACGAGGAGGGTGTTACCGACCCAGGTCCAGTAACTCGTGCCCGACAGGGCGGCGTAGTTCGAGAAATCGACCGCCGAGAACAGCGCGTTCGACGAGGCGAGGCTCCCGCGCGGGTTGAGCGAAGCGGAGAGCGCGTAGACGAGGGGGAACAGCGCGTAGAAGGCGACGAGTGCGGCGACGGGGTACTTCCACCCGACCTCGGCGAGCCAGCGGCGCTTCTTCGCGGGGGTGCTGCGGGCGGCATCGTGTCCGGTGCCGCGTGCGGTGACGGTCATGCGAACTCCTCCAGCTTGCGGGTCTGACGGAAGGCCAGCGCCGAGATGGCGCCGACGACGACGAACACGACGATCGACAGAGCGCTGGCGAGGCCGTAATCCGCCGCTCCGCCCGAGACGCCGGAGATGTCGTAGATGGCGGAGATGAGGATGTCGGTCGAGCCCAGCGCGTAGGGCGCCCCGGGTATCGCGGGTCCGCCGTTGTTGAACATGTAGATGACGGTGAAGTTGTTGAAGCTGAACGCGAACGACGAGATCGCCAGTGGAGCGGTCGACACGAGCAGCAGCGGCAGCACGATCGAGCGGAACGAGCGCCAGCGGCCGGCGCCGTCGAGCTGCGCGGCCTCGAGGGTGTCGGACGGCAGCGCCTGCAGGGCGCCCGTGCAGACGAGGAACCAGTACGGGTAGCTCAGCCACACGTTCACCCACAGCACGGCGAGTTTCGCGAGCACCGGGTCGCCGAGCCAGTTGATGGGCAGGCCGAAGAAGAAGACGTCGTTGATGACACCGAACTCGGAGTTGAACATGCCGCGGAACAGCAGCGCCGACATGAACGCCGGGAACGCGTACGGGAGGATGAACAGGGTCCGCAGGAACTTCCGCGCCCGCACGCGCGGGTCGTTGAAGATCATCGCGAAGAGCAGCCCGAGGCCGAAGCTGATCACCACCGACAGGATCGCGAACGCGAACGTCCACCCGGTGACCGACAGCAGCGGCTGCAGCAGCGCGCCGTCGGTGAAGACGCGAAGGAAGTTCTCGAACCCCACGTTGACGTACCAGCCGGTGGGCAGGCTCTGCCCGTCGGCGGAGGTGAAGGTGCCGCGGTCGGTCACGGTGTAGACCGTGCCCGTCGTGGTGTCGGTGATGGTCTGCGCCTGCTCGTCCCACACGAGCGTCGAGGTGTAGACCGTCGCGGTCGAGCCGTCGCGTGTGCGCAGCGCACCGTCGTTGGGGTCGTCGGACAGGGGCACCCGGAGACTCGCGGCGGCCTGCTGCACCGCGGGGTCGGTGAGCACGTCGGCACGCGGCACCACGGTCCAGCCCGACACCTCGGTCGGAGCGCCGCTCGCCCCGATCTCGCCCTCGACCGTCGCCAGGGGTTCGTCGGGTGTCCCCACGCGCACGACGTCGTCGTCGGCGATCGCGAGGCCGTAGGTGCCGAGGCGTTCCACCACGGCCATGGGGTAGGTGGCGGAGTCGTCGACCCGGCGCTCGCCCTGGATCAGGGTGGCATCCACCGCCTGCGACTGGGAGCCCGCGTGACCGGTGCCGTAGTTCGTGAAGGCGATGTAGGCGGTGTAGCCGAAGATGAAGACCTGGAACGCGAAGAGGAAGATCAGCCCCGGCAGCAGGTACTTCAGCGGCAGTGCGCGCCGGGTGAAGTAGACGATGTCGGCGATGATCAGCAGCACGGCGGTGATCGAGGCCAGCAGCCAGGACTCGGCGCCGACGGCGGTGAGGATCGTCAGGATGCCGAAGGCGTTGACGACCGCCATGATCATGAGCTTGAGGAGGAAGCCGACGCCGATGCCGCGGAAGCTGCGGGCGTGCGATTCGCGTGCCGGGAGGGGCGCGGGGGCGGTGGGGGCCGCGCCCGGGGGCGCGACGGGAGGGGTGACCGACATGGGTGCTCCGGATTCGTCGGGGTGGTACCGCGGGCGGGCGCGGGGGAACCGCGCCCGCCCACGGAGCGTGTCGTCAGCCGGCCAGCGTGCTCTGAAGGTCGGTGATCATCTGGTTCCACGTCGAGACGGGCTCGGCGCCGGAGATGATCTGCGCCTCGGCGGCGTTCCAGAGGTCCCACACCGACCCCATCTCGGGGATCGAGGGCATCGGCACGCCGTTCTGGGCCGAGGCGAGGAAGCCGGCGATGATCGGGTCGGAGGCGACCTCCTGGCCGAGCGAGGTGTAGGCGGGGATGCGCGGGTCGGCCTCATACAGGGCGCGCTGGGCGTCCTCGGTGCCGAGGTAGTTCACGAGGAACTCCGTCGCGAGCAGCGCGTTCTTGCTCTGCGCGCTGAGGTAGAAGCCCTGCACGCCCACGAACGGCGCGGCCGTCTCGCCGCCCGCGCTGGGCAGGGGGTTCACGGCGACGTCGATGCCCTCGAACGAGCTGATCGCCCACGGGCCCTGCACCGTGTAGGGCGCCTTGCCGCTCGCGAAGAGCTCGTTGTTGATGTCGTAGTCGATCGTGGTCGAGAGGTACCCCGCCTGGCCGTTGGTCGACAGCCACTGCGCGAAGCTCTCGCCCGGGGCCCCGCCCATGCCCACCTCGGACGTGTACGAGCCGCTGGCGTCCTGCACGAACACGGGGGCGCCGAAGGAGGTCTGCAGTCCGTACATCGTGTACCCGTCGCCGGTCTCACCAGCGGTGTTGATGACGAACGGGCGCTCGGCCCCGGATGCCAGACCCCGCTGGATCATGTCGTCCCACGTGGCCGGCGCGTCGGTGCCGACGAGGGCGGTGTTCTGGACCAGGGCGACGGTCTCGAGGGAGTACGGCAGGGCGTAGAGCTGCCCGTCGTAGGTCATGGCCTCCAGCGCGACGGGCTCGAAGTTCGAGGCGGTGTCGCCGAGGTCGATCGTGTCGACGACGCCGGCCGCGACGAGGGCGCCGAGCCAGTCGTGCGCGCCGACGGTGATGTCGGGCCCTTCGCCGGTGGGGACCTGGGCGATGAAGTCGTTGCGGAGGTCCTCGAAGTTCTTCTGCACGAGCCGCACGGTCGCGCCCGTCTCCTCCTCGAACGCCTTCGCGGCATCGCCGATGGCCTGCTCGCGCTCGGCGTCGGTCCACACGACGATCTCGGGGCCGTCACCGCCCTGGGCGGAGTCGTCGCCGGATCCGCCGCCGGAGCAACCGGTGAGGGCGAGGGCCGAGACGGCGAGGATCGCCGCCGAGCCGAGGAGCGTGCGCCGGGGTGCTGTCATGCGCATGAGAGGTCCCTTTCTGTGCGACCGCAGCCATTGCGGTCGGTTCGGGTGACCGCGGTGGTCGCGGTCGGGTCGTGCGGGGTCGCGGTCCTCGCGGCCCGCTCACCCGGCCGCGTCGGTGCGGCCGGGTGTCGTTCGGAGTGGGATGCCGGCCCGTCAGGCCCGGCCGGCCTCCTCACGTGCGGTGCGGACGACGGCGATGCCGCCCGCGGGTACCGTCAGCGCGCCGTCCGTCGGTGCGCCGGTGAGCAGCTCGGTGCCGTCGAGGGCGAGGTCGACGGCGTCGTCGCGGTGGTTGACGACGAACGTGAAGTCGTGCTCGTCGGAGCTCCGCACGACCACCTCGCACCCGGCCGGGACGACGGATGCCGAGACCCCGGCGTCGGCGTAGGCGGCGGCCATCACGTGCGCGAGGCTGTCGGCATCCAGGCTCGTCGACACGTACCACCCGGTCCCGGCGCCGTACGCGTGCCGGGTGAGGGCTGCGCGCCCGGCGGCCGGACCGTCGACGTAGCGGGCCACGACGTCGGCCCCGTCGACGATGAGGTCCTCCGCCCAGGCGCGAGCGGTGAGGGCCGCGCCGTCGGCCCGCTCGAGGGTGATCGTCTCGCCCTCGCGGAGCGGGAGGAACTCCTCCAGGCGCAGGCCGAGCACGTCGGCCAGAGGGGCGAGGTAGCCGCCCGGGTGGACGGCATCGTTCTCGTCGACGATGCCCGAGAAGAACGACACGACCAGCGTGCCGCCGCCGCGGACGTAGGCGGCGAGGTTGTCGGCATCCGCTTTCGACAGCAGGTACTGGGCCGGGACGACGACCAGGCGGTAGCCCGAGAGGTCGTGACCGGGCAGAGCGAAGTCGGCGGTGATGCCGTCGCGCCACAGCTGCTCGTAGTACGCGCGCACCTGCGCCTGGTGGGTGACGTCGACCGAGGGACGCCACTCGAGGTCCTGCGCCCAGAACGACTCGAAGTCCCACAGCACCGCGGCCTCGGCCTGCACGCGTGCTCCGCGCACCTCGCCCAGGCGCCCGAGGGCCGTGCCGAGATCGACGACCTCACGCCACACCCGGGAGTCGGTGCCGGCGTGGGGGAGCATCGCCGAGTGGAACTTCTCCGCCCCGGAGCGGGAGGCGCGCCACTGGAAGAAGAGGATCGCGTCGGCGCCGCGGGCGAGGTGAGTCAGCGAGTTGCGGGCCATCTCGCCCGGGCGCTTGGCGACGTTGCGCGGCTGCCAGTTCACGGCCGAGGTGGAGTGCTCCATGAGGATCCACGGCGCACCCCCGCCGACGGACCGTGACAGGTCGGCGGCGATCGCGAGGCCCACGTGTCCATCGGGGTCGGCGGCCCAGAGGTAGTGGTCGTCCGAGACGATGTCGACCTCGCGGCCCCAGGCCCACAGGTCGGTGGTCCAGCTCTGGTTCGCCATGAAGTTCGTGGTGACCGGCTGCGTGGCGTGGGCGCGGATGGCATCCCGTTCGAGGCGGAAGCACGCGCGCAGCTGGTGGTCGGTGAAGCGCGCGAAGTCGAGGCGCTGCGCGGGGTTGACGACGCTCGGGGCGTCGGCGGGGGCGCCCACGTGCTCCCAGTCGCCGTAGTGCTGACCCCAGAAGGCGGTGCCCCAGGCCGCGTTGAGACCGTCGAGCGAGCCGTACCGCTCGCGCAGCCAGTCGCGGAAGGCGGCGACCGAGGCGGGGGAGTAGTCCTCGCCGACGGGCACGCCGTACTCGTTGTGCACGTGCCACATCACGACCGCGGGGTGCGCGGCGTAGCGGGCGGCGAGCGCGTCGGCGATGCGCGCGACGGCGGTGCGGTAGGCGGGCGAGGAGGGGGATGCCATGCCCCGCGAGCCGAAGCCCATCGTGCGGCCGTCGCGGGTCACGACCCGCGCCTCGGGGTGGGCGTGGAAGAACCACGCGGGCGGGGAGGCGGTGGGGGTGCCGAGGTCGACGTGGATGCCGTTGGCGTGCAGCAGATCGAGGAGCTCGTCGAGCCAGGCGAAGTCGAAGACGCCCTCGCTGCGCTCGAGGAGGGCCCACGAGAAGATGCCGACGCTCACGAGGTTGACGCCCGCCTCGCGCATGAGGCGGACGTCCTCGTCCCAGACCTCGCGAGGCCACTGCTCGGGGTTGTAGTCACCGCCGTATGCGATGCCGTCGAGAGCGGGCCAGGGGGTAGCGCGGGTCATGACACTCCATCGGATCTTCGTGCGTCCCGGACTGGGACCGGTCACAGCCTCCGGCGGTCCGGCCGCATCGCGCAACAACGGGTCGATGTTCGTTACCGAACTGTGACCGGTCCCAGTCTCGGCTCGGTGTCGGCATCCCGGACCGTCTCCCGGCCGATAGCATTCCCGCATGGAGCAGACCCCGACCGTTCGGCGCAAGCCGACGATCCGCGACGTCGCGGCAGCCGCGGGCGTGTCACGCGGCACCGTCTCGCGCGTCATCAACGGCGGCCACTGGGTGTCTCCCGATGCGCGCGCGGCGGTCGAGGATGCCATCGAGCGCACCGGCTACACCGCCAACCACGCCGCGCGAAGTCTCGCCACCGGACGCGCGGGGTCCCTCGCCTTCCTCATGACCGAGCCGCAGCACCTGCTCTTCGACGACCCGACCTTCGCCCTGCTGCTGCGCGGTGCCGCCGAGGCCCTCTCCAAGCGTCAGATGACGCTCGTCCTCCTCATCGCCGGCACCCCGGCCGAGCGCGCGAACGTCGCGCACTACGTCAGTGCCGGGCACGTGGACGGCGTTCTGCTCATCTCTTCGCACGAGGCCGATCCCCTGCTGGAATCCCTGATGGATGCCGGGATCCCCACCGTGGCGTGCGGGGTGCCCCTGGGGCATCGCAGCGAGGTGCTGAGCGTCTCCGTCGACGAAGCCGGGTCGGCGCGCACGATGACGGCGCACCTGCGGGCGCACGGGCATCGGCGGATCGCCATGATCGCCGGGCCCGACGACACGCCGGGCGGACGCTTCCGCCTCGTGGGGTTCCGTGACGAGATGGGCGACGACTTCGACCCGGAGCTGGTCGAGGTGGGGGACTACTCGCAGGACTCCGGTGCCGCGGCCATGGAGCGGCTGCTGGAGCGCGCTCCCGACATCGACGCCGTGTTCGCGGCATCCGACCTCATGGCGGCGGGCGCCGTGCAGACGCTGCGCCGCGCGGGACGACGGGTGCCCGACGACATCGCCGTCGCCGGCTTCGACGACTCGGGACTCGCCGCGACGCACGAGCCGCCCCTGACGACCATGCGCCAGCCGTGGGAGCAGCTGAGCGAGCGCATGGTCACCCTTCTGCTCGACGCGATCGACGGTCGCGCGGTCGAGCCGGTGGTGCTGCCGACGACGTTGGTCGTGCGCGCCTCGGCCTGACCGCCCGTCACACGCGCGGCCGTGTCGGAGCCTCCCCGTAGAATCTCCGAGTGACTTCCGGCCGATCCTTCTACATCACGACGCCGATCTACTACCCCAGCGACCTGCCCCACATCGGGCACGGGTACACGACGGTGGCCGTCGACACGCTCGCGCGCTGGCACCGCCAGGCGGGCGATGACACCTGGATGCTGACCGGCACCGACGAGCACGGGCAGAAGATGCTGCGCGCGGCCGCCGCCAACGGCGTCACCCCGCAGGAGTGGGTCGACAAGCTCGTGTCCGAGTCGTGGTTCCCGCTGCTCGAGACGCTCGACGTCGCCAATGACGACTTCATCCGCACGACGCAGCCGCGCCACGAAGAGCGCGTGCAGCAGTTCGTGAAGGCGCTCTTCGACCGCGGCTACATCTACGCCGGCGAGTACGAGGCGCTGTACTGCGTGGGCTGCGAGGAGTTCAAGCCCGAGGCCGAGATCGTCGACGGCACCGGGCCCTTCGAGGGCCTCAAGGTGTGCGCCATCCACTCGAAGCCCCTCGAGCTGCTGCAGGAGAAGAACTACTTCTTCAAGCTCAGCGAGTTCCAGGACCGCCTGCTCGAGCTCTACAAGACCGAGCCCGACTTCGTGCGGCCCGAATCGGCCCGCAACGAGGTCGTCTCGTTCGTGCGCAGCGGTCTGAAAGACCTCTCGATCTCGCGCTCGGCGTTCGACTGGGGCATCACCGTCCCCTGGGACCCGTCGCACGTGATCTACGTGTGGGTCGACGCGCTGCTGAACTACGCCACCGCCGTCGGCTACGGCACCGATCCCGAGCAGTTCGCGCGTCGCTGGCCGGCGTTCCACGTGGTCGGGAAAGACATCCTCCGCTTCCACGCGGTCATCTGGCCGGCCATGCTGATGGCCGCCGGTCTCGACGTGCCTCGCGGGGTCTTCGCGCACGGCTGGCTGCTCGTGGGCGGCGAGAAGATGTCGAAGTCGAAGCTCACCGGCATCGCGCCGACCGAGATCACCGACGTCTTCGGTTCCGACGCGTACCGCTTCTACTTCCTCTCGGCCATCGCGTTCGGCCAGGACGGCTCGTTCTCGTGGGAAGACCTGTCGGCCCGCTACCAGGCGGAGCTCGCCAACGGTTTCGGCAACCTCGCGTCGCGCACGGTCGCGATGATCTCGAAGTACTTCGACGGTGTCGTCCCGCAGGCCGGGCCCTCGACCGCGCTCGACCTCGCGATCCAGAAGGTGGTGGCGGATGCCGCGACCGCCGCCGACGCCGCCATCGAACGCTTCCGCATCGACGAGGCGATCTCGGCGATCTGGACCATCGTCGACGCGCTCAACGGCTACATCACCGAGAACGAGCCGTGGGCGCTCGCGAAGGACGAGGCTCAGCGCGAGCGTCTCGGAACGGTCCTCTACACCGCGGCCGAGGGACTGCGCTCCCTGGCCGTGCTGCTGTCGCCCGTCATGCCCGCCGCGACCGCGAAGCTGTGGGTCGCCCTCGGTGCCGAGCAGGGCCTCGGCGCACTCGTCGACCAGCCGATCCGCGAGGCGGGCGCGTGGGGCCTGCTGCCGGCGGGGGCCACGGTGACCCCGCTCACGCCGCTCTTCCCGCGCGTCGAGCAGGCGTGACGGCGATGCCTTCCGAGTCGGCGGCGGCCCCGGGGGCGTCGGCCGCGGAGTCGGCGGCGGCCCGGGGTGCAGCGGCGGCTCCTGAGCCCGTCGACGCCTCCGCCCCCCGGCCCGCCGCCGGTTCCGCCCCGGTCGAGCGCCCGCGCGGAACGATCGACGGCACCGACCCCAGTCAGTACGTCCGCGAGCGCTCCACCGACGGTCGGCGCGACGTCAGCTATCCGCCGGTGCCCGAGCCCCTCGGCATCCCGGTCTACGACAACCACACGCACCTCGAGATCGAGGATGGCGAGACCGGCATGTCGCTCGACGAGCAGCTCGAACGCGCGCTCGCGGTCGGCGTGCACGGGGTCGTGCAGGCGGGCGGCGACGTCGACTCCTCGCGCTGGTCGGCGTGGGCGGCGCGGTCCCACCCGCGCGTTCTCGCGGCGGTCGCGATCCACCCCAACGAGGCCCCCGTCTACGAGCAGGCGGGGGAGCTGGATGCCGCGATCGCCGTCATCGACGAGCTCGCCGGCGAACCGCGGGTGCGCGCGATCGGCGAGACGGGACTCGACTTCTTCCGCACCGAGGCCGACGGCATCCCCGCCCAGATCCGCTCCTTCGAGGCGCACATCGCCTTGGCGAAGAAGCACGGCATCGCGATGCAGATCCATGACCGCGACGCCCACGAGGCCGTGCTCGAGACGCTCGAGCGCGTCGGCGCTCCCGAGAAGACGGTGTTCCACTGCTTCTCCGGCGACGCCGACATGGCCCGGATCGCCGCCGACCGCGGCTACTACCTCTCGTTCGCGGGCAACGTCACCTTCAAGAACGCGCAGAACCTGCGCGACGCCCTCGCGGTCACCCCGGTGGATCGCATCCTCGTCGAGACCGACGCCCCGTTCCTCACGCCGGCTCCGTATCGCGGCCGCCCCAACGCGCCGTACCTGATCCCCGTGACGCTGCGCTTCCTCGCCGCAGAACTGTCGATGGATGCCGACGAGCTCGCCGCCCGGGTCGCCGCGAACACCCTCGAGGTCTACGGCGCGTTCGAAGACTGACGCGAGCGCGGATCTCGGCGATTCGCGCATCCTCAGCCCGAGAGTCGCGGATGCCGTTGAGCTTGTGCAGATCGCAGAGATCACGCGGGCGCACACGACGCCCGAACGACGGAGGCCGGCACCCCGCAGGGCGCCGGCCTCTCGGCATCCGGGCTCAGGCCTTGGCGGCGTCCTTCGGCTTGCGGACGAACAGCGTCTCGGTCTGCTCGAGCTCCATGCCCTTCGTCTCCGGGATGCGCAGCAGCACGTAGACGAAGGAGAGGGCCGCGAACAGGGCGTACATGCCGTAGGTGAGCGGCAGCGACCAGCTCGACATGGCCGGGAACGACACCGTGATGGCGAAGTTGGCGATCCACTGGGCGCCGGCAGCGACGCCGAGCGCCTTGCCGCGGATGCGGCTCGGGAAGATCTCGCCGAGCAGCACCCACACCAGCGGTCCCCACGAGGCGCCGAATCCGACGACGAAGACGTTCGCGGCGACGAGCGCGACGCTGCCCCAGGGGGCGGGGAGCGACACGTCCTGGCCCGAGCCGGTGGCGAACGCGAACGCGAGGGCCATCGCGCCCAGCGACAGCGTCATCAGCAGCGAGCCGGTGATGAGGATCGGCTTTCGGCCCACCCGGTCGACCAGGAAGATCGCGACGAAGGTCACGACCACGTTCGTGACCGAGGTGATGACGGAGATCAACAGCGAGTTGCTCTCGTCGAAGCCGACAGCCTTCCAGAGGGTCGTGGAGTAGTAGAAGATCACGTTGATGCCCACGAACTGCTGGAACACCGACAGCAGGATGCCGGTCCAGACGATGCCCTGCAGGCCCAGCACGGGACCTCGCAGCGAGACGTTCTTGTTCTTGCGGTCGGCCTCGATCGTGTTCGACAGCTCGTTCATCGTCTTGTCGAGATCGGCGGGCGGCACGAGGCGGGCGAAGATCGCCTTCGCTTCGTCGCGCTTGCCCTTCGCGAGCAGGTAGCGCGGGGATTCGGGAACGGTGAACGACAGGATGCCGTACACCGCGGCAGGGATGACGCCGACGAGGAACATCCAGCGCCACGCCTCCAGACCCAGCCACAGCTGGTTGGCCGCGCCGCCGGCGGAGTTCGCCAGGAGCGCGTCGGAGAGCAGGGCACCGAAGATGCCGAGCGTGATCGCGAGCTGCTGCAGTGACGCCAGCGAGCCGCGGATCTGACGCGGAGCCACCTCGGCGATGTAGGCCGGGGCCACCACCGACGCGATGCCGATGCCGAGGCCGCTCATGACACGCCAGAGGATCAGGTCGGGGACGCTGAAGGTGAGGGCGGCACCGATCGACGAGACGAAGAACAGCACGGCGCCGAGGAGCATGACCTTCAGTCGGCCCCAGCGGTCCGACAGGGCTCCGGCGACCACCGCGCCGACCGCGCAGCCCAGCAGCGCGACCGCGACGACGAATCCGGTCAGCACCTGGGTCAGTTCGAAGTTGCCCTCGACCGCGTCGACGGCACCGTTGATGACGGAGGAGTCGAATCCGAAGAGGAAGCCGCCGACCGCCGCCGCGACCGACAGGCCGATGGCTCGTCGCCCGTAGGGGCTTCGCAGGGTGAAGGCGTTTGCGGGGATCGACTGCGTTTGACTCACCTGACCACGCTACTCCCGGCTCGCGCTCAGCAAGGGTTCTGGCGGAGCCCTGACTACAGTGGAACAATGCCTGTTTCGCTGCTCGGTGCCGCCGAGATCCGTCGGCTCGCCGCCGACCTCGACGTGACCCCCACCAAGAAGCTCGGGCAGAACTTCGTCGTCGACGCCAACACGGTGCGCAAGATCGTGCAGGCGGCCCGGGTCACGGCATCCGACCGGGTCGTCGAGATCGGTCCGGGCCTCGGATCCCTGACGCTGGCGATCCTCGAGACCGGAGCCTCGGTCGTCGCCGTCGAGATCGATCACCGGCTCGCCGAGCGCCTCCCCGTGACCGCGGCGGCGCACGACGTGCCCGAGGGGCGCCTCCAGGTCATCGACGCCGACGCGCTGCGCGTCGAGGAGTTGCCTGGCGAGCCGAGCGTGCTCGTCGCGAACCTCCCGTACAACGTGTCGGTGCCGGTGCTGCTGCACTTCCTCGAGACCTTCCCCTACCTGCAGCGCGGCGTCGTCATGGTGCAGGCCGAGGTGGGCGAGCGTCTCGCCGCCCCTCCGGGGTCGAAGGTGTACGGCGCACCGAGCGTGAAGGCGGCCTGGTACGGTTCGTGGCGCCTGGCCGGAACCGTGTCGCGCCAGGTGTTCTGGCCCGTGCCGAACGTCGACAGCGTGCTGGTCGCCTTCGAGCGGGATGCCGAGCCCCGTGGCACCGAGGAGCACCGGCTGCGCACCTTCCGGATCGTGGACGCCGCTTTCCAGCAGCGTCGCAAGATGCTGCGTCAGGCGCTGGCCGGGGTGCTCGGTGGCACGGCGGCCGACGCGTCCGCGCGCCTCGAGGCGGCGGGGGTCGACCCGACCCTGCGCGGCGAGCAGCTCACGATCGACGACTACGCCCGCATCGCCGCCTCGTCCTGACGCCCCGGCAGCCCGCGCCCCTCGCACGACTCGCCGAGAATCGTCGCTTCGGGCTGCGCTCCCGCGACGATTCTCGGCGACGCGCGCGGCTCGCCGGGAGGGGAGACGCCCGTCAGGCAATTCTTGACGTGTTCACCACGCGTTCCTGAAACATGCCGGTAACATTTCGAGCCAACCGGGAGCATCACGCCGGTGACGAGGTCGTACCCGACGGCCCGAGAGGAACGAGATGCGCTACGCCGAGTACCCCCGCGCCGAACGGGTGCTGCTGCACCTGAGCGACACCCACCTCCGTGCCGGCGGTGCGCCGCTGTACGACGACGTCGACTCCGAGGCTTATCTCGCCCGGGCGGTCGCGTCGATCGAGGCCTCCGGCATCCGTCCCGACGCGCTCGTGTTCACCGGCGACCTCGCCGACTTCGGCGAGAGCGACGCCTACGACCGGGTCCGCGCCCTCGTCGAGCCGCTCGCGCAGCGCCTCGCGACGCGCGTGGTCTGGGTCATGGGCAACCACGACGACCGGGCCGCTTTCCGCTCTCAACTGCTCCCCGGCGACACGGCGGAGCCGACGGCCCCGGTCGACCGCGTCGACGAGTTCGACGGCCTGCGCATCGTGACCCTCGACACGTCGGTCCCGGGAGCCCACCACGGCGAGGTCACCCCCGCCCAGCTGCGCTGGCTCGCCGAGGTGCTCGCCACCCCCGCGCCCCTGGGCACGATCCTCGCCATGCACCACCCGCCCGTGCCGAGCGTCCTCGACCTCGCGGCATCCGTCGAGCTGCGCGATCAGCGCAGCCTCGCCGAGGTGCTCCGCGGATCCGACGTGCGCGCGATCCTCGCGGGGCACCTGCACTACTCGACGTTCGCGACGTTCGCCGGCATCCCCGTGTCGGTGGCCTCGGCCACCTGCTACACGCAGGACCTCATGGTGCCCGTCGGCGGAACCCGTCCGCAGGACTCCGCCCAGGGATTCAACCTCGTGCACGTCTACGACGAGACGGTGGTCCACTCGGTCGTGCCGCTCGCCGCCAGCGCGGCCCTGCAGTACGTGGATGCCGAGGAATCGCAGCGACGGCTGCGCGACGCCGGCGTCGTGGTGCCGGCGTCGCGGGCGTTCAGCGGACCGGTGTCGCCGCCGACGACGCCGTTGCCGATCCTTCGCTGACCGCTTCCTTCTCCCACGGCGCCGCCACGGGGAAGTACCGCTCGAGGCAGGCGCGCAGCGCGGGCACGCGCACCTCCTCGGGGATCTCGGGCACGCTGCCGTCATTGAGGCAGAACATGTCGGTGTCGCGACGCGACACGAGGCGCTCCATCGTGCGCAGCGAGTCCAGCTGCGTCGTCTGCACGTAGCGGGTGCGCGGCTCGGTCGTGACGATCGCGCGGCCGGTCGCCAGGGCGTAGTAGTGGTAGAGGCTGTTCGTCACCGAGATGTCGGTGGCGGAGCGGAAGCGGCTGGCCGCGGTGCGGGCGTAGTCGTCGGCGAACTCGCGCTCGAGCTCGAACGCGACGGAGCGGCGCAGCGGGGTGGCGCAGTGCTCCAGATCGAGCGTGATGACGCGCCCGAAGCGCTCCTTCAGCAGCGCGCGGTTCACGCGCAGGCCGTTGTCGTGACCGGAGCGCTCGATGTGCGCCGGTCCGCTGCCGATGCGGACACCGCTCTCGACGAAACGGCTCACGCCGCCGCCGCTGAAGAACAGCTCCGGCGTCACCGGGCGACCGAAGAACATGTCGTCGTTGCTGTAGAGGAAGTGCTCGGCCAGCCCCGGGATGCGATGCAACTGCGCCTCGACCGCGTGCGAGTTGTGCGTGGGCAGCACGGAGGGGTCGGCGAAGAAGTCCTCGCTGCGCACGATCGTCACCTTCGGGTGATCGGCGAGCCACTCAGGGGTGGGGGAGTCCGTCGCGATGAAGATGCGTCGCACCCACGGCGCGTACATGTGCACGCTGCGCAGCGCGTAGCGAAGCTCGTCGACCTGGCGGTAACGGGCGGCGTTGTCGTCGCCGTCGCCCACGACGTAGCCCTTCATCCGCGCCGCGCGCTGGCGCTGGAACTCGCTCGACGAGCCGTCGACCCACGAGAAGACCATGTCGACCTCGGCGGTGAACTCGTTCGGGTGCGGGTCGAACATGCCCGACACGGTCATCCACCGGCGTCCGTAGCGCTCGATCTCGACCAGGTCGAGGTCGGCTGCGGCGAATCGCCGGCGGGTGAGGGCGCTGGGGCGGGGCGCCTCGATCGTCTTCTCGCCGAAGCGCCAGAGTTCGAGCCGCGGCGCGAGCGAGGCGCCGTAGCGGTAGGAGCCCTCGGTCGAGGTGCGCGGACGGAAGACGGCGTACGCCTGCACCGAACCGGCGGAGGGGTGCACGCTGTGCGCGGGCACCGGGTCTTCGCCGCGGGCCTTGAGGTAGATCGGCCCGAGCTCGGGGTCGCGCAGTGCCGTCAGCGCCGCCTCGGCGTCGGCGGTGTCGACCACGAGCTTCGGGCGACGGTTCGCGTCGCGCACGAGCAGCACGCGCACGCCGGCCGCTTCGATCGCGGATGCCGCGGTGAGCAGGTCGTCGCGCTCGGCGATCGAGGGGGTCGAGGTGTCGTCGACGACGTGCAGGATGCCGTCGTGCATCCGGATATCGGAGCGGGAGAGCAGCGCGCGCCAGGGGTCGGTGTCGATCGACAGGGGGACCATCGGGCGCATACTGCCTCCTCGGGGGTAGGTGACGGGTTCCGGACACCGTAAGGTTCCGGGGTTACGAAGACGTTTCGGCGGCGACGCCGAACGGCGGGGAGCGGAGCGCTACTGTCGAGGAGTGACTCTCATCGCTCGCTCCGGCCCGGTCTGTCCCGAACCGCCCTGCGAGCGACGGCGGGAAGCGGGCCGACGTTCCAGTTTCGCACACGCCGGGGCCTCGCGGCGCACGGGTGAGCGGGGGCTGTCGTGAGCCTCACCACCCCCGCGTCCGTCCGCGTGCGCGCGCCCGGGAAGATCAACGTCTTCCTCGAGGTCGGCGACGTGCAGGACGACGGGTACCACGAACTCGCGACGGCGTTCCAGGCCGTGTCTCTCTACGAGGAGATGATCGCCACCCCGGCCGACGACTTCGCGATGTCGGTGAGTGCGAAGGGTCCGGTCGACATCGAGGGCGTTCCCACCGACGACCGCAACCTCGCGATCCGCGCCGCCCGGCTGCTCGCGCGAACGGCCGGTGTCGACCGCGGCGCGCACTTCGCGATCCGCAAGGCCGTTCCCGTGGCCGGCGGTATGGGCGGCGGGTCCGCGGATGCGGCGGCGGCCCTGGTCGCCTGCGATGCCCTCTGGGGGCTCGGGATGCCGACGAGCGAGCTCGCCCACTTGGCGGCGCAGCTGGGGGCCGACGTGCCGTTCGCCCTCCTCGGCGGCACCGCCGTGGGCACGGGCCGTGGTGATGAGTTGAGCCCGGCCCTGGCGCGCGGACGCTTCGACTGGGTGCTGGTCACGAACGAGGTCGGCATGTCGACGCCGGTGGTCTACGGCGAACTCGACGCCCACCGCGAACGCCACGCGGTCGACATCGGACCCGCCCGGCGGGTCCCGGCCGTCGACCCCGACGTGTTGCACGCCCTGCGCCAGGGGGATGCCGGAATGCTCGCCGCGACCCTGCGCAACGACCTGCAGGCTCCGGCGCTTCACCTGCGGCCCGACCTGGCCCGGGTCCTCGAACGCGGAGAGAGCTCGGGCGCTCTGGCGGGTCTCGTATCGGGGTCGGGGCCGACCCTCGCCTTCCTCGCCGCCGACGAGTCGTCGGCGATCGATCTTCAGGTGACGCTGAGCGCTGCCGGTCACGTGGCTCTCCACGTGCACGGACCGGTGCCCGGAGCCCGCGTCGTCTGACCCCGCCGCGCCCCCGGTCCCTCGACCGTGTCGGGGGACCCGCGTCGCGGCAGAGGCGGCTGAGCCTGTCGAAGCCACCGGTCCCCATGTCCCCGGTCCCTCCGGCCGATCCGGGTCGCCTCGCAGGAGCCGGGCACCATAGCCCAGGTCGACACACGGAGCAATCTTCCGCTGACGCGTTCCGTACCTCGCTAGCCTCGACCGAGGTGGATCGTCACCCGTCGGCGCTGTGCCCGCGGGGCGCCACGGAGGGGGTACCCATGAAGGCAGTTCTCGACGGCGTCGTGATCGCCGAAGCCGACCGCGACGACCTGGCCTCGATCGAGGGCAACTGGTACTTCCCGCCGCAGGCGATCCGCGAGGGGGCTCTGCAGAAGAGCCCCACGGCCTACACCTGCCCCTGGAAGGGCGCCGCGCAGTACTGGAACGTCTCCCTCGACGGTGCCGAGCTGAAGGACGGCGCATGGTCGTACCCCGACCTGCGCGACGGTGCCGTCGAGCGCGTCGGGAAGGACTTCGCCGGCTACGTGGCCTTCGACCGCAAGGTCGTGGTCTCCGACTGAGGCGGCGATTCGCATGATCGAGTTCTCGGCCGTCTCCAAGGTCTTCCCTGACGGCACCCGCGCCGTCGACGACTTCCACCTCGTCATCCCCTCGCGCAAGACCACCGTCTTCGTCGGCTCCTCGGGCTGCGGGAAGACCACCCTCCTGCGCATGATCAACCGCATGGTCGAGCCCTCGTCGGGCACGATCTCCATCGACGGCGACGACATCGGCGGAAAGGCCGCCGTGCAGCTGCGACGCAGCATCGGCTACGTGATGCAGAACTCCGGTCTGCTTCCGCACTTCACCGTCGCCGACAACATCGCCACGGTTCCCGTGCTGCAGGGCCAGAACCGCAAGACCGCACGCACGCGCGCGCTCGAGCTGATGAAGACCGTCGGCCTCGACACGGCGATGGCCGACCGTTACCCGAGCCAGCTCTCGGGCGGCCAGCAGCAGCGCGTGGGCGTCGCCCGGGGCCTCGCCGCCGACCCCAACATCCTGCTGATGGACGAGCCGTTCGGCGCCGTCGACCCGATCGTGCGCGACGAGCTGCAGCAGGAGCTCCTGCGGCTGCAGAGCGAGATCGGCAAGACGATCGTCTTCGTCACTCACGACATCGACGAGGCCTTCCTCCTCGGCGACCAGGTCGTCATCCTCGAGAAGGGCGCCAAGATCGCCCAGGTGGGCACGCCGAGCGAGATCGTGGAGAACCCCGCGAGCGACTTCGTGGCGAGCTTCATCGGTGCCGTCAAGGGCAAGCGCGCACTCCACCTCAAGCAGACGCCGACCGGCACGGTCGTGGTGGATGCCGAGGGCCGCACGCAGGGCGCCCTCGTGGAGGATGCGCGCCCGTGAACTGGGTCGGCAACAACCTCGACCTCATCGGGCAGCTGACGCTGGTGCACCTGCGTCAGAGTCTGATCGCCCTGGTCGTCGGCTTCGTCATCAGCGTCCCCCTCGGCTGGGTCGCCTGGCGGTACCGTCTGGTGCGCAGCGGCGTCATCACGATCACGGGGCTGCTGTACACGATCCCCTCGCTCGCGCTGCTCATCCTCGTGCCCGTGGTCACCGGCTGGTACAGCATCGTCAGTGAGACCAACCTCATCGTCGCGCTCGCGATCTACGCCGTCGCCATCCTCGTCCGCGCCGTCGCCGACGGTCTCGATTCGGTGGATGCGGGCGTCCGCCAGGCGTCCACCGCCATCGGCTACGGCTCGTTCCGCCGCTTCATCGCGGTGGAGTTCCCCCTCGCCGGACCCGTGGTGCTGGCGGGTCTTCGCGTCGCCTCGGCGAGCACGATCGCGCTGGCCACGGTCGGCATCCTGGTCGGCATCCAGAACATCGGCTACCTCTTCACCAACGGACTGCAGCGCCGGATCATCCCGGAGGTCTTCGCCGGGGTCGTCGCCGTCGTCGTGCTCGCGCTGGTCATCGACCTCGTGCTGGTGATCGCGGGGCGCCTGCTGATGCCCTGGACCCGTCGTGCCGCGGTGCCCTCGGCGCGACGCGCACGGACGGCGGTGGCCGCGTGAACCTTCTCGGAGATGCCATCGGGTGGATCTTCTCCGGCGATCCCGGCCGCGGGTTCGATGCCATCCCGCTCGCGATCGGCGTACAGCTGCTCTACACCCTCATCGCGGTGGTCATCGCGGGCGTCATCGCGATCCCGCTCGGGTGGTACATCGGCCACACGGGTAAGGGACGAGAGATCGCCGTCGCGATCTCCGGGGCCGCGCGTGCGATCCCGTCGTTCGGACTGCTCATCCTCCTGACCCTCCTGCTCGGCGTGCTGCACAAGCCCGAGGCGGCGGTCATCTCGTTCGTCGTCCTCGCGATCCCCTCCCTCCTGGCCGGGGCGTACACCGGCTTCGAGGCGATCGACCGGCGCGTCATCGACGCCGGCCGATCGATGGGCATGACCGAATCGCAGATCCTCTGGCGCATCGAGGTGCCGCTCGGACTCCCGCTGCTGGTCGGCGGCATCCGCGCCGCGACACTGCAGGTGCTCGCGACCGTGACGATCGCCGCCTACATCGGTCTCGGCGGTCTCGGGCAGTACATCATCGCAGCCATCCCGCTGCGTCGCTTCGACATCCTCATCGGCGGCGCGATCCTCGTGGCCGTTCTCGCCCTCGTCATCGACGGCCTGTTCGCCCTGCTCCAGCATCTCGTCGTGCCGCGCGGCATCCGCGCCGCCGGCTCCGCGCAACCGCAGCGACGTTCTGCGCGTCAGCGCCGTGCCGAGGCCATCGCCGTCGGCGCCCCCGCCGTGCCGCCCGCGACCCCCTGACCCACCCGAATCCCGCATCACCAGAAAAGAGAGCACCCATGTTCACAGCACGAACCCGGAAGGGCCTCGGCGTCTTCGCCGGCCTCGCTGTCGCCTCGATCGCCCTCGCCGGCTGCAGTGGCGGCTCGAGCGACCCGCTGAGCAACGGCGGCGGCGACGCGTCGGCGTCGTCCGACACCATCGTCGTCGGCTCGCAGGCCTACTACTCGAACGAGATCGTCGCCGAGATCTACGCCCAGGCCCTCGAGGGCGCCGGCAAGACGGTCACGCGCCAGTTCCAGATCGGCCAGCGCGACGCCTACATCCCGCTGCTCGAGGACGGCACCGTCTCGGTGTTCCCCGAATACACCGGCAACCTCCTGCAGTTCTTCGACGCCGAGACCACGGCCCGCACCGCGGACGACGTGTACGCGGCGCTGCCGGCGGCGCTTCCCGAGGGCCTCGAGGTGCTCGACCAGTCCGACGCGACCGACCAGGACTCGTACACCGTGACCGCGGCCTTCGCGCAGGCGAACGGCCTCACGAGCATCGCCGATCTGGCCAAGGTCACCTCGGGCGTCACGCTCGGTGGAAACGCCGAGCTCGCCGAGCGTCCCTACGGCCCGACCGGCCTGCAGTCGACCTACGGCGTGAACGTGCAGTTCTCGCCGACCGGTGAGACCACGGTCGACGACCTCGTCGCCGGCACCATCCAGGTCGCGAACGTCTACACGGCCGACCCCCGCATCCAGACCGACGACCTCGTCACGCTGACCGACCCGAAGGGCCTGTTCCTCGCGTCGAACGTCGTGCCGGTCGTCAACTCGAACGT
This sequence comes from Microbacterium galbum, assembly GCF_032464915.1. NCBI lineage: Bacteria > Bacillati > Actinomycetota > Actinomycetes > Micrococcales > Microbacteriaceae > Microbacterium > Microbacterium galbum. The sequence goes on along the minus strand of NZ_JAWDIS010000002.1, from coordinate 26,789 downwards.
CGCCTCCGAGGTGTCCGACGTGCTGAACAAGGTCAGCGCGGCGCTCACCCCCGAGGGCCTCGTCGAGCTCAACGTGAAGTCGACCGTCGACCAGGAGTCGACGCCCGACATCGCCAAGGAGTGGCTCGCCGCCAACGGCTTCTGAGCCCGTTCCGCAGTGCGGGGCCGTCCGGTTCGCCGGGCGGCCCCGCCGTGTTTCCGCGGCCGGGTCGGCGGCATCCTGCGCCCGAGTCGCCGTCTCACGGCGTCGAAATCGCCCTTGCGTCGGCGCTGCCGCGTGAGCGGGAGGGAGGATGCCGCGACCGCGGCGCTCGGGCGGGTCACCGCACCGCGTAGCCTGGGACGGATATGGCACATCTGCTCGGGGGCGAAGCCCTGCACCTGGAATACCCGACCAAGGTCGTGTTCGACTCCGTCTCGCTGGGAGTGAACGAGGGCGACCGCATCGGCATCGTCGGCCGCAACGGCGACGGCAAGTCCAGCCTGCTGGGCATGCTCGCCGGCATCCGCGAACCCGACGGCGGGCGCGTGACGGTGCGCGGGGGAGTGACGGTCGGGGTGCTGGACCAGCAGGACACCCTCGACGACGACGACACGATCGGACAAGCGGTGGTCGGCGACCGCCCCGAGCACGAGTGGGCCGGCGACGCCCGCACGCGAGACGTCATCGCCGGGCTGCTCGGAGACCTGCCCTGGGATGCCAGACTCGGCGAGCTCTCCGGTGGTCAGCGGCGTCGCGTCGCTCTGGCGAAGCTGCTCTCGGGCGACTGGGACGTGCTGTTCCTCGACGAGCCCACCAACCACCTCGACGTCGAGGCCATCACCTGGCTCGCCGGACACCTCAAGAAGCGCTGGGCGCCGAGCGCCGGCGGGCTGCTCGTCGTCACGCACGACCGGTGGTTCCTCGATGAGATCTGCAACACCACGTGGGAGGTGCACGACCGCCTCGTCGAGCCCTTCGAGGGCGGGTACGCGGCGTACATCCTGCAGCGCGTCGAGCGCGACCGCCAGGCGGCATCCATCGAGCAGCGCCGTCAGAACCTCGCGCGCAAGGAGCTCGCGTGGCTGCGCCGCGGGGCGCCGGCGCGCACGTCGAAGCCGAAGTTCCGCATCGACGCCGCGAACGAGCTCATCGCCGACGTCCCCGAGATCCGCGACAAGGTGGCGCTCCAGTCGCTCGCGGTCGCGCGGCTCGGCAAGGACGTCGTCGACCTGCTCGACGCGGGCGTCGCGTTCGGCGACAAGACGGTGCTGAAGGACGTCGAGTGGCGGATCGCGCCGGGGGAGCGCACCGGCATCCTGGGCGTCAACGGCGCGGGCAAGTCGACGCTGCTGAACCTGGTGACCGGATCCCTCGAACCCACCAGCGGACGCGTGAAGCGCGGGAAGACCGTCAAAGTCGCCACGTTGACCCAGCGCCTGGACGAACTCGACCAGCACCTGGACGACCCGGTGCGCGTGGTCATCTCGAACCTCCGCACCACCTACGCCTTCGGCACCGGGTCGAAGGCGCAGGAGCTGACCCCCGGGCAGCTGCTGGAGCGCCTCGGGTTCTCGAGCGCCCAGCTGTCGACCCCGGTGAAAGACCTCTCGGGTGGGCAGAAGCGGCGCCTGCAGCTGCTGCTGGTCATCCTCGACCAGCCCAACGTGCTGATCCTCGACGAGCCCACCAACGACCTCGACACCGACATGCTCGCGGCCATGGAGGACCTGCTCGACTCGTGGTCGGGCACCCTCATCGTCGTCTCCCACGACCGGTACTTCCTCGAGCGCGTCACCGACCAGCAGTACGCGATCCTGGATGCCAAGCTCCGCCACCTCCCCGGGGGAGTGGACGAGTACCTGCGCCTGCGGGCGCTCCAGGATGCCGAGCCCTCCCGCCCCGCGGCATCCGGTGGGTCAGTGGCTCCGGCGGGGCTGCAGGGCGCCGACCTGCGCGCCGCGCAGAAGGAGGCCTCGGCCGCCGAGCGCAAGATCGAGAAGCTGCAGCAGCAGATCGACAGGGCGAAAGCCGCCCTGGCCGACCACGATCAGTCGGACTACGTCGGTCTGGGCAAGGAGATGGAGCGCATCAGCGCCTTGGAGGACGAGCGCGACGAGCTCGAGGGACGCTGGTTCGAGCTCACGGAGGCGATCGGCTGAGCCCGAGCGCCGCTACTCGCGCCGTTCCGGATGCCGCAGCTGCGGCCTCCGGGTCGTCGCCCCCGCGATCGGGTGCGACCCGCGGGCCTCAGTGGATCGCGTACTCGAGGATCGCGATGAAGACCCCGAGACACGCGGTCGCGAACCCGCCGACGAGCCGCCCGAAGAGGCGGGCGCCGCGGCGGCGATAGGCGCTGTAGCCGAGCAGGAAGAGCACCACGAACGTCGACCACATCGACAGCTCGGACGCGTCGTCGATCGGCATCCCGGTGACACCGGCGTACACCAGCACCAGCACCGAGGGCACAGAGGCGTACAGCATGCCGGCGCCGTGGCGCATCCCCTCGCGCGTGGCGTGGCGCAGGCCGTGGTCAGCGTGCTCGGTGAGCGTGTGGGCGAAGACGTGGGCGATGAAGAAGACCACGAGCGAGGTCGACGCGCTCAGCAGCACCTCCCACACCGTTTCGGCGTGGTCGTCGGCGATCGTGACGAAGGCCGCGAAGACGATCAGGCCGTAGATGGCCGCGGGGGAGCGGAAGCGCACGTCGAACCACGCGCGCACGCGCGCCCATCGAGAGGGGGAGGAGACGGGGGCGCTCATGCGTCGAATCCCAGGCTCAGCTTGCGCAGCAGTGTCGCGAGGCGCTCGCGGTCGTTCTTCGCCAGACCCTCCAGCAGCAGAGCCTCGGCGTCGACGAGGCGCGTGATCGCGGCATCCACTCGCACGCGTCCGTCATCGGTAAGGGTCACCAGGATGCTGCGACCGTCGCCGGGGTCGGCCTCGCGCCGCACGAAACGGCGGGCAACGAGGCGGTCGATGCGGTTGGTCATCGTGCCGCTCGACACCAGCGTCTGCTGCAGCAGCTGCTTCGGGCTCAGCTGGTACGGCTCTCCCGCACGCCGCAGGGCCGAGAGCACGTCCCACTCCCACGACTCGATGTCGCTGCGGCGGAACGCCTCCTTGCGCGCGATGTCGAGGTGGCGCGAGAGCCGCGCCACGCGCGAGAGCACCTCGAGGGGGGAGAAGTCGAGATCGGGGCGCTGCCGCATCCACGCATCGACGATGCGGTCGACTTCGTCGCTGTCCCGGCTCACTCCCTCATTATGGCGAGAGGACGCCGTGGTCGTGGCGTCGGGAGGGTGCGGAGGGCCGACGTCTGGCAGACTTGACCGGTGCCCGCGGGCACCGGTCCGCCGTGGTGTAACGGCAGCACGACAGCCTTTGGAGCTGTTAGGTCCAGGTTCGAATCCTGGCGGCGGAGCATGACATCACCGACCGAGTTGGCCGTCGTCGTCCTCGCTGCGGGTCAGGGCACCCGCATGCGGTCGCGTCTTCCCAAGGTGCTGCATCCGGTGGGCGGTCGTCCGCTCGTCGGACACGTGCTCGACACCGCGGCATCCCTCGACCCGGCCCGCATCGTCGTGGTCGTGCGGCACGAGCGCGAGCTCGTCGCCGAGGCGGTGTCGGAGCTCGCCCCCGGCGTCGTCGTGGTCGATCAGGACGAGGTCCCGGGCACCGGGCGCGCCGTCGAGGCCGCACTCGACGCGCTCGACGGGTTCGAGGGCGACGTGCTCGTGCTCAGCGCCGACGTGCCGCTGCTCGAGACCGGCACCCTCACCGAGCTGCTCGCGACCCACCGCACCGGCGGAACGGCCGTGACGCTCCTGAGCGCCCGCGTCGACGAGCCCTTCGGCTACGGCCGCATCCTGCGCGACGAGACCGACGGTGTGCGCCGCATCGTCGAGCAGAAGGATGCCACGACCGACGAGGCCGCGGTCACCGAGATCAACGTGGGGGTCTACGTCTTCCAGGCGGCACCGCTGCGCGCCCAGCTGGCGCTCGTGGGCACCGCCAACGCGCAGGGCGAGAAGTACCTCACCGACGTGATCGGACTGCTCCGCGACGCGCAGCTGGGCGTCGCGGCATCCGTCACCTCCGATGCGGCGGCCGCCCTCGGCGTAAACGACCGCGTGCAGCTGTCGGAAGCCGGACGCACCCTCAACGCCCGGACGGTACGCCGCTGGCAGCTCGAGGGCGTCACGGTGGTCGACCCGGCGACGACGTGGATCGACGTGACGGCAACGCTGGCTCCTGACGTGACGATCCTGCCCAACACGCACGTGCGCGGAGCGACCGTCATCGCCTCGGGCGCCACGATCGGCCCCGACACCAGCCTCGTGGACTGCGAGATCGGTGAGGATGCCACGGTCACGCGCACCGACGGGACTCTCGCGGTCGTCGAGGCGGGCGCAACCGTCGGTCCCTTCGCCTATCTCCGCGCGAACGCCCGCGTCGGCGTCAAGGGCAAGGTCGGCACCTTCGTCGAGGTGAAGAACTCCTCGATCGGAGAGGGCAGCAAGGTCCCGCACCTGTCGTACATCGGCGACACCGAGATCGGCCGCGGGGTCAACCTCGGCGCCGGCGCGATCACCGCCAACTACGACGACATCGCCAAGCACCGCACCGTCATCGGCGACGATGTGCACAGCGGATCGCACAACGTCTTCGTGGCGCCGGTTACGATTGGAGCCGGTGCCAAGACGGGTGCCGGGGCGGTGATCCGCAAGGACGTTCCGGCCGGTGCTCTGGCGCTCAGCGTGTCCCCCCAGCGCAACATCGAGGGGTGGGTCGAGAAGAACCGACCGGGCACCGCGGCGGCCGACGTGGCTGCGCGGGCTCGGGCTGAACAGGAAGCGGCCGATGGCTCGTAAGAAGAATCGTGTAGACCTCGACCGCGACAACGGCATCGCCCCCGGGCTCGTCGCCAAGACCAAGAAGAGGCTCGTCGTCGCCTCCGGCCGGTCGCATCCCGAACTGGCGAAGCAGGTCGCCGAGCACCTCGGCACCGAGCTGGCCCCCACCGAGCACCGCACCTTCGCCTCGGGCGAGATCTACACCCGCTTCGAGGTGTCGATCCGAGGATGCGACGTTTTCGTCGTGCAGTCGTTCGGACCGCCGGTCAACGAGTGGCTCATGGAGCTGCTCATCATGCTCGACGCCCTCAAGCGCGCCTCCGCCAAGCGCATCACCGTCGTCGCGCCGTACTTCCCGTACTCGCGGCAAGACAAGAAGGGCCGCGGACGCGAGCCGATCAGCGCTCGTCTCGTCGCCGACCTGCTGAAGACCGCGGGCGCCGACCGGATCATGAGCGTGGACCTGCACGCCGCGCAGATCCAGGGCTTCTTCGACGGCCCCGTCGATCACCTCTTCGCCAAGCCCGTGCTGCTCGAGCACTTCGAGCAGGGGCTCACGGGGGAGGACCGCGAGACCCTCACCGTCGTCTCTCCCGACATGGGCCGTGTGCGCGTGGCCGACACGTGGTCCGACAGCCTCGGCGCTCCGCTCGCGATCATCCACAAGCGTCGCGACCCGAAGGTCGCCAACCAGGTCTCGGTGCACGAGATCGTCGGTGACGTGAAGGGCCGCACCTGCCTGCTCGTCGACGACATGATCGACACCGGCGGCACGATCCAGAAGGCCGCGCAGGCGCTCAAGGCGTCCGGAGCCCGCAAGGTCATCGTCGCCGCGACCCACGCGATCTTCAGCGATCCCGCCACGGAACGGCTTCAGGATGCCGCGATCGACGAGGTCGTCGTCACCGACACCGTTCCGCTGTCCGCCGAGCGCCGTTTCGATCGCCTGACGGTGCTGCCGATCGCACCGCTGCTGGCCCGCGCCATCCACGAGGTGTTCGAAGACGGCTCGGTCACGAGCATGTTCGGCGGGGACGCGTAAGCGCCCTCCCCGCCTGTCGCGACGCAGCCGCCTCCCCGCCGGGAGGCGGCTGCGCCCGTTTTCCCACGGTCGCCAGGTGGCTGGGCCTGTCGAAGCCACCGGTCCTCGCTGGGTGAGGTGGCTGCGTCCGTTTTCCCGACGCTCGTCAGGTGGCTGAGCCTGTCGAAGCCACCGGTCCCTTCGACAAGCGCTGAGACCTCCCGCGTCGCCTCCGCTCATAGCCGGCACAAAGGTATGAACCGGGGAGCCGTGAAGGTCGTGTCCCTACCGTGAGCATGCACGCGCCGCGAGGCACGACCGAAGGAGGACCCTCATGATCCGCACCACAGCCGTACCCCGTCCCGTCCGCGTCGGGACCGCCCTCCTGGGCGTCGCCGGCATCGTCACCCTGGCCGGGTGCGCGGGCGGCACGACCGACGCCGCCGCTCCCGCCGAGACGACCGCGGCCCCCGCCGCCTCGTCCGCCCCCAGCGCGAGCGCGAGCTCCGCCACCGGCTCCGCGACCTCGGGCACCTACGCCGACGGCACCTACGAGGCCACGGGGCAGTACGCGACCCCCGAGAGCGTCGAGACGATCGACGTCACCCTCACGATCGCGGGCGACACCGTCACGGCCGTCGAGGTGACCGGCGACCCGCAGGCCGCGGAGTCCAAGCGGTACCAGAGCGAGTTCATCGGCGGCATCCAGGACGAGGTCGTCGGCAAGAAGCTCGACGAGATCTCGGTGAGCAAGGTCGCCGGATCCTCCCTCACCAGCGGCGGCTTCAACACGGCCGTCGAGACCATCAAGACCGAGGCGAAGGCCTGACCGAGATGAGCACTCCGACCGCGACGGGCTCGACGTGGGCCTTCGACGCGATCGGCACTTCGTGGGCGATCGACTCGGCCGCACCCGTGCCGCCGGTCGCCCGCGATGCAGTGACCGCCGTCGTCGAGCGGTTCGACCGCGAGTGGTCGCGCTTCCGCGACGACTCGGTGGTGTCGGCCCTCGCGGACGGGCGTGCGGCATCCGTCGACCTTCCCGGTGACGCGGATGCCATGCTCTCGCTCTACGACGAACTCGATCGGGCGACCGGGGGTGCCGTCAATCCGTTGATCGGCGACGCCCTCGCCCGGCTCGGCTACGACGCGCGCCTCTCCCTCGCGCCGCAGGGCGACCCTGTCGCGGCACCCGACTGGCGCCGGGACCTGTCGTGGTCCGACGGGAGGCTGCGGCTCGCGCGTCCCGCCACGATCGACGTGGGGGCGCTCGGGAAGGGGCGTCTCGTCGACCTCGTCGTCGAGGCCCTCTCCCCGCACGTCGGCGGCGACCTGATCGTCGACGCCTCCGGAGACCTCGCCGCTCGCGGGGACCCCGTGCGCGTCGGCCTCGAGCACCCCTACGACCCCACGCGGGTGATCGGCGTCGTCACGGTGGAGGATGCCGCCCTCTGCGCCTCGGCCATCAATCGCCGCGCGTGGGGCGACGGCCTCCATCACGTTCTCGACGCGCGCACCGGCGCTCCCGTCCGCGCGTATGCGGCGACGTGGGCGCTCGCCGACACCGCGATGCGCGCCGATGCCCTGGCGACGGCGCTGTTCTTCGACGGCGGGCCCGAGCTCGCGGCATCCTGGGATGCGCAGTGGGTGCGCATGCGCACCGACGGCCGGGTTGAGTGGTCGCCCGGTTTCTCCGGCGAGATCTTCGCCTGACCCTCTTCACCCCTCGGAAGGGACCCCTGTCATGAGCACCACGCTCACCGCCGGCTCCACCCGCGTGCGCGGTCTCATCGGCCGTGTCTCGATGTACCGCCTGGTCCTGTCATCGCTCGGACTGCTCGCGATCTTCTCGCTCGTGCTGTCGTTCGCCGGTCTGGTCGTGCCGGAGCCGCTCGAGCTCGTCGTCAGCGCCGTCGTCCTGGTCGCGGCGTGCGCGGTGACCGATCTCGTCGCGCAGAGCGTGCTCCGGATGCCGCGCCGCCTGGAGTCCTCGCTCATCACTGCCGCGATCCTGCTGTTCGTGCTGCGCCCGAGCGTCGAACCGCTGGGCATCGCGGGTCTCGTACTGGCCGGGGTCGTGGCATCCGCGTCGAAGTACGTGCTGGCGTGGCGGGGGCGCCACATCTTCAACCCCGCGGCGGCCGGTGCGACGGTTCTGACGATCGTGAGCATCTGGGCGCCCGATCTGGGGTCGTCGGCGTGGTGGGTGGGTTCGCCGTGGCTCGCGGCGCCGGTTCTGGTGCTGGGAGTGCTGTTGCTGCTGCGCACCGACAAGCTGCCCGTCGTCGCGACGTTCTGGGTCGTGGCCATGACGGTCGCGTTCGTCCGCACGACCGTTCAGTTCACCTCCGCGGGGTTCCCGGTCGACGTGCCGAGCGTGCTGGTGCAGGTGGCCTTCTCGTCGCCGTTCCTCTTCCTCGGGGCGTTCATGCTCTCGGAGCCGCTCACGCTGCCGCCGCGCCGCGCTCAGCAGCTCCTCGTCGCCATCGTCGTGGGCGTGCTGGCCGGGTGGCCGCTCGCGGTCGGGGGGATCACCCTCGGCCAGGAGCGGGCGCTGCTCGTGGGCAACGTCGTGGCGTTCCTGTTCTGCCTGCGAGCGGCCGTGCGGTTGCGCGTCGAGGAGCGGCGCGATCTGACCCCCACCGTGCGCGAGCTCACCTTCCGCGCGGCGCGTCCCTTCTCGTTCGCCCCGGGCCAGTACCTGGAACTCGACGTGCCGCACCGTCGGCCCGACCGCCGCGGTACGCGCCGTGAGTTCTCGATCGCTTCGGCACCCGAAGACCTGCCCGAGGTGCGCATCGCTTTCAAGGACGGGTCGCAGTCGTCGTACAAGCGCGCCCTCGCCGCCGTCGCGCACGGCTCCACTCTCGCGGTCACGGGCGTGTGGGGCGATTTCGTCCTTCCGGCGCGTCCGACCGCCCCGGTGCTCATGGTCGCGGCCGGCATCGGGGTCACCCCCTTCGTCGCGCAGCTGCGCCACCTCGTCGCCACCGGCCAGGAGCGCGACGCGGTGCTGGTGTACGTGGTGTCGGAGGCGGCGGAGCTGGCCTTCCGTGACGACATCGCGGCCAGCGGCATCCCCGTCGTGGTGTTCTCGCGCGACGAACCGGGCGACCTCCCGGCGGGCTGGACGTGGGCGGGGCCGGATCGCGTGGATGCCGGTGCGCTGCTGCGCGCGGTGCCCGACATCGCGCAGCGCGCGGCGTACGTCTCCGGTCCGCCGCGGCTGATCGCCGCCCTCGCGCCGGCGCTCGCGAAGGCGAAGTCGCTCACGACCGACGCCTTCGCGGGGTACTGAGCACCGGTTACAGTGAGCCGGTGCCCACACCGGACTTCGTTCTCGAGCTGCGTCGACACGTCGGTACGGTTCCGCTCCCCCTCGTGGGGGTGACCGCCGTCATCCGCCGCGGCGACGAGGTGTTACTGGGGCGCCGCAGCGACAACGGCCGGCTGACTCCCCTCACGGGCATCGTCGACCCGGGGGAGGAGCCCGCCGACGCCGCGGCGCGCGAGGCGCTGGAAGAGGCGGGTGTCGGGATCGGCGTCGACCGCCTCGCCTGGGTGCATCAGATCCCGCGCGTGACCTACGCCAACGGCGATCGTGCCGACTACCTCGATCTGGTCTTCGCGTGCCGGTGGCTGTCGGGGGAGCCGACGCCGGTCGACGGCGAGATGACCGACCTCGGGTGGTACGACGTCTCGCGCGTCGACGAGGTGCTCGACGCCGAGATGGCGGCGCGGGTGCGCGCTGCTCTCACGCCGGGTGCGACGCGGTTCGAGGGCGGCGGGCGGTGACGTCCCGCCTCCGCGTCGTCATCGGCGTCGCGCTCCTGGGCGCGCTGTCCCTGCCGGGGTGCACGGCGGCCGACGACGACGTGGCCGCCTACGTCGACCGCGCCGTCGCCGAGATGCGCGACGGCATCCATGCCGACACCGCCGAGTTCCAGGATGCCGTGACCGCGGCGGAGGGCGAGCTGAAAGCGCGGGAGACGATCAGCGATGCGCACGCCGGTCTCGGCGAACTGGCGGTGGCGGCCGGCGGCATCCATTCGTTCTTCCTCACCCCCGCGGAGGCTATTGCAGCGCGGTCGGTGGATCAGCCGGGCGCGACGTTCCCGGTGCCGTCGGTGTCGACGTTCGAGGGCATCTCGACCGTGTCGCTGCCGTCGTTCAACGGGCAGTCCGCGGAGGCCGAGGAGCGGTACCGATCCGCCGGGCTCACGGCGATGAAGCGGGCGGCGGACGCCACCACGTGCGGGTGGATCGTGGACCTGCGCACGAACGGCGGCGGCAACGCGTGGCCGATGCTCGCCGTGGCAGCCCCGCTGCTCGACGACGGCGACGTCGTGGGTCTGCGCTCGCGGGAGGGCGAGCTGGCGTGGGCGCGCGTCGAGGGCGGCGGCGTCGTGTCGACCCCCGGAGACGCCGGCACCGAGACGCCGGGCGGCTTCACGATCGACGCCCCCGTCGCTCTGCTGACGTCGACGACCACCGCAAGCGCCGCCGAGATCGTGGCGATCGCCTTCGCGGGTCAGGCCGACACCGTGCGCGTCGGCGCGCGCACGGCGGGTTTGACCACCGGCAACGAGGTGCGCGAGCTCAGCGACGGCGCAAGGCTGGTGCTGACCACCTCGTACGACGTCGACCGCACGGGCACCGTCTACGACGGCCCCCTCGAGCCCGATGTCGTCGCGCCGCCCGGCAGCGTCCCGAGCGACCTCGAACGGGCCCGTGACGAGCTGCGCGCCCGCTGCACCTGACGGCCCGGGCCGGCCGACGCAGCGCGGACCGTGACGACCCGCACCGAACGCTCCCACCCGGTCGCCCGGACCGTCCGGCTCGCACCGGGTGGGCTCAGACCGTCCGGCTCACGCCGGGTCGGTCGGTTTCGCGGGCAGACGCACCTCGAATGTCGTGTCGCCGGGAGCGCTGCGCACGGTGATGGTGCCGTTGTGGGCGTCCACGATCGCGCGCGCGATCGAGAGGCCGAGTCCCGTGCCGCCGGTCTTGCGGTCGCGCGAGCGATCGGCGCGGGCGAAGCGCTCGAACAGTTGCGAGGCCACGGAGGGGTCGATGCCGGGGCCGTCGTCGTGGACGCGCAGCACGGCCTCGGTGCCCTCGTGCGCGACCGACACGGTCACGGTGCTGCCGGCGGGCGTATGGGTGCGGGCGTTGGCGAGGAGATTCGCGATCACCTGGTGCAGCCGTGACGCGTCGCCGGCCAGCTCGACCGGCTCGTCGGGGACCTCGATGCTCCACGAGTGGTCGGGGCCGGCCGGGCGGGCGTCTCCGACCGCCTCGACCGCGAGCTGCGTGAGATCGACCGATCCGTAGACGAGCTCCTGCCCCTCGTCGAGCCGCGCGAGCAGCAGCAGATCCTCGACGAGAGTGGTCATGCGCAGCGACTGCGCCTGGATGCGCTCGAGCGACTGTTCGGTGGTCTCGACCGCGAGAGCGGTGCGCTGGCGGCTCTCGTCATCCTGGGCCTGCCGCATGGCACGCAGCGACAGTTCCGAGAATCCTCGGATGGATGCCAAGGGGGTGCGCAACTCGTGACTGGCGTCGGCGACGAACCGGCGCATGAGTTCCTCGTTGCGCTGGCGGGCCGACAGCGAGGCGTCGACGCGGTCGAGCAGGGTGTTCAACGCCAGGCCGACCTGCCCGATCTCGGTATGGTCGTCGACCTGGTCGGCGGGGACGCGCTCGGTGATCGACACATCGCCCTGGTCCATGCGCAGCGAGGCCACCCGGGTGGCGGTCTCGGCGACCGAACGGAGGGGACGCAGACCGAGGCGGATCACGATCGCGATGATCGCGCCCAGCAGCAGCAGACCGCCGGTGGTGACGAGGGCGACGGTGGTGAGGATCGCTCCGATCGTGCTCGTGACGCTCGAGAGGGGCAGACCGACGAGGAAGAGGCTGTCGCTGCCCGGGGACTGGAAGGTGCGGACCAGATACTCGCCGAGATTGGGGAGTTCGACGGTCTGAGCGTTCGAGTCCGCCGCCGCTTGCAGGCTGTCGGCGATGCGACTGAGGTCGTCCGTCGACAGGGCGCGGGCGCCCTCGTCGCCCACCACGGCGCCGGTGATGCCCGTACCGCGGGAGTTCATGACGAGCAGCGTGCCCGGATCGAAGAACCCGGATGCCAGCACTTCCTCCGCCGAGCTCTGGAACGCCGCGCGCGGCTGGATCGAGGCCGCGGCCTCGTCGACCTGCGCCCCCAGGTTGACGTAGAGGACGCCGCTGAGGATCGCGCTGGTGGAGATGCCGATCATCACGAGGATGAAAGCGACCATGCCGATGACCGCCGTCATGAGGCGCGCCTGAAGCGTCCAGGGTCGCCGCCGCAGCCGCTGGAACCGGGTCTCGGTCGCGGATGCGCGTGGGGGGACCGGGGGAGCCGGCCGCGGAGGCGGGGTCACTGGGGGGCTTTGATCATGTAGCCGACGCCGCGGACGGTGTGGATGAGCGGCTCGTTGCCGGCGTCGATCTTCTTGCGCAGGTACGAGATGTACAGCTCGACGACGCTCGAGCGACCACCGAAGTCGTAGTTCCAGACGCGGTCGAGGATCTGCGCCTTCGAGACCACGCGGCGCTGGTTGCGCATCAGGAAGCGCAGCAGCTCGAACTCGGTGGCGGTGAGCTCGATCTCCTTGTCGCCGCGCACGACCTCGTGGCTGTCCTCGTTGAGCGACAGGTCGCCGACCCGCAGGATGGGCTCGGAGTCGCGCGTCAGCGCGGTCCCGGCCCGCCGCATCAGGCCGCGCAGGCGCGCCACCACCTCCTCGAGGCTGAAGGGCTTGGTGACGTAGTCGTCTCCGCCGGCGGTGAGACCGGCGACGCGGTCGGCGACGGCGTCCTTCGCGGTGAGGAACAGCACGGGCACGTCGTTGCCCGAGTGGCGCAGGCGCTGCAGCACGGCCATGCCGTCGAGGTCGGGCATCATGATGTCGAGCACCATGGCATCCGGTTCGAAGTCACGGGCGGCGGAGAGCGCATCGAATCCGGAGCCGGCGGTCTTGACCTCCCAGCCCTCCATGCGCAGAGCCATCGAGAGGAGGTCGGTGAGCATCTGCTCATCGTCGACGACGAGCACGCGCAGCGCGCTCCCGTCGGGGCGGGTGAAGGCGGGGGCGGCGGCGGTCGCGGTCATGGAACTCATTGTGCGCCCCTATCTATGAGCTTTCTATGGCGCGGCTTATGGGATTCCTGAGAGCGAACGATCCGGCGGCTGAGGACGATCGCGACCCCCACGCCGACGGCCGCCCCGAGCGTGTTCGCGATGACGTCTCGCGGGTCGGCGACCCGGGTCGGCAGGAACGCCAGCTGAGTGATCTCGATCGCGGCGCTCAGCACCAGGCCGAGGAGGATCCCCTGCCACCACCGTCGACGCCACGCGACGACGAGCACGCCCAGGGGGACGAACAGCAGCACGTTCGCGCTGAACTCCACCAGGTCGAAGGTGATCCACGCCGTGCCGGGCCACGACGCCAGCGCCCGGAACACCCGGTGCAGGATGCCGCCCACCCGGTCGTCGTAGATCGAGGGGCGCAGCGTCATCCACCACACCGCTGCGGCGTAGACGCACGAGGCGGCGACGAGCAGTGCCCGTCGCCGCCTCGCCCGACCGATGGTCAGTGGGTGTCTTCCGCCTCGATCTCGGTGCGGTCGCCCGACCAGAGGGTGTGGAAGGTGCCCTCCTTGTCGATGCGGCGGTAGGTGTGCGCCCCGAAGAAGTCGCGCTGACCCTGGATGAGCGCTGCGGGCAGACGCTCGGCGCGCAGGCCGTCGTAGTACGCCAGCGACGAGCTGAAGGCGGGGGCCGGGATGCCGCTCGCCGCCGACAGCGAGACGATGTGGCGCCAGGCGTCCTGGGCGCGACCGAGCGCCTCGACGAAGTACGGGGCGGTCAGCAGCACGGGGAGGGTGGCCTCGGCGTCGTACGCCTCGGCGATGCGGTTGAGGAACTGCGCGCGGATGATGCAGCCGCCGCGCCAGATCTTCGACACCGCGCCCAGGTCGATGTTCCAGTCGTACTGCGCGGCGCCGGCGCGGATCTCGTCGAAGCCCTGCGAGTAGGCCACGATCTTCGAGGCGTACAACGCGAGGCGAACCTGCTCGATGAACGCGTCGGCATCCTCGCCCGACAGCACGTCGGTGCCGGAGGGGCCGGGGAGCTCGCGCGAGACCTCGCGCTGCTCGGGGTGGCTCGACAGCGAGCGGGCGAAGGTCGCCTCGGCGATGCCCGAGACCGGCACGCCCAGGTCGAGAGCCGTCTGAACGGTCCACGCGCCGGTGCCCTTGGCCCCGGCCTGGTCGAGGATGACGTCGACGAGCGGCTTGCCGGTGTCGGCGTCGGTCTGGCGCAGCACCTCGGCGGTGATCTCGATGAGGTAGGACTCCAGCTCGCCGCGGTTCCACTCGGCGAAGACGTCGGCGATCTCGGCCGGCGACTTGCCCGTGGCGCGGCGGATGAGGTCGTAGGCCTCGGCGATGAGCTGCATGTCGGCGTACTCGATGCCGTTGTGCACCATCTTGACGAAGTGGCCCGCGCCGTCGTGGCCGACGTGCGTGACGCACGGCTCGCCCTCGGCGACCGCGGCGATGGACTTCAGGATGGGGCCGAGCGTGGCCCAGGCCTCGTCGGAGCCCCCCGGCATGATCGAGGGGCCGCGCAGCGCGCCCTCCTCGCCGCCCGAGACGCCCATGCCGACGAAGTTGATGCCGGTCTCGCGCACGGCCTTCTCGCGGCGGATGGTGTCGGTGAACAGGGCGTTGCCGCCGTCGACGATGATGTCGCCGGGCTCGAACACCTTCACCAGCTCGTCGATGACGAAGTCGGTGGGGCGGCCGGCCTTGACCATGATGATCGCGGTGCGGGGCTTCGACAGCGACGCGGCGAAGTCCTCGTACGAGAACGAGGCGACGAAGTCCGCCTCGGGGTGCTGCGCGAGCACGTGCTCGGTCTTGTCCTGGCTGCGGTTGAAGATCGCGACCGTGTTGCCCTCGCGGCTGGCGAGATTGCGGGCGAGGTTCGAGCCCATCACGGCCAGACCCACGACGCCGATGTTGGCGCGGCCGTCGCCTTCGCCCTCGGGGCGCGAGTCGGCCTCGGCGGTGGGGCGGTCCACCTCTTCGATACCGGGCGCACCCTCGTGCACCTGTGCGGCCTCGTGAGGGGCCTGATCCTGGTCGGTCGAGGGTCCGGTCGGGGAGGGGGTCGACGTCATTCGTTGCTCCGTAAATCGGCTGCGAGAAGGGGTTTCGGGCGCACGTGGGGTTGCCGATGCCACTTTATCGGCTCGACTCCCGCGTGTTTCAGGCGGGGGAGAGGCTGAGGCGGTCGACGACCTCCTGCACCTGTTCGCCGGGGGTCAGGTCGAGGTCGACGCGGATCGCCCGCTCGTCGGCATCCGGGATCTCCAGCGTCTCGAACTGCGAGGTCAGCAGGGAGGGCGGCATGTAGTGCCCCTGGCGGCGCAGCAGGCGGTCCAGCACGAGCTTCGGGTCGCCCATGAGCAGCACGAAGGTCACATCGTCGCGGCGCAGCACGTCGCGGTAGCTGCGCTTGAGTGCCGAGCACGTGATGACGCCGGGCCGTCCGGCGGAGATCTGACCGTCGATCCATCCGGCGACCCGGTCGAGCCACGGCCAGCGGTCGTCGTCGGTGAGGGCGTGACCGGATGCCATCTTCGAGACGTTCTCCGCGGGGTGCAGGTCGTCGCCCTCCTGGAAGTCCCACCCCAGCCGGCCGGCGAGCATGCCGGCGACGGTGGACTTGCCGGTGCCGGCGGGGCCCATGAATACGAGGACGGGGACGGTCATGGCTTCTCTCTTCGTCGGGGGAAGGGGTCAGATGGAGCGGCGCACTTCGGTGAGCACGGCGGCGACGTATAGCCGCGTGTGCTCCTCCGCCGCGTCGGCGTCGGCCCGGGCGATGGCGGCGGCGGTGGCGACGTGATTGTCCAGCGCGTCGGGGTTCGGGATGCCGGGGGTCAGGCCGTGCATCGAGCGTCCCTCGATCGCGGCGGCGATGGGGGCGCGCGCGGCGGCGAGCATGAGGTTGCCGCTGGAGACGAGGATCAGGTCGTGGAAGGCGATGTCGGCTGCGAGGTACTCGGGCGAGTTGCCGAGACCGGCGGCGCCGAGGCGCTCGAGCTCCTCGGCCAGGCGCAGGATCTCCCCGCGTTGCAGGTCGGTCGCCCGACGCGCGCTCAGTCGCGCGGCGACGGGTTCGACCGCGGCGCGCAGCTCCGTGGTGTTCGCGATGAGCTGGTCGCGGCGCTTGCCGGCGAGCTGCCAGCCGATGAGCCGGGTGTCCAGAGCGCTCCAGTCGGAGGCGGGCCGCACGGTGATGCCGACGCGACGACGCTGAGCGAGCATGCCCATGGCCTCGAGCACGCGGACGGCTTCGCGCACGACGGTGCGCGAGACGCCGTACTCGGCCTCGAGCGCGGCAAGGGTCAGAACGTGGCCCGTGGGCAGGTCCCCGTCGACGATGCGCATGCCGAAGGCGTCCAGCAACGATCCGTGCGATGCGCGGGCCATGACCCCTCCTCAGGTCGTTTGATACGACCTTATCTTGTCAAAGATACGATCTTTATGTGAAAATGCCTTCACTCACCCGTGGGTGCGGGTCACACACAGCTTGCCCGATGCCGCGCCCCCCTGAATCAACGGAGATCTCGTGGACGACTGGACCCAAACACTCGGCACGGCGCCCTTGCTCGCCATCGCCGCGGGCGCGATCGCGCTCATCCTGGTGCTCATCATCTGGCTGAAGGTGCACGCGTTCCTCGCGCTCATCATCGTGTCGCTGGTGACGGCGTTCGTCGCCGGCATCCCGGTGTCGACCATCGTGACCACCTTGACGGGAGGGTTCGGAGGGACACTCGGCACGGTCGCCCTCCTGGTCGCCCTCGGCGCGATGCTCGGCAGGCTCATCGAGCACTCCGGCGGTGCGCAGTCGCTCGCCGAGACCTTCGTGCGCATCTTCGGCGAGAAGCGGGCGCCGTTCGCCCTCGGCATCGTCTCGCTCATCCTCGGATTCCCGATGTTCTTCGACGCCGGGCTCGTCATGATGCTGCCGATCATCTTCGCGATCGCGCGCCGCGTCTCGGGCAACAACGTGCTGCTGTTCGGTCTGCCGGCCGCCGCCGCCTTCTCGGTGATGCACGTCTTCCTGCCGCCGCACCCGGGCCCGGTCACGGCGAGCGGCCTCTACGGCGCGAACCTCGGCCTCGTGCTCATCGTCGGCCTGATCATCGCGTTCCCGATCTGGTACCTCTCGGGCTACCTGTGGGGCAAGTTCATCGCGCGCCGCATCGTGCTGCCCGTGCCCGCCCTCTTCGGCGACGTCGACGCCGATCAGCCGGCCAACCCGCCCAAGCCGCTCACGGTCATCGCCGTCCTGTTGCTGCCGATGCTGCTCATCTTCCTCAACACGGGTCTGACCACCCTGGGCGCCGCCGGCGTCGTGCCGACGGACAACACGGTCGTCCAGGTGCTCATCCTGCTCGGCAACTCGCCCGTCGCGCTGCTCATCACTGTGCTGGTCGCGACCGTCGTCTTCGGCTTCCGCCGCGGCGAGAACGGCACCGCCCTCGAGAAGGTCGTCGACTCGGCGCTCGGACCGGTGTGCTCGGTCATCCTCATCACCGGCGCCGGTGGCATGTTCGGCGCCGTCCTGCGCGCCTCGGGCATCGGCGACGCGCTGGCCGACAGCCTGGGCGACCTGGGTCTGCCGGTCATCGTCGCCGCTTACGTCATCGCCGTCATCCTCCGTCTCGCGCAGGGCTCGGCGACCGTCGCCCTCGTCACCGCCGCGGGCCTGGCGGCCCCGGCCGTCATGGCGGGCGACTTCTCGCCGCTGCAGGTGGTCGCCATCACCCTCGCCACGGCCGCCGGCTCCGTGTTCGCCGGTCACGTCAACGACTCCGGCTTCTGGCTGGTCGGACGCCTGATGGGTATGGACGTCAAGACCACCCTGAAGACGTGGACGGTGCAGCAGGCCATCGAGTCGGTGCTCGGCTTCCTCGCGGCGCTCCTCGTCTTCGGCATCGGCGCGTTGCTGTGACCGGCTCGAACGCCGACCTGTTCGACGTCTCCGACCGACTCGCGCTCGTCACCGGCTCATCGCGGGGCCTCGGCCGCGCGCTGGCCCTCACCCTCGCCCGCGGCGGCGCCCGCGTCATCGTGCACGGTCGTGACGAGGATGCCGTGGAGCGGACCCGCGCCGAGGCCGAGGAGCTGTCGGGGCGCCCCGCCCACGCGGTGGTGTTCGACGTCACCGATGCCACCGCGGTCGAGACGAGCGTGACCGGCCTGCTCGAGGAGGTCGGGGTTCCCGACATCCTCGTCAACAACGCCGGCGTGCAGCGCCGGGCGCCGATCCACGAGTTCGCGGTCGCCGACTGGGACGACATCGTCGCGGCGAACCTCTCGGGCGTCTTCTACGTCTCGCGGTTCGTCACCCCCGCGATGGTCGCGCGCGGATCGGGCAAGGTCGTCAACGTCGCGTCGGTTCAATCGCGCCTGGCGCGGCAGACGATCGCGCCGTACTCGGCCACGAAGGGCGGCGTCGCGCAGCTCACGGCCGGCATGGCCGCCGACCTCGCGCGGTTCGGCATCCAGGTGAACGCCCTGAGTCCGGGGTACTTCGCGACGGAGATGAACCGCGCCCTGGTCGACGATCCCGAGTTCACGCGCTGGTTGACCCAGCGCACGCCCGCCGCCCGATGGGGCGACTTCGACGAGCTTCGCGGGGCTCTGCTGTTCCTCGCGTCCGACGCGTCGAGCTTCGTCTCGGGGCAGAACATCTTCGTCGACGGCGGGATGACGGCGGTCGTCTGACCGCGGAGAGGAAGACCGATGAAGTCGCTGCTGATCGAGAAGGCGCTCACCGCCCAGGTGCAGGACGTCGCCGTTCCCGAGCCCGGGGAGGGGCAGGTGCGCCTTCGCGTGGAATACGTCGGCATCTGCGGATCCGACCTGCACTACTACTACGAGGGGGCCAACGGCGCCTTCGTCGTGCGCGAGCCGTTGGTCCCGGGGCACGAGCTCTCGGGGCGGGTCGACCTCGATCCCTCCGGTGTTCTGGCGGAGGGGACGCCGGTCACCGTGCACCCCGCCCGCTTCGGCACGCCGCGAGAGGGCATCGAGAACGCCCCGCACCTGTGGCCGGGCGGGTCGTACCTCGGCAGCGCCTCGACATGGCCGCACACCCAGGGCGCGGCATCCGAGTACCTGATCGTCGAGGCCGGCATGGTGCGCGTGCTGCCGGAGGAGCTGCCGGTGCGCCGGGCGGTGCTGGCCGAGCCTCTGGCCGTGGCGCTGCACGCGCTCGGCAAGGCGGGAGACGTCGCGGGACTCGACGTCCTCGTCACCGGCTCGGGACCCATCGGCCTGATGGCCGTGGCCGCCGCGGCGGCGGCGGGAGCGCGCGTCACGGCGACGGACGTGTTGACCGGGCCCCTCGAGCGCGCCGCGGACCTGGGCGCTGCGGCGACCGTCGACGTGTCGAGCGAGCAGGTCGAGCCGAACGCGTACGCCGTGGTGCTCGAATGCTCGGGCGTGCCCGTCTCCATCTCGACGGCGCTGAAGGCCGTACGCCCCGGAGGCACCGTCGTGCAGGTCGGCATGCTGCCGGATGACCCGCGCCCGGTGAACCTCGCCCCCTTCATCTCGAAGGAGGTCCGCTACCTCGGCGCGTTCCGATTCCTCGACGAGATCGACCGCGCGGTGCAGCTGCTCGCGTCCACCCCCGGTATCGAGAGCGCGCTCACGCACGAGTTCGCGGTGACGGATGCCGAGGAGGCCTTCGCCACGGCGCGCGACTCGCAGCGCTCGGGCAAGGTCGTCTTCGCGCTCTGACCGACGAGAACGCCCCGGTCGCCGCCCGCGAGGACGGTGACCGGGGCGTTCGAGCGTCCGATGGGCCCGGGCCGGCCGGGACGTGTCGTGAATGCGCGCGCGGACGCCGTCAGGTCGCGGCGACGATGGTCTACGGGCTCGGCGCGTCGAATCCGTCGGAAGAAGCCGGGGCGCGCGCCGGGGACGACCCCCGCGCGGACACCTCGACGCGAGACCGGGGCTCGAGGAGCAGCCCGGGTGGGCGTCAGTGCTTCTTGTACGAGGCGTTGCGGCCGAGCGAGAAGAGCGCGCCGATCGCGGCGACGCCGCCGATCGCGGCCAGGCCGCCGACGACCCAGATCACGACGTGAGAGAAGAAGCCGCTGTCCATGATGATCCTCCGGGTCGGTGTGGCCCCTCGATCCTACCGTCGCCGTCGCGTGCTCCCGTCCGCCCCCGCATCGCGGGGGTCGAGAGCGCGGGCCGTCGCTGGTAGACTTCCGGGGTACTTCGGCGAGGGATGCCATCGCCGTGCGCCCGCAGGGAGCACCCGGCATCCGTGATCGACGCGGTGATGCAGGCTCCCGGCTTTCCTCACGCGCTCGCGTTCGAGTCGAATCCAGACCACACAGGTGCGGACACCGTCCGCTCACAAGCTGCGGGACATGAGCCCGCGAGGAGAACAACATGTCGGAAGACAACAAGGTCGTCGCGGAGCTCCGCGAGAACTTCGGCAAGGGCTTCGCCCGTCGCCTCCGCGCCGCGGGCAAGATCCCGGCCGTCATCTACGGTCACGGCACCGAGCCCCAGCACGTCGCGCTGCCCGGTCACCAGACCGCGCTGCTCATCCGTCGCGCCAACGCGCTGCTCGACCTCGACATCGCGGGCAAGAGCCAGCTCGTCTTGGTGAAGGACGTGCAGAAGGACCCCGTGCGTCAGATCATCGAGCACATCGACCTCATCGTCGTGAAGAAGGGCGAGAAGGTCCAGGTCGACGTGCCCGTCGTCGTCACCGGTGAGCCCTTCCCCGGCACCATCGCGATGCTCGACGCCACCTCGGTGTCGCTCGAGGTCGAGGCCACCCACATCCCGCAGAACATCGAGGTCGACGTCGAGGGCGCCGAGGACGGCACCCAGATCACCGCCGCCGACCTGACCCTCCCCGCCGGCGCCTCGCTGGTCACCGAGCCCGAGACCCTCGTCGTGGGCGTCTCGGTTCCGCTCGACACCATCGCCGCCGACGAGGAGATCGCCGAGGCCGACGCCGAGGTCGCCGAGGAGCAGTCGGAGGAGGCCGAGACGGCCGCCGAAGAGGGCGACGAGAACTGATCCTGCGCGGGTCCTCCGAGACCCGCACACGACGAGGGGACGCGGATTCGCGTCCCCTCGGTCGTTTCCACGGGGTCCGCGCGCGGATCCGGAAGGATGGATGCCATGGCTGACACCTGGCTCATCATCGGTCTCGGCAATCCCGGACCGCGATACGAGGCCACGCGCCACAACATCGGCCAGATGGTCGTCGACGAGCTCGCCGCCCGCCGGCGTGAGGCGTTCCGTGCGCACAAGGCGAACGCGCGCGTGGCCGAGACCTGGGTGCGCCCCGGCGCGGCGAAGCTCATCCTCGCCAAGCCGAACAGCTTCATGAACGTCTCGGGCGGCCCCGCGGCGGGTCTCGCGCGTTTCTACGGCATCGACCCCGATCGCGTCGTCGTTGTCCACGATGAGCTCGACATCCCCTTCGACACGCTCAAGCTCAAGACCGGCGGCGGTCACGGCGGGCACAACGGCGTCCGCGACGTCGCGAAGGCGCTCGGCACGGCGGACTTCCCGCGTGTGCGGGTGGGCATCGGCCGACCGGCGGGTCGCCAGGATCCTGCCGACTGGGTGCTCGACCCCTTCGGCGCCACCGAGCGCACGACGCTGCCGATCCTCGTCTCGGATGCCGCGGATGCCGTGGAGCTCCTGGTCGAGGAGGGACTCGTCGCCGCGCAGCAGCGATTCCACGCCCCGCGCGCCTGAGCGGCGCTGAGCCGACGCCCCGTACGCACGACGGTGAGGGGGTCACATGCCGGAGCCGACGCCGATCCCGATGCCGCTCACGAACGCGACGATGACGGCGATGCCGCCGAGGACCGAGATGGCGACGGCGGCGAAGCCCCATCCGCGCCCGCGGTTCTTGACCGCGGCGACGATGCCCTGGATGAATCCCCAGAGCGCGAAGATCCCGTAGACGGCGAACGCGGCGATGCCGAGCACACTGGCGGCGATGGCCTTCTGCGAGGCGTCCGGCGGGAAGGTCGTCGGGTCGTTCTGACCGTCCAGCCCGGCGTACTGCTGCAACCCGCCGGCCTGCACGCCGGCGATGACGGCGAGGATGATGCCCACGACGACGCCCGCGGCCGCGGCGAGGAACGCGATCAGCCCGAGGGTCGTCGATCGCCGACCGCCGTCGTACACCGGTGCCGAGGGCGCCCGGCCGGCGTCGGGGTAGGCGTTCGCGCGATCATAGGGCGGGGGAGTGGTGCTGCTCACGGGATCCTCCTCGGATGGGTCGACGGGCCGTTGCCCGGACCCCAGCCTAGGAAATCCGCCGTCGCCGCTCACCGGGTGGACGGCGGGCGCGCCGACCGGTAGCGGGGTCAGACCGCGACGCCGGTTCCACCCGGCAGGGTCGCGATCCCGCCGACGAGCGCGAGGGCGACGAAGATCCCGAAGAGCACAGGTCCGAGCACGCCGATCACGATCGCCGCGATGCCCGCCCCGCGTGCGGAGCCGCGCACCGTCGCCACGATGCCCATCGCGACCGCGGCGACGCCGATGACCGTCGCCGTCCAGAAGGTGATCTCGCCGACCAGCACCAGATCGCGGACGGGTGAGAGCACCCGGAGATCGATGGTCGAGGGGCCGGCGGCGAGGAGACCGGGCCCGGCACCCCGCGCGATGCGGAACGCGACGAATCCGGCGACGGCGGATGCCAGCACCCCCGCGATCAGCGCCAGCAGCAGAGCCCACGTTCCCAGAGGCCGCCCGCGGCGCTTCGTCGGCACGGGAGCGAGCAGGGTCCCGACCGGCGGCGCGACGTGGGGCGCCGTGAAGACCGGTCCGTCCGGAGCGCTGGGGGAGGACATGCCGCCACTCTACGCAGCACCCTCCCTCCGGGGTGGCTCAGCCCGTCGAGCCCCGTCCCGGGTGGCTTCGCTTCACGCGGAGGTGGCAGAACCCGTCGACGTCACCGGTCGACACCGTACGAATGACCGTGCCCGTGTTCGTCCAGCCCCGCCCGGTGTCGGTGGCCCCGCGTAGACTTTCCCGAGTGACAGTTCCCGGGATCGTCCGCGCCCTCGAGCAGGCTGAGTCGTACCGCGAGGCCGCGTCCGCGGCCTCCGCCGACCTGTCTCTCTCCCTCGTCGACGGCCTCGACGCGCCCGTCATCGCGGGCCTGATCGAGCGTCGTCGCGCCTCGGGCGACCCGGGCGCTGTTCTGGTGATCGCGCCGACGGGTCGTCGGGCCGAGTCGCTCGGTCCGGCACTGGATGCCGTGCTCCCCGGCGCCCAGGTGCTGCACTTCCCCGCCTGGGAGACGCTTCCGCACGAGCGGTTGAGCCCCAGCCCCGAGACGGTCGGGCGCCGCCTCGACGTCCTCCGGCGCATCGCCGCGTGGAACGGCGAGTCGCCCTTGGTCGTCACCGCGTCCGTCCGCAGCGCCCTTCAGCCCCTCGCGCCCGGGCTCGGCGACGTCGAGCCCGTCGAACTCGTCGTCGGCGGACGCGGGCACGAGCTCGAGAGCGTGACCACCCGCCTCGTCGAATTGGCGTACCACCGGGTCGACATGGTGTCCCGGCGCGGCGAGTTCGCCGTGCGCGGCGGCATCCTCGACGTCTTCCCTCCGGTGGCCGACCACCCCTATCGCGTGGAGTTCTTCGGCGATGAGGTCGATCAGATCCGCGCCTTCTCGGTCGCCGACCAGCGATCGCTGCCCGGCGAGGTCACCGAGGTCACGCTCGTCCCCAGCCGCGAACTCCTCCTCACCTCGGAGGTGCGCGCCCGAGCGGCCGCGCTGCGCGACGGGTACCCGGGCCTGCGTCAGCTCCTGGAGAAGATGGCCGAGGGAATTCCCGCCGAGGGCATGGAGTCCCTCATCCCCGTGCTCGTCGACGATCTCGTCACCCTCGTCGACTACCTGCCGGGCGGCAGCGCCGTCGCCCTCGTCGATCCCGAGCGTTCTCTCGCCCGCGCGACGACCCTCGGCGACACCAACCGCGAGTTCCTCGAGGCCGCCTGGTCGGCGGCGACCGCGGGGGCCGACACCCCCGTCGATCTCGACTCCGGCGACTTCGTGACGCTCGACGACCTGCACGAGCGCGCGAGCGGCCGCGGAGGCGTGTGGTGGCAGCTCAGCGCTTTCGATTCCGGAGCGGCGGATGCCGAGGACGAGGGCCTCGTGATCGGCGACGACTCCGCTCAGCGCGTCAAGGCCGACGCGGTGCCGTCGTTCCAGGGCAACGTCGAGGGCGCCACCGCGCACGTCGGTCAGCTGCTCGCCGACGGCTGGTCCGTCGTGGTCACGGCCTCCGGACCGGGGATGGTGGATCGCGCCCGAGACGTCCTCGCGGAGCGCGGTATCGCGGCCCGACGGGTCGACGATCTGCGCCGCCCGCCCGAGCCCGGGGTGGCCCACGTCGTGTGCGCGCCGATGGAACGGGGCTTCCAGCTCGTCGAGGCGCGGTTCGCCGTGATCACCGAGACCGAGTTCTACGGCCGGTCGGTGGGTTCCGACAACCGCGGCGCGAAGAAGCTCGCATCCCGTCGGCGCAACGTCGTCGATCCTCTGCAGCTCAAGCCCGGCGACGTCGTCGTGCACGCCACGCACGGCATCGGCAAGTTCCTCGAGCTGACGCAGCGCGAGGTCTCCAGCGGAGGCCGCAACGCGGTGAAGACGACGAAGGAGTACCTCGTTCTGGAGTATGCGCCGGCCAAGCGCGGCTATCCCGGCGACAAGTTGTTCGTCCCCACCGACCAGCTCGACCTGCTGTCGAAGTACGTCGGCGGTGAGGCGCCGACGCTGTCGAAGATGGGCGGCAGCGACTGGGCGGCCGCCAAGGGCCGTGCCCGCAAGGCCGTGCGCGACATCGCGGTCGAGCTGGTGAAGCTGTACTCGGCGCGTATGGCGTCCAAGGGCTACGCCTTCGGGCCCGACACGCCGTGGCAGCGCGAGCTGGAGGAGGCGTTCCCCTTCGCCGAGACGCAGGATCAGCTGCAGACGATCGACGAGATCAAGGCCGACATGGAGAAGCCGATCCCGATGGATCGCCTGCTCTCCGGCGACGTGGGCTTCGGCAAGACCGAGGTCGCGGTGCGCGCCGCGTTCAAGGCCATCCAGGACGGCAAACAGGTCGCGATGCTCGTGCCGACGACCCTGCTGGTGAAGCAGCACCTCGAGACGTTCGCCGAGCGTTTCGCCGGGTTCCCCGTCACCGTTCGCCCGCTCTCTCGCTTCCAGACCGACAGAGAGGCGAAAGCGACGCTCGCGGGCCTCACCGACGGCACGGTCGACATGGTCATCGGAACGCACCGCATCCTCACCGAGAAGGTCGTCTTCAAGGACCTCGGGCTCATGATCATCGATGAGGAGCAGCGCTTCGGCGTCGAGCACAAGGACCAACTGAAGAAGCTGAAGACCAACGTCGACATCCTGGCGATGAGCGCGACACCCATTCCGCGCACACTCGAGATGGCGGTCACCGGGATCCGCGAGATGTCGACCCTGGCCACCCCGCCGGAGGACCGGCATCCGATCCTGTCGTACGTAGGCCCGCGCAACGACAAGCAGATCGCCGCGGCCATCCGCCGTGAACTGCTGCGCGAAGGCCAGGTGTTCTACGTGCACAACCGCGTGTCGTCGATCCAGCGGGTCGCCGCGCACCTCGCCGAGCTCGTACCCGAGGCGCGCATCGTCGTCGCCCACGGGCAGATGGGTGAGCACGCCCTCGAGCAGGTCGTCGACGACTTCTGGGAGCGCCGGGCCGACGTGCTCGTGTCGACCACGATCATCGAGACCGGTCTCGACATCTCGAACGCGAACACGATCATCATCGACCGTGCCGACAAGTACGGCCTGTCGCAGCTGCACCAGCTGCGCGGGCGTGTGGGGCGCGGCCGCGACCGGGCCTACGCGTACTTCCTCTACGACGACATGAAGCCACTGTCCGAGACCGCGGCCGACCGCCTCGAGACCATCGCGGTCAACAACGACCTCGGTTCCGGAATGCAGGTGGCGTTGAAAGACCTCGAGCTGCGCGGAGCCGGCAACCTGCTGGGAGCGGAGCAGGCGGGCCACATCGCCGGCGTCGGGTTCGACCTCTACCTGCGCATGATCGGCGAGGCGGTGTCGACATTCCGCGGTGAAGACGTCGACGGCCCGACCGAGCTGCGCCTCGAGCTGCCGGTCGATGCGCGTCTGCCCGAGTTCTACATCGACAGCGAGCGGCTGCGCCTCGAGGCGTACCAGAAGCTTTCGGCCGCGGCATCCGCCACGGCGAAGGACGATGCCATCGACCTCGTCGTCGAAGAGCTCCGCGACCGCTACGGTGAGCCCCCGGCGGAGGTCGAGGGTCTCGTCGCCGTGGCGCGTCTTCGTCGCCGTGCCGCCCAGGCCGGACTCGCCGACGTCGTGGCGATGGGGTCCAACCTGCGTATCGCCCCCGCCGACCTCCCCGACTCCATGCGCGTGCGTCTCCAGCGCCTCTACCCGAAGGCGAAGCTGGTGGCGGGAGGGGATGCCATGGTCGTCCCCCTTCCTCAGGATGCCGACGACGCGAACCTCATCGCCTGGGTGCGGCAGCTGCTCGATGCGCTCTGGCCCGCTCCGGCGCAGAAGAGCGCCGAGGCCGCGAACGCCTGAACGGTCACGGTCCGCCGGGCCATCCCGCGTTTCGGGCCTGTTTCCGCGGCATCACGATCGCGACACGCCCGGGGTGTGTGCTCGATTCGACGGGGTGGTCGTTCGGGCGTAACTTATTACTTGTTCGCCCCACAGGGGAGAGCGGAGCGGCCGGAAGGCCCCGCAGCCCCTCAAGTAGCG